>CAZEHT010000056.1:0-24244 GCA_964511995.1 uncultured Mycobacterium sp.
CAAACCTACTTGAAGCAGGGGCGGCTATCGGTGGAGGTTCTGGCCCGGGGAACCGCGTGGTTGGACACCGGTACATTCGACTCATTGCTGGATGCAAGCGATTTCGTGCGCACCATTGAGCGTCGGCAGGGTCTGAAGGTCTCGATCCCCGAAGAAGTCGCTTGGCGGATGGGATTCATCGATGACGACCAGTTGATCGCGCGTGGCAACGCGTTGCTCAAGTCGGGGTACGGCGCCTACCTGCTGGAGCTGCCGAAAAGTGTCGGCCAGACCTAGGCCCGACCTGGTCCTGGGCGCTACTGCTGGTACGACGCCAGGAAGTTGCCCATCCGTTCGATGGCGTTGGCCAGGTCGCGGGACCACGGCAACGTGACGACGCGAAGGTGGTCGGGGTTGGGCCAGTTGAAGCCGGTTCCCTGCACGACCAGGATTTTCTCCTGCAGCAGCAAGTCGAGGACGAATTGCTCGTCGTCGCGGATGTCGTGCACCTCCGGGTCGAGGCGCGGGAACGCGTACAACGCGCCCAGCGGTTTGACGCAGGAAACCCCGGGGATCTCGTTGAGCTTGGTCCACGCGACGTCGCGTTGTTCCAGCAGTCGGCCACCGGGCAGCACCAGGTCGTCGATGCTCTGATGCCCGCCGAGTGCGACCTGGATCGCGTGCTGGGCAGGTACATTCGGGCATAACCGCATGTTCGACAGCAGGCCGATACCCTCGATGAAACTGCTGGCATGCTCCTTGGGGCCGGTGATGACTAGCCAGCCGGACCGGTACCCGGCGACCCGGTAGGCCTTCGACAATCCGTTGAACGTCAGGGTGAGCACATCGGGAGCAACCGAGGCCAGGCAGACGTGGCGCGCATCGTCGTAAAGGATTTTGTCGTAGATTTCGTCGGCGAGCAGCAGCAGCTGATGTTTGCGCGCCAGCTCTGCGATTTGTTCCAGGACTTCGCGGCTGTAGACCGCGCCGGTTGGATTGTTGGGGTTGATCACCACCAGAGCCTTGGTCCGTTCGGTGATCTTGGACTCCATATCGGCGATGTCAGGTTGCCAGCCCTGGGTCTCGTCGCACAGGTAATGCACCGGGGTGCCGCCCGCCAGGGATGTCGACGCCGTCCACAAGGGATAGTCGGGCGCGGGGATCAGGACCTGGTCGCCGTTGTCCAGCAATGCCTGCAGCGTCATGGTGATCAGCTCGGATACGCCGTTGCCCAGGTATACATCGTCGATGTCGAACCGCGGGAAGCCATCCACCAATTCGTAGCGGGTGAACACCGCGCGGCGGGCGCTGACGATCCCCTGGGAGTCCGAGTAGCCCTGTGCGTACGGCAGCGCGGCGATCATGTCGCGCATGATCACATCGGGCGCTTCGAAGCCGAACGGCGCCGGGTTGCCGATGTTGAGTTTGAGGATGCGGTGACCTTCGGCTTCCAGCCGCGCGGCGTGGGCGTGTACCGGGCCGCGGATCTCGTAGAGGACGTCCTGCAGCTTGGTCGACTGCGTGAAGACGCGGTGCCGGTGACCGTGGCCTGTCGGATGCCACGGCAGCTGGTGTGTGGTCACGAGAGCGATTGTCCCATGCCCGTCCAAATGGTTTTGCAGGCCGAGAAGCGGACACGACCGCGAGATTGCATGCGCGATCCTCGGTTTGGGCCGCGGTGGCTGTTAACTTGCGGAATCACCTACGGCCGGGAGGCGCAACAACATGATCCTGACAACCCCACGTGTGCTGGCCACGGGTCTTGCTATGACGGCGCTTGCCGTCGTGGGCGGCGCCGCGCCGGCTGACGCTGACCCGCTGCCGTTTAACGGCATCTACATGGTGGCCAACGGCGATCCGGGCCTCTTCTGGACGGTGTCTTCCAGCTGCGCCACCGACGGGTGCAACGCCAACGTGGTAAGCAACCGTGGCTGGAGCAGCGTGGCGACCTTGACCGGCGGCCGGTGGAATTTCAGCGTCTCCAAGCCCGACGCCGTCATCTGCGACGACGGTAACTACGCGCCCGCCACCATGGACGTGTCGATCGACCCCGTGACCCTTGCCGGCACGATGTCAGACGACTCGAACCAGGGCTGTCCCGGCGGCGTGATCACCCAAACGCCCTTCAGCCTCACTAAGGTCGCCTGACGAGCACTCGTGGCTTAGCGTTTGCCGGGTGGGCGGGCACCTTTGGCGATTCCCAGTCCGACCACCGGCGGGCGTTCGACAGCCGGGGCGGACTCCGTTTCGCCGTTGGAGGTGGGTTCGGGCGGAGCGTCCGGCGGCGGCGACGCCTGAGGCACGGGCCTCGGTTCGGCCGCCGCCGTTCTCCTGGCGCCGGGGCGGCGTGCCCCCGAGGCGATCCCGAGCCCGACAACGGGCGGCATAGGCGCGGCGGGCGCCGACGTTGCCGGAGCGGCGGTTTCAGCCTGTGGCGCGGCCACTGCCTCCGCCGCAGGAGCCGGCGCGGGAGCGGGAGACTTTGCCCCGGGCCGGCGGACACCTGCCGCAATGCCGAGGCCCTTGACCGGTGCAGCGGGCGGCGCCGCCGCGGCCGACGGTGCGGCTTGGGCGGCAGGAGCGTCGATCTCGCCGGACGGCGACGTTGCTGGTGCCTTCTTGGCACCCGGCTTTCTCACGCCTCCCGCGATACCAAGGCCCTTCACCGGTGCCGCCGCTGCCGCGGGCGCGGGCGGTGCGGGTGGCGCGGCGGGTGCGGTTCCCGCCCCGCCGGGCTTCTTGGCGCCGGGACGCTTGGCGCCCCCGGCCATTCCCAACCCGGTGACAGCCTTGGTTTCGGCGGCCGGGGCTGGTCCAGCGGAGGCCGCTGCGGCTGCCGGCGCCGCCGATGGGGTGTCCAGCGGAGGCTTCACGGCCGGCTTGGCGACCTCAACCTCGGCGGCACGCGCCGCGGCGACTTCCGCGGCGGCACCCTTCGCGGGCAGTGTGACGCCGGATGTGTCCAGCGACGCTAGGAGCAGCTGGGCCACGTCGAGCACCTCGACGGCACCCTCCCTGCCCATATCGGCGGCACGGTCGTCGACGCCATCGCTCATCATGACGCGGCAGAAAGGGCAACCGGTCGCGATCGCGGACGCGCCGGTGTTGATCGCCTCCTCGACACGCTCATGGTTGACGCGTTTGCCGATGTGCTCTTCCATCCACATACGCGCGCCGCCGGCACCGCAGCACAGCCCGCGATCGGCGTGCCGCGGCATCTCGGCGAGCGTGGCCCCCGAGTCTCCGATCAGGTCACGCGGAGCCTCGTAGACCTTGTTATGCCGGCCGAGGTAGCACGGGTCGTGATAGGTGACGTCGCGGCCGACCGAGTTGACCGGGACCAGCTTCTTGTCACGGACCAGACGGTTCAGCAGCTGGGTGTGGTGCAGCACGGTGTAGTTCGCCCCGGTCTGGCTGTACTCGCGGCCCAAGGTGTTGAAGCAGTGCGGGCAGGTTACGACGATCTTGCGGTCGACGGTCTCGACGCCTTCGAAGACTCCGTTGATGGTTTCGACGTTCTGTGCCGCCAGCTGCTGGAAGAGGAATTCGTTGCCGGCGCGGCGGGCGGAGTCGCCGGTGCAGGTCTCCCCGTCGCCGAGCACGAGGTACTTGACTCCGGCAACGGCGAGCAGTTCGGCCACCGCCTTTGTCGTCTTCTTGGCGCGGTCCTCGTACGCGCCGGCGCAACCGACCCAGAACAGGTATTCGTAGCCGTCGAAGCTGTCGACGTCCTTGCCGTACACGGGCACGTCGAACTCGACTTCGTCGATCCAATTCAGCCGGTCCTTCGCGTTCTGACCCCACGGGTTGCCCTTGTTCTCCAGGTTCTTGAACAGGACCCCGAGTTCACTGGGGAACTCCGATTCCATCAACACCTGGTATCGGCGCATGTCGACGATGTGGTCGATGTGCTCGATGTCGACCGGGCACTGCTCGACGCAGGCGCCGCAGGTGGTGCACGACCACAGCACGTCGGGGTCGATCACGCCGCCCTGCTGGGCGGTGCCGACCAGCGGACGCAGTGCTTGCGCGGGACCCTCGCCCAGAACGCGCTCGAAGCCGGATTCCGGCACGTGGTGCTTGTCGTCGTGCGTGCTCTCGATGAAACCGCCCTCGGCCGAGATGAGCTGCTCGACATCGTTCTCACCCTCGGGTATCGGCTTGCCGCCAATGATGTAGGGCGCCTTGGCGAACAGGTGGTCGCGCAGGTTCATGATCACCAGCTTGGGCGACAGCGGCTTGCCCGTGTTCCACGCCGGGCATTGCGACTGGCAACGACCGCATTCGGTGCAGGTGGTGAAGTCGAGGTAGCCCTTCCAAGTGAAGTCCTCGATCTTTCCACGACCGAGCACGGCGTCCTCGGCGGGATCTTCGAAGTCGATGGGCTTGCCCTGGTACTCCATCGGCAGGAGTGGGCCCAGGCCGTCGGGCAGTCGCTTGAACGTGACGTTGATCGGGGCCAGGCCGATGTGCAGGTGTTTTGAGTGCAGCACAATCAGCAGGAAGGCCAGCATGACGCCGATATGGGCGAGCAGCGCGACGGTTTCGATGATCTCGTTTGCAGTGTGACCCAGCGGCGCGAGCAACAGGCCCATCGTGTGTGAGAAGAAGGCGCCCCAGCCGTAGGGCAGTGTCCCGATGTTGGCCGACGCGCCGCGGAACAGTGCGAAGGTCCAGATGACGTTGAAGATCATGATCAAAATCAGCCATGCGCCCCCAGTGTGGGAGCCGTAGAAGCGCGATGAACGGCCATAGTCCTTGGGCTCGGAACGCAGGCGGATGATCGAGAAGACGATGATGCCGAGCAGCACCGCCACGGCGAAGAAGTCCTGCAGGAAACCAAGCGCGTTCGAGCGCCCCACGATGGGAATGTGGAAATCATGGTCGAAGAGAACGCCATACGCCTCCACGTAGACGGTTCCCAGGACGAAGAAACCCCACATGGTGAAGAAATGGGCAAGCCCGGGGATCGACCACTTCAGCAGCTTGGTCTGAGCGAACACCTCTTTGAGTTGATTGGTGATGCGTTCAACGAGGTGGTCTTTGCGGCCGCTTTCCTCGCTGATCGGCTGACCCGATCGGATGAGTTTGGTGAGCCACAGCACGCGGCGCGCGGCGAAGAGCAAAACCAGCGCCGTTCCCAGCAGGCCGATAATCAGCCGGAGAGCAAAGAGGTCCACAGTGCTCCTCCATATTGAGGTTACTGACGGGTAACTAAAGACATGTTACTTATCGGTAACTTAAGGTCTGTCCTGCTCATAGTCGCATCTTGGCGAACTTCGCCGCTACCGAGGCTTACCTAACTTGTCTGGACATATGTCCGATTCGGCGTGCCCGCCTAGCGTTCCGGCGACAGCACGGCGCGCAGGATCGACAACATCTCCGGCCGTGAATCCGCTCCCAGACGCCGCCGCATCCGGGCCACGTGGTGCTCGACGGTCTTTGGTGAAATGAACAACCGCGCTCCGATATCGCGGTAGGGCAACCCCAGCAACAGCAACTCCGCGACTTCGCGCTCTCGCTCGGACAACGGCGACCGAGCGGCCGTGGTGGATGGTGTGGGCGGAACCTTCGCCGAGTCGCCGACCGCGACTGCCTGGGCCGTGTCGGTGACGAGTTTGAGCTCACGGGCAAGCTGGAGCATCGTGGCGGAAACCCGTGGTTCCGGGGTCTGCAGTGCCGCCTGGCCGGTGAGCCGGGTGGCTTCCCATGTCAAGCCGAATCGCGCGAGATCGCGGGCGGCAGTGCCGACCTCATCGGCATTGACCTGGCCCGAGAGCACCCGAAGCCAGGCCCGGCCCGCGCCGGCTAACGCCGCGGCGAAAGGGCAGGCGCTCGCCGCCGCAATCAGCGCCTGACCGTGCGGTGCCATCGAATCCGGTGACCCGGCCAGGATCGCCGCGTGTACGCCCGCCCAGTGCAACGGCAGCGACCAGGCCGCCGGATTGCCGAGCGCCGTCAACAACGCGAATGCCTGATCGAGCGGATAGGCCAGCCGCTCGGTCAGGCCCAGCCGGGCCGCCCCCACCCAGAGCTCACCCAGCGGCAGCAGGCAGAACAGGTCGATCGAATACTCCGCGAGAATGTCCATCGCGTCGAACCAATGTCGCTGCAACGCGCCGGTGTCGCCCGCCCGGCGCGCGACCCCCGCGTGCAGCGCGGCAGCCCACAGGGCGTCACGCCGGTGCAGGCCAGATGCCGGACCGGCCTCGATCGCGCAAACCGTGGATATTGCCGCGAAAAGCTGGCCCTCCTGCATGCTGATCCACGCCGACAGCAGACGGTGACGGTGGCCGAACATCGGACAGAAGTCCGTGGCCAACGCGCGTCCGATCACACTGCGGGCCCGTACCGGGTCGCCGGTGTGCAGCGCGGCCAGAGTGGCGAGCGCCGCCGGACTGTCGGGCATCGCCCGCGATGGCCTCGCGTCCGCGGCGACTGCCCGGCCGAGTGTGGCGGTGGCGGCCTGGTATCGCTCGTCGAGCGTCTGCAGCAGACCCTCGGCCAGACAGCGGGCGGTGTCCGACGACAGCGTCGGCGGGCCGGCGGGGGATGCTCGGAGTGTGGCCTGTGCCGCGTCCGAACGGCCCGCCCCGAGCAGCGCGATCGCTCCCGCCGCGGCGGTCGTCGCGTCCGGACTGGGCTCCCCGCACTTCGCCAGCCAGCCGAACAGCTCTGCGGCCCGGCCGCTGTTGCCGTCGTGGGCGGCCACACTGGCAGCCACTCTGACGGCGGTCGCCCTCTGAGCCGGATCGCCGCCGTCGAGCAAGTCGTCGGCCAGTGTGGACGCCGACTGGCAATCGCCCGCCAGTGCCAGCGCGTCGGCAAGTCGCTGAGGCAAACCGGGATCGGTGGCCCCGGCGTCGAGGGCGGCTCGTAGCAGCCGGGGCGTTCCGTCGTGACCGGGGTGGGCCCGAGCGGCGTGGTCTTGAAGGGCAGCGGCCAACCGTTCATCCCGTAAACCATGTTCTGCCAATGTGATAGCGAAGTCGACCGAAAGTGTGGACATCTGCGACTGGCTGTGCAGCAGTGCAGATTCGAGTCCGTGGTGGCGTGAGGTGCCGACGGCGCGGGCGACCGCGCCATGAACCGTCGCGGTGAACCGGCTGCTAGGTGGCGCAGCCAGAAGACCCGTCGCGTGGGCCTGATCGACCACCGGAAGCGCCGCATCTACCGTGATCCCGAGGGCCGCGGCGACATCGGCGGTTCCCAGGGCGGAGCTCAGCGACATGATCAGGATCGCCCCCAGTACCGGTTCGTCCAGCCGGCGGAGCCGGTCGAGCAGGGCGGCGTGGGCAGCTTGCTCGGCGCTTTCTCCAGCCCGTGCGTTTGCCGCCGCCTGGACGATGAACGGCACTCCGCCGGTGGCCTCCATCAGGGCATCCAGCGTGGCGGGGCCGTCGATCGACAGCCGACGGGCCACCTCTTCGGGTCCGTGGGGACCCAAAACGATCCGTGGCGCTTCACGCTCGATGGTGACCATCACCGCTCGCAGCGCCGGATCGTGTTCGCGTGGTTGCGCCGCCACGACGACGGTGTTCGCCGGGTCGGCGGCAGCGTCGGCCAGCGCGCCCAGCTGCGCATCGGTCAGCAAATGGGCGTCGTCGATGACGAATGCCGCGGCGGTCTCAGCGGGGCGGGGGGGCCGGTTGAACACCGGAACGCCGGCGCTTCGAAGGATGGCCCGGATGGCGGCCAGGGTCGTGGACTTTCCCGTCCCGACGCCGCCGATCACGAGTAACTTCACCGGTCCTGCGGGATCGGTCCGCAGCGCGTCGAGTGCGGTCTGAACCGCCGGTGAAACCCCGGTCACGGCGGAATCAGTTGGCCTCCGGCGGTGTAGGCGGCGATGCCGGCGCAACCTCCTGCGTGGCGACCACCTCCCGCGTGGCGACCGCCTCCGGTGTGACCGCCGCCTCCTGCGTAGGCAGCGGAGCCTGGGTTGTGGCCGCCGGGGCTTGGGTTGTCGGGACCGGGGCTTGGGTCGTGCTGGCCGCCGCGGGCTGGGTGGTCTGCGCCGGCGCTGTAGTGGCCGCGGCCTGTGTGGTGGTGACCGGGGCCTGTGTGGTCGCGGCCTGGGTGGTCGTGACCGGGGGTGCCGTGGTGGTCGTGACCGGGGGTGCGGTGGTGGTCGTGACCGGCGGTGCCGTGGTTGTCGTCGTCGTTCGCGTGGTTGTTGTCGTGGTTGTCGTGGGTGGTGTGGTCGTGGTCGTCGTTGTTGGCTGGGTCGTTGTCGTGGTCGTCGGCTGGGTGGTGGTCGCCGCTGTGGTGGTCGCCGCCGTTGTGGTGGTCGTGGTGGCAGCCGGAGAAGTGGTGGTGATCACGGGCGGGGGCGGCACGAGGGAGGTGGTGACCGAGCCGTCTGAGCCCGTGATTGTCACCGTCACGGTGGCCTGCGGAACCTCGGTCGGGGTTTGGCCGGGCTCGGCGGGGACCACGGTGGTCGGTGTCGTCGGGCCGGAGTCGCCGGTCGTCGAGGTCAACGAAACCGCCAAGCCTCCGGCGGCCAGCAGTGCGGCGGCGGCCGCCGCACCGAAGAGCAGCGGTGGCCGTTTGTACCAGGGCAGTGGCGGGGGCTCGGCGGTGTACACGGGGTCCGCGGCGTCGAACAGCACCTCTGGGCGCGCCGCGGTCGCTCCCCGGCCGGCGTCGAATGTGTAGTCCGCGCCGGAGTAGGGAACCGGTTCGCTGCCGGGCTCATCCTGCGACCAGGCGAGCGCGCGATAAGTCGCCGACGGGGAGCCATCGGAGGCCGACTCGGTGGCGGCGGCTCCTGCGGCGCCCGCTGCCCACGCGGTGCTCGACAGCCCGGTCGGCATCTCTGCGGCCGGGGAGAGCCCGGTCGGTGCGCCGGGCGAGGACCCAGACTCGGCGAGCACCAGCGCACCCGAAGCGGCGGCCAGCCCGGGGTCGGGCAGCGTCACAACGGGAACACGAAGTTGCTCGGATAGCTGCTGGGTGATGAGCGGTATCGCCGCCCCGCCCCCGACGGTCGCAACGGCGGACAGATTGGCGATCGGAATCCTGTTGCGCTCCAATGTGTCTGCGAGCGCATCGAAGAAACCCGCGAGCGGCGTCTCCAGCAGGCTGTCGAGTTCGGCGCGGGTGAAGCGCACGTCGCTGACCGAACCCGGCAGTTCCGCCGGAATCACCGTCGCCGTCTCGGCCGACAAGCGCTCCTTGGCTGCCCGGCACTGGCCACGCAGCCTCGTCAATGAGCTGACGGCCGCGGTCCCGGTCGGGTCGGCATCGCTTGCCTCGGCGAGGCCGGCCAGCACGTGGTTGAGGACCGCTTGGTCGATCAGTTCGCCCGATAGATCCGGGTAGCGCACGATCTCGCCGACCGGGCTCAGGCCCGCACCGGCGTCCGCCAATGCGATGGTGGTGCCGTTGCCGCCGAAGTCGCACAATGCGACGACTCCGCCGCGCGGCAGCCCCGGCCCGGTTTGCAGGGCGGCCAGCGCGGCGACCGTGTCGGGGATGAGTTCGGGCGCTGCTCCCTCGAACTGCATGCTCGTCTTCGACCGGAGGGCGCCGCGCAACGCCCCGACCGCGGCGGGCCCCCAGTAGGCGGGAACCGCGACGGCGACCCGGACAGGGGACGGCGGAGAGCCCGCCTCCGCCGCATGTGCCAATGCGGCGAGGGCATCGGCGGCCAAATCGTGAGCTCCGTACGACGAGCCGTCGGAGGCGACCAGCGGGATCGGATCACCGACCCGCTCGACGAACCCCCACATTACGATTCCGTCTTCGGTGAGGTTCGGGTTCTCGCTGGGGAGGCCGACCTCCGAGGGGCGGTGGGCGAACAGCGTCAATACGGACCTGCGCCGAATGGCGGCGCGGCCGGTCCGCGCAGCGGCCATGTTGGTGGTGCCGATCGACAACCCCAGGGTCTCGCGCATATGTCGCAGCTACTCCTTTTGCGTCCTGTTGCGTCCTGTTTGCGTCGCATCCAGCCGATTGCCCCACGATAGCCGCCCGCCCCCGCCGCCTGCCCGAACGCGGCCGCGGATCCCCCAACGGGACCGATTCCCCTAACGGGTGATCCCCTACGGGCGGTGACGCAGTTTGGCTTCCGCACCGAACTTCTACGGGCCCATTGCTGGCTAGCATGTGAGAACCGACTGGATGTCAGTGGTGGCTGTTGGAGACGATCGGCACTCAACGGGACTATCGGTGCGCGACGAGGAAGTGTGACAATGGCAAACGCGTTGCTGGATTTCGTGATGTCGCTGGCGCGCGACCCGGCCGCCGCCGCACGTTACGCCGCTGACCCCGCCAAGGCGATTGACGACGCGCATTTGACGGGAATTACCAGCGCAGACGTAGACAGCCTCCTTCCGATGGTCTCCGATTCGCTGTCGATGTCATCGCCGGTTTTCGCCGCCTTCGACGTACCTGCGGGCAACGTGTGGACGGGCACGGCGGCGACGGCCGCGCTCAATTCGTTCACCGCGCACGATCCACCGGCCGGCGACCTTGTCCACCGCGAAGCGGTGGGCGCCACTGAGCACCGAACGGTGCGGCCCGCTGCCGGCGAGGAGCCGACGATCCATGACCGCGAACCGATCTTCGATGCATCCTCGCAGTCCAGCGGTGTATCGGCCGAGCATCCGGCAATCTTTGGCGACACTCCCGCGGGCGCCGATGGCGATCCACTTTGGGGCGAGTGGGCGCACGGGGCCGTCGAGCGGGACCATCCGAGCCACCTGGACCATGGGTACGGCGGACACGAAGCTGGCGCGCACGGCTTCGAAATGCTCGACTAGCGGACTGACCAGCATAAAGTGCGCCAACAGGGCCGCAATGGGAGCGAAGTGGTCCCGTAATGCCACTATCGCCGCAAGTCCCCTAATATCCGGACGAAAAACGTCCGAAATCCCCTAATCGGCATTAGGGATGACGGGAATCCACCCCGTTTCCGTGCTCGTTGGGCGCCCCTAGCGTGGACACCAGATCGCCGGACGGACCGGTGATACGCCGAAAGGGACTCACATGCTCACCCTCCTCGACTGGCTGCTGGACCTGTTCCGCAACGAAGATGCGGCGCGCGCATTCGTCGCCGCACCCGAGCAATCCCTGCGGGCTGCCGGACTGGCCGCCGTTCCCGCCGCACAGATGTCCGCGGTTGCCGCGACCGCGGTGCCCGGGATACTGCTCGGCGACGGGGATCCCGTCGTCGGATTGCAGCGCGCTGTCTCGAATCACTATGGTTTCGCCTCGTCGGCCGACTGGGCGCCCTCATACGCGCCGTCCACCGAATGGTCGCCGAGCTACACCTCGATCCCGACGTTCGCCCCGGCGCCCACCTACGCCCCGGCGCCGACCTTCGCGCCGGAGACCCGCACCGACCTCGCCAGCCACAACCAGACCGACCTCGCCAGCCACAACAGCACCCCGCTGTTGAGCCCGGAACAGTCTGGCGGCGCCAATGCCCAGCAGGGCGGCTTCAACCTCGGCTTCGGCGACATCGTCCTGGGCGGCGGCAAGACCACCGCAACGGGTGAGGGCGCCGTCGCGGTGAACGGTCGCAACGACGGCGGCATCGTCAGCGGCGACGGCGCGGTGCTGGGCACCGGCAACGACGTCAACAACGGTGCCGTCGACGCCGGAACCGGGTCCAACGTCTCGATCGGCAAGGACAATGTCATCCACGATCGCGGTACGACGACCACGACGCACTCCGGCGGGGATTCGCTGAGCGCGGGCGGCTCCGGTGCGGTCATCAAGGGGAGCGACAGCAGCGTGCACAACGGCGATTCGAGTCTGATCGGCGGCAGCCAGACCACCACCACGGTCGGTGGGCACGGCAATACCACCGCGGCCGACGGCAGCGAGCAGGCCACGACAACGGTCACCCACACGACGACGCAGTTCGACGACCACTCCGACAGCTCCGAGCGCACCAGCATCGTGACGGACAGCTCCACGCATGATTCGTCGAGCCATTCGCTGTTCGACGGCGGTCACGACACGTCACTGGTCAACAGCGCACTCGACGACAGCCACCACCTGTCATTTGCGTCGGGAAACCACATGCTGGGGTTCTGATCGCGAGCCAACGCAGAGGACGGCGGGGACTGATCGGGGTCCCCGCCGCCGCGGTGCTTACGGTGGACCAGACAGATAGGACATACCAGTGACGCAACCGGACGACCCCCGCCGGGTCAAGGTGATCGTCGAACTGATCGAGCACACCAGCAGGATCGCCGATCTCAACAACCGTGCGGATCTGCGCCACCGGATGTCCATCGCCCGAGACCGCATCACCGACCCACAAATCCGTGTCGTGATCGCCGGGCAACTCAAGCAGGGCAAGAGTCAATTGCTCAATGCCCTGTTGAGTATGCCGGTCGCGCGTGTCGGCGACGACGAAACGACCGCGCTCATCACCGTCGTCACCTTCGGAGATCCGGCGTCGGCTCGCATCGTGGTCGCGCCCGCACCCGGCCTGGACACGCCCCAAAGCATTGAGATACCGATCGCCGACATCCGCCACGATCCAAGGCACACGCCCGCCGCGCGGGGACGGCAGGTCATGCGCACGGAGGTGAGCGCGCCCAGCCCGTTGCTGCGGGGCGGGCTCGCCTTTGTCGACACCCCGGGTGTCGGGGGTCACGGGCAGCCGCACCTTGCCGCCACTCTGGGGTTGCTGCCGGACGCCGACGCGGTGCTGATGGTCTCCGATACGAGCCAGGAGTTCACCGAACCGGAGATGCACTTTCTGCATCAGGCCTACGCCATCTGCCCGGTCGGCGCGGTCGTGGCCACCAAGACCGACCTGTATCCGCGGTGGCGCCAGGTCGTCGCCACCAACACCGCCCACCTGCGCGACGCCGGTGTCGACCTGCCTATCATCCCGGTGTCCTCGCTGCTGCGCAGCCACGCGGTAGGGAACGACGACCGGGAGCTCAACGAAGAGTCCAACTTCCCGGCGATCGTGAAGTTCCTGTCCGAGCGCGTGTTGTCACGTGAGCACGATCGGATCCGTGACCACGTCGTCGCCGAAATCGCCGCCGCAGCGGAACATCTCACCCTGGCGGTGCGCTCCGAGCTGTCGGCGATCAACGACCCCGACGACGTGCGCCGGCTGACCGAGGATCTCGAACGGCGTAAGCGGGAGGCATCCGATGCGCTGCAGCACACCGCGTTGTGGCAGCAGGTGCTCGGCGACGGGATCGCGGACTTGACCGCCGATGTCGATCACGACCTGCGCACCCGATTCCGAACGATCACCGGTCATATCGAGACCCTGATCGACTCCTGCGACCCGACCCAGCACTGGGCCGAGATCGGCACCGACGTGCACGACGCGGTCGCCACCGCCGTCGGCGACAACTTCGTGTGGGCCTATCGGCGGGCCGAAGCGCTGGCCGAAGCGGTGGCCCGCACGTTCGTCGAGGCCGGCTTGGACGCGGTTGAGATGCCCCGGTTGAGTCCGCGGGAGATGGGTGCGGGCTTCTCCGGTTTGAAGTCGCTGGCCAGACTCGAGTCGAAGCCGATCGGCGTCGGTCACAAGGCGATCACCAGCATGCGCGGGTCATACGGGGGCGTGCTGATGTTCGGCATGCTCACGTCGGTCGCCGGGCTCGGCATGTTCAACCCCCTGTCGATGGGTGCCGGTCTTCTGCTGGGCCGAAAGGCGTACCGGGAAGACATGGACAACCGGTTGCTGCGGGTTCGCAACGAGGCCAAGACCAACCTTCGCAAGTTCATCGACGACGTGTCGTTCGTCGTCGCCAAGGAGGCCCGCGACCGGCTCAAGGCCGTTCAGCGACAGCTGCGTGACCACTACCGTGAGATTGCGAACCAGGCCACGCGTTCGCTCAACGAGTCGTTGCAGGCAGCGGTTGCCGCGGCCCGGCTGGAGGAAACCGAACGAAACACCCGGGTGCGCGAACTGGAGCGTCAGCTCGACATCCTGACGCAGGTGAGCGACAACGTGGACAAGCTGCGCAGCTAGCCGGGCGCCAGTGTCCGGGTGATGTTGTACCGCGGTGTCCTGCGTGTCGGCGACGTGGTTTCGTCCGGGGTGGCCCCGTGCGTGGTCGCTTCACCGGGCGTGAGCGGATAGGTGGTGGGCAACTCGGTGTGGGCTGAATCAGTTTGGCTGGTGGTGGATTCCGGCGTGGTGGTGGAGCCGCTGGTGGTTTCGGTCGGCGGCAGGGTCGCGGCCGGGTCGATGAACTCGGTGGTCGACAAGACGCTGGTGGCGAACGTGGTCGGCGTGGTGGACGGCGTGATGACGAACGGTTCGGCGTCGCGCGAGGTGGGCGCCGGCTGGGTTGTCGCCGGAGTCGTCAGCAACGTGGTCTGCGGCTGGCTCCAGTCGTCGGACATCTGCACCACCGACACCGCCAGGGCAGCCAGCAGAACGGCACCCACACCTCCTGCGACGAAGGTCGCGGCGTGCGTCGTATGCCAGGGAGGGCCGTCCGACTCCTCATCCTCCTCATCTCGCGCCACGGGCGCCGATCCTAGCTGGGCGTAGTTCCCCCGTACACTCGACCACCGATGAGCACGAGCGATCAGGTGCGCGCGATTCTGCGCGGGACGATCCGTGCCTACCAGACGGAACCGGCCGACCGCAGGCGATGGGACGTCCTCGGCGAACTCGACCTGATTGGCCGCCGGCTCAATCAACCTATCCGGATCGCGCTGGCGGGTTCGCTTAAGGCGGGCAAGTCGACCCTTGTCAACGCCCTGGTCGGAGAGGACATCGCACCGACAGACGCCACCGAGGCCACGCGCATCGTCACATGGTTTCGTCACGGACCCACGCCGAAGGTGACAGCAAACCATCACGACGGGGTGCGCACCAACGTCCCGATAGTCCGTACCGCCGGCGGGGGTGGGTTGACGTTCGACCTCGGCGCGCTCGATACCGCCGCTGTCGCCGACTTGGACGTCGAATGGCCGGCCGCTGAATTGATCAACGCCACAATCATCGACACACCGGGTACGTCGTCGCTTTCACGGGACGTCTCCGAACGCACCATGCGGCTGCTCGTTCCCGACGGCGGGGTACCACGCGTGGATGCGGTCGTGTTCCTGCTGCGCACGCTCAACGCAGTCGATATCGCTTTGCTCAAGCAGATCGGCGAGCTGGTCGGCGGATCGGCGGGAGCGCTCGGCGTTATCGGCGTCGCCTCGCGGGCTGATGAGATCGGCGCCGGGCGGATCGATGCCATGCTGTCGGCGAAGGACGTCGCCGCGAGGTTCACTTCGGAGTTGGACAAGACCGGCGTCTGCCAGGCGGTCGTGCCGGTTGCGGGGCTGCTCGCGCTGACCGCGCGCACATTGCGTCAAAGTGAGTTCGTCGCCCTGGAGAAACTCGCGGGAGTCGACGCGGGCGACCTGAACAAGGCGATGCTGAGCGTCGACCGGTTCATCCGCGAGGACAGCACGCTCCCGGTGGATGCGGCCACCCGTGCGCAGCTGCTCGACCGGTTCGGCATGTTCGGCATCCGGATGTCGATCGCGGTGCTGCGAAGCGGGGTCGCCGATTCGGACTCTCTGGCCGAGGAACTGTTGGAGCGAAGCGGTTTGGTGGAGCTGCGCGATGTGATCGACCAGCAATTCGCGCAACGCTCCGAACTGCTCAAGGCACACACCGCCCTGCTGTCGTTGCGCCGTCTCGTCCAGGGCAATCCCATCCACGCGACCCCGCGCATCGTCGCCGACATCGATCCCTTGCTCGCCGACACGCATGCCTTCGAAGAACTTCGGATACTCAGCCAATTACGCTCGCGCCCAACTACTTTGAATGAAAGTGAGATGGCGTCGCTGCGTCGGATCATCGGTGGATCGGGCACCGACGGCGCCAGTCGGCTGGGTCTGACGGCCGATCTGCCCTATGACGGCCCGCGAGCGGCCTTAGCGGCCGCTCAACGCTGGCGGCGGCGGGCCGAACATCCACTCAACGACCCGTTCACGAGCCGGGCCTGCCACGCCGCGGTGCGCAGCGCCGAGGCGATGGTCGCGGAGTTCGCCGCCCGCGGCTACTGACCGGCTCCGTCGATGGTCGGGCGGGGGAACAACGTCGGCCACGGTGGCCGGGTGCGGGTCTGCGTGACCGTCTCGGTGACGGTGCTGACCGCGGGCGCTTCCGTGGTTGTCGGCGCAGCGGTGGTGTTGGGTTCGGCGGTCGTTGTCGTCGGCGCGGTTGTCGTCGCTTCCGTCGGCGACACCGTCACCGTCTCGGTACGCGGAGGCGCCGGTGGTGCGGGCGCTTGCGGTGGCGGGATTTCGGTTTCACCGCCGGGCGCGGGCGCGGGCGCGGTCGTGATCGTCGGGATCGCCGTGGTGGTGCCCGTGGGCGTGCTGCTCGGCGACCGGCCGACCAAGCTGACGATCGCGTAGATCACGAGAGCGGCGATGACGACCGCGACTGCCCCGAGGGCGACGAGGCCGGCCGGCTTGCGATACCACGGTTCGCGTTGGGGCGGTCGTCTGGTAGCCGTAATCGGCCGCGAACTGGGGTTGTGAGAGGTACTCGCTGTACGCCTGGGCATCGCTGTCCCCGCCATAGTTGGCGTACTGGGTGGGTTCGGCGTAGAAGTCGTCGTCGGGATTGCCGTCGCAGGCCACGGGATCGTAGGCCGGACGCGGCCGGTCAGTTCGCCCCGGGCTGACCCGGGAACGCCGTGCGGTGGGTCGGCCGCACGCTGATATCCGGCGGGCGAGTTTCCGGTGTGGTCACATGGCGGCGGGTGCCCTCCGTGGGACGAGGACGCGCGGGCGCGTAGGTGTTGGGTGGGTAGGCCGGCGCGGGATTCTCGGTCGGCGCCGGAGGTGGGGGAGGCGGAGGCGCCGGGGGGCTCGTCGGCGGCGTCGTGGTGGGTGTCGGCACGGCGCTGGAAGTGGGCGCCGGGGACGTGCGGGTGAAGGGCGTCTCATCGATCGTCCACTTGCCGGACACCAGCAGCACAGATGCGATGAGAATCGCCACAACGGCCACGGCGATGGCGGCCAATGCCACCGTCGCCGTGCGCGAGCGATACCACGGCGAGTCTGGCCGGTATGTGCCGGTTGCAAAGGCGTCGAAATCCCCGGGTGGGACTTGCGGCGCCGGAAAGTGCGGGTCGGTGGGAGGTTCGGACTCGTCGGGAGGATGCGATCGAGCCGATTCGTAGGGCTCAGGCGGATAGGCCGGGAAGGGATCGGGGTAGGCGACGGTAGCGGGATGGTCGACGGAATGTTTGCCGGCCCCGGTCGGGTCGTTTTGCCCCACGGGCAGACACTCTACGTCGACTGCCGCATAACCTCCTCGGCGAACAATCCCAGATGGTCCAAATCGGACATGTCGAGCATTTGCAGGTAGATTCGCTGCACCCCGGCTTGCACGAACGGGGCGAGGTTCTCGACGATCTCGTCGACCGTGCCGACCAATGGGCTCCCCGCGCGGAGTTCGTCGAGATCCCGGCCGATCGCCTCGGCGCGGCGCGACAACTCGGCGTCGCTGCGGCCGGCGCAGACCACGAAGCACGCCGAGTATGTCATCGAGGCGGCGGGCCTTCCTGCCTGCGCCAGCGCCTCGTGCACCCGGCCGATCTGGGTGGCGACAACCCCCAGCGGGCTGAACGGGACATTGAACTCCGCCGCGAATCGGGCGGCCAATGCGGGAGTGCGTTTCGCGCCTAGGCCGCCCATGATGATCGGCGGGTGGGGGCGCTGTGCCGGTTTAGGTAGGGCGGGAGAGTCGGTCACTGTGTAGTGCGTGCCCGAGTAGCTGAACGTTTGGCCGTCGGGGGTGCTCCATAGCCCCGTCAGGATGTCGAGTTGCTCGGTCAGGCGTTCGAAACGTACGCCCAGCGCGGGGAACGGGATGGCATACGAGGTGTGCTCTCGCAGGAACCAGCCGGCGCCGATACCGAGATCGACGCGGCCGCCACTCATATCGTCCACCTGGGCGACCGACACCGCCAGCGGGCCGGGGTGCCGGAACGTCGCCGAGGTCACCATGGTGCCCAAGCGGATGCTGCCGGTCTCGCGTGCCAGCGCCCCGAGCGTGACCCAGGAGTCGGTCGGCCCCGGCAGGCCGTCGCCGCTCATCGCTACGTAGTGGTCGGAGCGGAAGAACGCGGAGTAGCCCAGCGCTTCGGCGGCGGTTGCGACCGCGAGTTGGTCTGCGTAGGAGGCGCCCTGTTGCGGTTCGACGAATACCCGGAAGTCCACCTTCGCCAGCTTAGAAGGACTCCACACCCTCCACGGCCACGAACATTCCGTGACCCGTTTCGTCGTTGGTGAAGCGGGTGCCCGTCTCGTCGGCCGCGATGGTCCAGCCCGCCGCCGAGTACGTGCGGTAGTCGAGAATGACCGCCGGGATATCGCCGAGATTGCCGACGATCCAGCGGACGGTGCCCGATGCGTCGACACTGACGCTGTTGGCGGGGGTGCCCGAGACGACTGGAGAATTCTCGAACTGTGCCTCACACCCCACGGATTGGCTGTTGAGCTGGCAACGGGTCTTGCCTGACTTGGTCTCGACATAGACGTAGCCCTGCGCGTTCGGCGGCAGGATGCCGCCGGGCGCGGGTGGCAGGATGATCTTCGGTGTCGGAACGATCGACGGCAGCCGTCTCGGACCGTCCGGCTCGGCGGCGGTCCGGCAGCCCGGGCAGGCGGCCTTGCCGTCGGTGAGGTGAGCGCAGCCGGCCAAAGCGGCCACCGCTGCCATCGCCGCGGCGGCCAGGGCTGATCGGGCATTGACGGTTACGAACACAGTTCTCCTTATGCCGTATCGGATAACGGTACCGACTCTGTTGTAGAAGTGAAACTTGGGACTGTTGATGTTTATTAAGATGTGAGTGTCGTGCTTCGGGGTAGTGGTTTTCCCCTTGACTTCGTCCCTACGATCGCTGGATCGGGAGTGTGAATTCAGCCGGCGCGGAAGGGGGTCATGATGCGTGTGAGGGCATTCGCGCTCGCCATTACGGTGTCGCCGGCGCTGGTCTGCGGCTGCGGGTCCGGTTCGTCGCCGTTGCCGTGGACGCCCTTGCCCGAGGTTCGCAACCCCTGGGCAGCGGGCGTGGTCACTGTTTACGCCGCGTCCTCGCTGGAACCGGCGTTCACCGAGATCGGCGAGCAGTTCAAGCGGGAGAATCCCGGTTCGTCGGTGCAGTTCACTTTCGCGGGATCTTCTGACCTGGTGCAACAACTGGTCGCGGGTGCCCATGCCGACGTGCTTGCGGTCGGCGACAGGCGCAGGGACGACTTCGCCCAGGCCGACTTATCCAGCGGTGTACCGGTGACGTTTGCCCTCAATGCCTTGACCATTGTTGTCGCGCCGGGTAATCCCAAGGCCATCAAGTCTTTTCAGGATTTAGCCGAGCCCGGTGTCGTGGTGGCCGTGTGCGGTCCGCAGTCCGCATGCGGGGGTGCCACGCAGCGGGTCGAACAATCCACGGGCATCACTTTGACTCCCGTCGGCGAAGCACCTTCGGGCACTGACGTGCTCGACAAAGTCGTGGCCGGACAGGCCGACGCAGGGGTCGTTTACGTCACCGATGCCGCAACCGCCCGGGACAAGGTCACCGAAGTGCGGTTCCGTGAATCGTCGGCGGCGATCACCGGTTACGAGATCGCAGCCCTCAAGCAATCCAGGCAGCGCACCCTAGCGCTGAAGTTCGTCGACCTCGTGACCGGTTGGACCGGGCAAACCCTGCTCGGCAAGACGGGCTTCCTTACGCCGTGACCGAAGCGCTGCCGCCGCGGCTGTCTCGGCCGCCCGCTCGGGACCAAAGCCTGCCCGGTCAGTCAGCCAAGCCACCCGAAACTGAACGTTGGGAGTTGACGGGTTGCGGGTGCACGACCACATGTCCGCTGACGGCCGGGCGGCTACCAGTGAACCAGTCGCAAGCGCCGGTGCCCAATTGCGTGGTGGTGAACATGGCTGGCGCATCTACGGCAGGCCCAGTCGGTCATGCGTCGCGCGCTGTGCGCAGCGTGTGCCAACGCCATTGCGGAGACCTCGAACTGGTCTCGCACCTTCAGAAGTGCTGAGATCGGAGGGTTGTCCGCAGGTATTCTGGGATGGAGTCGCAGGGCACGGGCGGTGTTGCCCGCCGGGCGGCGCGGAAACTCACGGTGCCAACCTCGATCTCGGGTGCATCAGGCGCGGCGAAGAACTCGGTGGGAAAATCCAAGACCCGCGACAGCGTCTCGCGCAGTCTCGTGGTGCTTCACCGGACTCGTACCGGCTGATGGACCGTGGCGTTTGCCCCAGCAACCTTGCCGGCTCGGACTTGGTCAGACCACGTCGGGCGCGGCGATGCGGATTCGGTCGGGATCGAGGAACCGGTCAGTATGCGGGCACGATGGTGAAGTCGACATCGTCGCTCTCACGTCCAATGGCCGCTTGCCAGCCACGGCGGGTCCGGGCTGATACGGGTTAAGCATCACACGGACCAACCCGTCGGTGAACTGCCCGGTCTTCCGGTCCTCGCCTTGCTCGTCGATGCCGGCCGCTTCCGACAGTTCCAGCTGTACCCGATCCTCTGCGTGGTGGTGCAGGACGAACCATTGGCCGAGCGGTGGTTCATCCTCGATCGAGGCGGGACGTGAGCCGCCCGAGGATAGCGCCGCGACCGAGATGAAATCCAGGTCCAATGGTCCTTGAGGGCGGCGATGGTAGCGGTCCGCGGCGGTTGGCCGTGCGTGGGCCGTCAACGGAAGCCGGATCACCTGTCGCTTCGTTGCAGCCGACAACCGAGAGGCTCATCTTGTCGTCGGTGGGTTCGAGGGTGGGGCGGTTGTGCTTGTCGAGCTGCTTCCAGTCCCTGCCGTCCACCATGTTGCGGCGCAACGCCGCCCACCGTCCCGACCCACCTGGTCACGCCGGCCGATCCGCGGGGTGGAAGGCGTGGATGTCGGCGGCACGGAGGTCTCTGAACTCAACGCCTGGTGCATCGCCTGAGGAGGGATCCTAAGGCGACGCAGGTAGTCCTCGGCGCGGTCGGCCGAAACGATCAACGGTGATGATGCCGGTATGGGGACTCCGCTGCAATGGACATGCCAATACCTCCGCGCTGCGGCGCTAACCGTGACGACGAGGGTGCTCAGGGTCGGACGACGATGCTCCGGTCGGGGTGGTATCCCAGGACGCGGTCTCGTGCATCGGAAATCGACTGTGACACCGTGTTTTTCGGTACATCGTTCAGCCCTGTCGCTTCCTGGAGAAGTTCGTAGAACAGTTGCCATCCCATGCGCAGCGCGACGGCGTTTGCGACCATCAGCCGGGCCTGCAGGTCGTCGCCGTAGTGGGCTTTGGCGGATTCGATCAGGGCGGTGACGTTGGGGAGGTGGGACTGCAATTGGGCGGGTGGGTAGCCGTCGAGGGTTGCGCGCGCGATGACCCGAACCTGTCTATCCAACCCGGCTTGTAGGACGTGCGGTTCGGCCCTGCCGTGGAGCAGGTCGGCGAGTTGGCTGCCCAGGTAATCGAGCACGGCTCCCACGAGTTCGTCCTTGCTGCCGAGGTGGCGGTGGATCAGCCCGTGATTCACCCCGGCGGCGGCCGCGATGTCGCGGATCGACGTCGCGGCTGGGCCGCGGGAGGCGAATAGGTTGGCGGCAGCTTCGAGTGTCGAGGTGACCACGGCGTCGCGGCCCAAGGGTTTGGCGTCGTGTTGGGAACCCGCCCTTGCGGCTGCTGTAGACATGTGACTACGGTAGCGATCGGGTCGGGTCATGGCTTCACGGTGCGTGGCGGACCGCCGTAGCTGGCCGGCCACTGATCTGAAGGGCGAGGTCGATGACGACATTCACCGCTCAGGAACTGCCCAACCGCGCGATCGAACGCCGTTCGGTGGAGGCCGCGATTTGGGGCATGCCATTGGTGAATGTGGATGCCATGCGGCAGGCCTACTTTCGTGCCGGCGCGGGCTACAACGACTGCATATTCTGGTCGAACCCGAACACCTGGATGAATCAGACCACCACCCCCAACCACTCCACCAGCTACGTCATGTTCTTCATCAACCTGAAAGCCGGCCCAGTCGTGGTGGACGTTCCCGCGGCCGCCGAGCAGGCGTTGTACGGCACCATCATCAACGTCTGGAACGAACCGCTGCTCAACCTCGGAAACACCGGATACGACAACGGTAAGGGCGCGAATACTTACTCCTACCACCCGATTTCGACGGTGCGATCCCCGACGGGTACGTCGCTATACCCTGTGCGACCTACAACGCCTACAGCCTGCTGCGCATCATCATCAAGACCCAGGGTGCCGAGGACCGGCGTAGGGGCATCGAGTACCTGCACACCCTGCGGATCCACCCGCTGGCCGACGGCGCGGCACCCAAAGCGGCTTCGTTCACCGCCAACTCCGACACACCGTATGGTCCGCTGCAGCTGGACCTCAATGACGGGCCGTTGGTGGTGGAACTGGAGTCAATCAGCGCTGGGTCGCCGACATGGGATTGCCCGGCCCCGATGCCGGTAAGGGCGGCAAGCATCTGCTCGTCGGGCCTGACTACACCGGCGCTTTGCCCGCCAACGGTTACTTCGTGCATCTCGCCACCAGCAACCGCCAGATCGTCGGAGCCCGCTCACTGCTCGTCGGCGGCGGCGCGGCCGGCGCCATGCAGCGCCTCAGGACCATCAAGGTCTACCCTCGCAATCCCGACAGTGCGTGGAAGGAACCGGAGTGGATCGACCTCACCGACAAATTGCAGGACACCACGCCGTTGGCGGTCGAGACCACGCTTGAGTTCTGGACGGTGCTGCACGAAACCGTCGATTATGAGCCAACATTCGCCGGCTATCACACCCGCTACGGCGAACTTGCCGAGTTGGGAATCGAGAAGGGTAAGCCTTTTGCGCCGGACGATCGAATGACCCTCATCCTGGAAACAGCTGCCCGACTGGGCACGCACAAATGCGCGTACAGTCCTTCGCCGACCGCCGGCCCGGCCGACACGTCTGGCCGGATCGCCAATTGGAATACGCGGCACTGCGATTCGAAGACGGCGACTTCAACACCCCACGTCCACCTCGCCGCCCGCGAGAAATGGTTCTATCAGGCCGTTGGCGCCTCCCCGGCGATGTTCCGGCGCGACACCAACGCCGGATCGCTGTACTGGCTGGGACACCGCGACGCCGCGGGTTGCCCACTCGACGGGGCCAACACCTACACCCTGTGCGTTCACTCTGCGCGTTCCGCTTCCAGTGCCCGGCAAGCTGTTCTGGTCGGTCACCCTCTACGACATCGACACCCGCTCACAGATCCAGACCAACCAGAACAAGGCAGCTCTGCGCTCACTGTTCGAACTCAACGGCCTCACCGGAGAATCCGCCGACCTGTTCTTCGGGCCCAGTGCACCGACCGGCCAGGAGAACACCTGGATTCAGACGATCCCCGGCAAGGGCTGGTTCGCCTACTTCCAGATCTACCGTCCGCAGGACGCCGCATTCGACGGACGCTGGCGACCCGGCGATTTCGTGGCGGTGTGAGCGCGATGAACCGCCTACACACCGGCACTCGATACATCTGGTCCGGGTTCTGGCTGCTGCTGCTCGGATTCCTCATGAGTGTGGGAATGGTCAGTGCACTACGTCGTCGGAGCCCAGCATCCGACAGGTCATCACACCTGTCATCAGGAACAAACCACGCGTGTACGCCGTTGATCCGACCGACAACTTGAGTGCATCGGACTCAAGCCTGAGTTGACAGCCCCTGGCTGCCAGAGCAGACTTGAGCGCGGTCCACTCAGACCCTTATTTGGCTATATCAGGAGGCAGTAACTATGGCTCGTGCGGTCGGGATCGACCTCGGGACCACCAACTCCGTCGTCTCAGTGCTGGAAGGTGGCGACCCGGTCGTCGTCGCAAACTCCGAGGGCTCACGTACCACCCCTTCGGTCGTCGCATTCGCGCGTAACGGCGAGGTGCTGGTAGGCCAGCCCGCCAAGAACCAGGCGGTCACCAACGTCGACCGGACCATCCGTTCGGTCAAGCGGCACATGGGTACGGACTGGTCCGTCGAGATCGACGGCAAGAAGTACACCGCGCAGGAGATCAGTGCGCGAATTCTGATGAAACTCAAGCGCGACGCGGAAAGCTACCTCGGTGAGGACATCGCCGACGCGGTCATCACGGTGCCCGCCTACTTCAACGACGCCCAGCGCCAGGCCACCAAGGAAGCCGGCCAGATCGCCGGACTCAACGTGCTGCGTATCGTCAACGAGCCGACCGCGGCCGCTCTGGCCTACGGCCTCGACAAGGGCGGCAAAGAGCAGACCATCCTGGTCTTCGACCTCGG
>CAZEHT010000057.1:0-24237 GCA_964511995.1 uncultured Mycobacterium sp.
CTAGCGGGGCAGTCGCGGGTATGCCCGCCGATGCCGCCGCAGCATGTGCGGGTGGCTGAATCGACCGGGTACGGGTTTTTTCTGCTGGACATGTGTTCCCCCATGTTGTGGGTATCGCGATGCGCGGCGAATAGAACATCACTTTGAACACGCCCCAATCGTGTCCTCTCGGTTTGAGTTAACCCCGGCGCCACTACCGCGTGACGTGCTCGTGAATGGTCGTGACTTCGGTCACGCCTTCTGACGAACCCGCGTCGGTGGTTGCAGTTTCGGTACGAATGTGGAACGCCCTGGCGCAGGCTGTCATACTTCACGAAACTGCCGGGCAGCCGTGCCCGAACTCGTGTGCCCGGCTCCAACCAGCAGTGAGATCGATGGGCGAGGCGGTTGTTGTGAACAGTGCGGTCGAGACGGGTCGGACGACCCGGGCCGGAGGCACGCCGCGGTGACGATGTTCGACCCACCCGAAGGCTCCGGTCGGCAGGGGCTTCCGGAAGCCGCAGGCATTGCCGGCCGGCTGCCCGTTGTGCGACCGAACCGGTGGTCTCCGTCCAATTGGCCGGTGCGCTGGAAGATATTTGTCATCGCCGCGTTGCCGCTGCTGTTGGCCGCCGTGCTGGGCGGATTGCGCTTACACGCCGGTACCGAGCAGGCCCGTGACTTGCGTGCGGCTGCCGATGCCGCGCAGATGGTCCCTGTCATCGACCGCTATATGGCCGCGACGGAAAGTGTGTTGGCGGCCAGCGCCGCCGACGATGCCGTCCCGCAGGCGCTGTCGCACTACGAAGTGCAGCGCTCCGCGATTGAGGACCGGCGCCGCGGTGCCCACCCCGACGTGCAGCGGGCGGTGACCACGCTGCTCGACGACGGCCGGGCATTGGTGAACCAGGCCGCCGCTCGCGAATCCGACCTTGCCAGACGAGCGACGGCCTACGCCTGGCTGCTGCCGGCAGCGCAAACCGCGATCACCGGGTCCGTGCGTGCCGACACCCCGGAACTGCGTGCGCGGGCGGACGGATTGTCCAGCGCGGTGGCGGCCCGTGGCCGGATGGCCATGCAGCGGATGCTCCTTGAGCGGGGCGGTGAGCTTCCCGAATCCGAGCTGCGGTCGTCGATGATCGCCCTGGCCGGCGGCGACGCGCACACCGTGACGGGCATGGCCACCGTGCTCGGCGAATCGTCGGACGAAGCCGCGGCGTTGCGCGCGCAAGCCGATCAGCGGCTGGCGCTGCTCTCTGATCCCAACCTGCCGTTACCGGGCAACCCCGATCTGTTGGCTTCCATTCAGGCGACCGACGGGATCGCACAGAGGCTCCTCGCCGCGGCATCGGCTTCGCTCACCACCGAAGCCGACGAGCAGGCCGCGGGTGCGCGCGCCAGCGTTGCCCGCGAAGCCGTCGCGATCCTAGCGGCGCTGCTGATCGTCGCGGCCATCGTGAGCTGGGTGGCGAGTTTTCTGGTGCGCCCGCTGCGCAGGCTCCGCGACGGAGCCCTCAGGATCGCCCACGGTGACCTCGTCAAGGGAATCCAGCTTGTCAAAGCCGGGGGCGAGCCCGACCCTCCGCCGCTGCCGATCCACAGCACCGACGAAGTGGGTCAGGCGGCGCATGCGGTCGACGAGCTGCACGTCCAGGCGCTACAACTGGCGGGCGACGAGACCCGGCTGCGCGCGATGGTCAACGACATGTTCGAGACGATGTCACGGCGGAACAGGTCGTTGGTGGATCAGCAGCTCTCGCTGATTGACCAGCTCGAACGCAACGAAGAAGATCCGGTCCGCCTCGACAGCCTGTTTCGTCTCGACCACCTCGCGGCACGTATGCGCCGCAACGGGGACAACCTGCTCGTCCTCGCAGACGCGGTTTCGTCGCGGGAACAGGCCGACCCGATGTCTGCCGCAGACGTGGTCAACGCCGCAGCCTCCGAGGTCGAGGAGTATCAGCGCATTGAGATCGAGGCGCTGGCCGACTGCACCGTCGTCGGCCCCGCTGCCACCGACTCGGTGCACCTCATCGCCGAGCTGCTCGACAACGCGCTGCGATATTCGCCGCCGAGCGAGCCGGTGCGAGTCCGGGCGGTGCACACCGCCAACGGCGGGCTGTTGGTCGAGGTGGACGACGTGGGACTGGGCATGACCGACAGCGATCTGCGGATGGCGAACATGCGGTTGGCGTCGGCCGGTGAGGTGAGTCCCGACAGTGCCCGGCACATGGGACTTTTCGTGACCGGCCGGCTGGCGCGCCAGCACGGTATGACGGTCCGGCTGCGGGGCGGCGCCGAAGGCGTCGGCACCACCGCGCAGCTCTACGTGCCTCCCGGGTTGCTCGAAGGCGCCCCGGTGCCTGTCGTGGGTGAGGACGCCGTGACGTCGGGCCCGCTCACCGAAGTGGCGTCCGGCGAGGACGCCGCGCGGCAGGTATACGAAGAACCGGATGCCGCCGAGCCGCTGTGGGTCCAGCCTGACTCGGCTCCATCGCCGGAGCCGTCGCAATCCGATGCCGAAGAGCCGGGCGCCGTAGAGCCGGAGGCCGTCGAGTCGGATGCCGTCGAGTCGGATGCCGTCGAGTCGGATGCCGTCGAGTCGGATGCCGTCGAGTCGGATGCCGACGTGGCTTCAGTGACGTCGCTTCCGCGTCGCGACCCTGGGTCGAGCGGAATCGGCGAAGCTCCCGACGGCGTCGACTCCGGTACGTCTCACGACGACATGGCCGCGCCGACCGCCGTGGCACCTGCCGACACCTCCCGATTCTTCTCCTCGTCGTGGCGGCGTGCTCGCAGCACCCCGGCGCCGGACCGGGCCGAGGAGGTGTCACCCGCGGCGCCCCAGCCCATAGAACAGGTAGAACAGGTAGAACAGGTAGAACAGGAAGTCACTGTCGGGACGTCTGACTCCGCCATGGTCATCCGGTATGCAAGCGACCCGAAAGGTGTCGAGACTGAGTACGTTTCGGCGGAGCATGTTTTGACTCAGGATGTTTCGGACGACAACGGCTCCCCGGCCGCGAACCATCCATTGCCGACCGGCGGTTCGGGCGTCGACCTGATCTACCAGAGCATGGTCTCGGAGTGGCTGGTCGATCCCTGGGAGATCGACATCCCGCGGGATTGGAAGTCGGTATGGGACCACGGGTGGGCGGCCGCGGCCGACGCGGAGAACAAGCCCGTGCAAGCCCACACCGATCACGGCCTGCCGGTGCGGGAACCGGGTGCCCGCCTGGTGCCCGGGGCGGCGGAAACCGCCGGGGAGCCCGGCGATCACCCCGGCGTGGCGGGGGCCGGTTCGCAGCCGGTCGACGACACCGGCGAACCCGAGGCCATCGACCGCGATCCCGACGCCATCCGTGCCTCCATCAGCAACCACTTCGGCGGCGTGCATGCGGGACGGATGCACGCCCGAGACTCAACCCAAGGACTCGACGAGCGATGAGCCACCCGCCACGGTCAGCGCAGGAGAATCGGCTTGACTGGCTGGTTTCGAAGTTCACCCGAGACGTCCCCGGGGTCGCGCACGCGGTTCTGGTGTCCGTCGACGGTCTGCTGTTGGCGGCGAGTGAGCACCTGCCACCCGAGCGTGCCGATCAACTGGCGGCGGTCACATCCGGACTGGCCAGCCTCTCGGCGGGAGCCGCCGATCTCTTCGGAGGCGGACGGGTGCTGCAGTCGGTCGTTGAGATGGACCACGGGTACGTGCTGATCATGCAGGTCGGCGACGGATCGCAGCTGGCAACCCTGGCGGCGAAATCGTGCGACATCGGTCAGGTGGGCTACGAGATGGCGCTGCTCGCCGAACGTGTGGGGGCCGTCGTGTCCGCCACCCGCCGACGAGCCCCCCAGCCGTCGTGAGTGGCCGTGGACAGCGCTGAGCCCGCCGCTAAATCGCCGGGGCCCAACCTCGTCCGTCCCTACACGCTGACGGCCGGTCGCACCGGCACCAACGTGTATCTGCCGCTGGAGGCGCCCGTACAGAGGCTGCGCGCGGCGCGTCTGCGACGGTGGCCGCCCGCGGACATGGCCGGCCGAATCGTCGGGCTGTGCGAGGGCAGTCCGTCGGTTGCCGAGATCTCGGCCCGGCTCGACGTTCCCGTGGGCGTCGCCCGTGTCCTCATCGGTGATCTGGTGACCTCGGGTTACCTTCGAGTCCTGACGACGTTGACCGACCGTTCGACAGCAGTCGAGCGACGGGAATTGATAGGAAGGACCCTGCGTGGTTTACGCGCACTCTGAGAGGCGTGACGCCGCGTCCACCAAGATCGTCATCGCGGGCGGATTCGGTGCCGGCAAGACCACGTTCGTCGGAGCGGTGTCGGAGATCATGCCGCTGCGGACCGAGGCGATGGTGACCAATGCGTCGGCCGGCCTCGACGGTCTGGACGCCACGCCCGCCAAGTCGACGACGACCGTCGCGATGGACTTCGGCCGGATCACGCTCGACGAGGACCTCGTGCTGTACCTGTTCGGCACCCCGGGCCAGCGCCGGTTCTGGTTCATGTGGGACGACCTGGTTCGCGGAGCGATCGGTGCGGTCGTCCTGGTGGACACCCGGCGCCTGCAGGACAGCTTCGCGGCCGTCGACTTCTTCGAGGACCGCGGAATTCCGTTCATCATCGCGGTCAACGAGTTCGACGGGGCACGTCGCTTCGCGACCGAGGAGGTCCGCCGGGCGCTCACACTGGACGAGCGTGTTCCGGTGGTCACCGTCGACGCCCGTGACCGGCGATCGGCGCGGGACGCGCTGATCGCCGTCGCCGAGTACGCGCTGGACAGTTTGTCGCCCGCCGGGTGAACCTGCCGGCCGCAGCGGCTCAGGCCGCCCTGAGCCGGATCTTCCAGCGCACGAACGTCCCATAGCCGACGCTGAGGGCGAACAGCATCCCCATGTTGAACCACCAGGCCGAAGCGGTGTGCTCCCAATGGGAGTCTTTGGGGGTCAACGGCCCGGGCACCAGCTTGATGAGGTCGACTGTGGACGCCGACGCGGCGAATCCCCACCGGGCGGGGGTGAACCAGGACAGCTGGTCGAGCCCGATCCGGTCGGTCACCGGAATCATGCCGCCGGAGAACACCAGCTGCGACATGATCGCGACTACCAGCAGCGGCATGATCTGGTCATGGGACCTCGCCAGCGCCGACAGTGCCAGGCCGACCATGGCCGAGGCGACAGTGGTACCCGCCATCACGACGAAGAGCTCCAGCGTGGGATTTCCCAGCGCGAGAGGACCCTGGGTTGGTGCGCCCTTTCCCAGAATGGTGATCGCGGTGACGATGGTGGACTGCACGATCGCGAACACCGCGTACACGAAGACCTTCGCCGATAGGTACGCGGTCGTGGACAACCCGACAGCCTGTTCGCGGCGGAAGATCGCGCGCTCACCGATCAGGTCCCGGATCGTCAGGGCGGTACCCATGAAGATCGCACCCACGTTGAGCAGCACCAGGATCTGGCCAGGCTCGTTCGGAGCCCCGCCCATGGGGTCGGGGACACCGAATCCCACTGTGCCGGGGACCGACAGGGACAGTGCGCCCATGATGAACGGCAACACCGCCAGGAAGGCGAAGTAGCCGCGATCCGACACGATCAAGCGGATCTGACGCCGCGCGATCGTGGAACACTGCCGTAGCAGGCTGGTGTGCACCGGTTTGCCCAGATCGGACGGTTTCTGCGCCGCGGGCGCGACTGGAGTCGGGCCGGTATTCGCCAGATACCGGGCATGTGCCGCGTCCGGGTCGTCGGCGACGGCACTGAAAATGTCGGCCCAGTTGGTCGTGCCGAGCTCCGGGCCTATCTCGCTCGGCGGGCCGCAGAACGCGGTCTTGCCGCCGGGCGCCAGGAGCAACACTTGGTCACACACGTCGAGATACGTCAGCGAGTGGGTCACGACGATGACCACGCGCCCGGCGTCGGCGAGTTGCCGCAGCATCGTCATGACCTGCCGGTCCAGCGCGGGGTCCAGGCCGGAGGTGGGCTCGTCGAGGATCAGCAGCGATGGTCCGGTGAGTAGTTCGAGCGCGACCGAAGCGCGTTTGCGCTGGCCGCCCGACAGCTTGTCGACGCGGGTGTCGGCCTGCTTGGTCATCTCGAGTTCTTCGAGCACCTGGGCAACGACCTGCGTGCGATCCGCTTTGTTGGTGTCCGGCGGCAGCCGCAGCTCGGCGGCGTACATCAGCGCCTGATTGACGGTCAGCTGGGCGTGGACGACGTCGTCCTGCGGAACCATCCCGATCCGGGAACGCAGCGACGCGTATTCGCCGTGGATGTCGTGGCCCTCGAACATCACCGTGCCGCTGGTGGGATTGGTGCTACCCGCGATCTGGCGGGCGAAAGTCGACTTTCCGGCGCCCGACGGTCCGATGACCGCGGTCAACGTGCCCGGCCTGGCATCCAGGGAGATGTTGTCCAGGAGGGTCTTGTTGCCCTCGATGGTCCAGGTCAGGCCGCGCACCTCCAGACCGCCGGTGCGGGTCGCCGCCTCGGTTTCCGAACGCCGAGAAAGCGTGCCGGCACCGAAGACCAGGTCGACGTTGCCGATGGTGACGACGTCGCCGTCGTGCAGCTCGGCTGTGACGATGCGCTGCCCGTTGACGAACGTGCCGTTGATGCTGCGGTTGTCGATGATCTCCGTGCCGGTGGCCGACGGCACCATCGTGGCGTGGTGGCGGGACGCCAGCACGTCGGGAATGACGATGTCGTTGTCGGTGGCACGGCCGATCTTGATGGCGTTGGCGGGCAGATCGGGTGTACGCCCGGGCCGCAGGATCTTCAGCATGCTGGTGGCCATCGTGGAACCGTCGCCGCCGCGGGGCGGTGCAGCGGTAGGCCCGATCTGCGTCGGCAGGTTATGGGAGGGCAGCTGGGGTGGCGCCGACCTGGTCGGCGGAACCGGCTGTGGGCGCGGGTCCGTGCCGCGGCCGGCCGGAGACGGCGGCGGGGTCGTCGGAGCGCTCGGATGCGCCGGCTGGGGTGCGCTCGGATACACCGTCGAGGGCCTCGACACCGGCGCCTGCGCCGGCCAGTAGCCGGGTGAGCCGGGGCCGGCCGTGCGCTCGGTCGCCGGGAAGGACGCCGTCTGGGGCGGCCGACCCACCGAGCCGGTGGCCCGGCCGACCTCGAAGCGGAGCAGCAGACCGTCCGGATTGCCGATGTTGATCCCCATGCCGTCGCGGATGTCGGCGGTCGAAACCCGGCGGCCATTGACGAACAGCCCGTTGAGCGAGCCGTTGTCGATCACCACCCAGCGGTCCTGGTCGAATCGGAGCAGCAGGTGGGCCCGCGACACCAGCGGGTGGGCGATCCGCACGTCTGCCCGCAAATCGCGGCCGACGACAACGTCATGGCCCGCTGCGAAGGTGCGCTGGGCTCCGTCGTATCGAACGGTCAGCGCGGGTGCGCCTGGTCGAGTCATCGGGTCAACTGTAAACGTTGGTGCCTAGTTGTCTGGCGCACCTGTCAAAACGCAGTGGGTGTGGGTGTAGATGGTCGGCATGCACAGGTTGCAGTGTGTGCATTTCGACTTGACGATGTGGGCGCCGTCGGCCTGCATTCGGTTGAGCAGGTCCGGTTCGGCCAGAAGTGCCCGCCCCATCGCGACGAACTCGAACCCCTCCGCCATCGCCGTGTCCATCGTCTCGCGGTTGGTGATTCCGCCGAGCAGGATCAACGGCATCGTGAGCTCGGCGCGAAAGAGCTTCGCGTCGTGCAACAGGTAGGCCTCCTGGTATGGATACTCGCGCAGAAAGGCCTTGTCGAGCATCCGCACACCCCAGCTCATCGGCGGCTTGAATGCCGAGGCGAACTCCTTGACCGGAGCGTTGCCGCGGAACAGGTACATGGGATTGACCAGGGAGCTGCCCGCGGTCAACTCCAGTGCGTCCAGGCCGCCGTCCTCCTCCAGCCACTTGGCCGTCTGCAACGACTCGTCGGTCGAGATCCCGCCGCGCACCCCGTCGTTCATGTTGAGTTTCGCGGTGACGGCGATCTGGCCGCCCACCGCGCGCCTGACGGCCTGTACGACGCCGCGCGCGACCTTGGCGCGGTTCTCCAGCGATCCGCCGAACTCGTCCATGCGGTGGTTGATCAGCGGCGACAGAAACGAGCTGCAGAAGTAGTTGTGCCCGAGGTGGATCTCGACGGCATCGAAGCCGCAGTCGACGGCCAGCCGGGCGGCATTCGCATGGGCCTCGATGACGTCGGCGATGTCGTCGCGGTTGGCCTTCTTGGCGAACTTCATCGAGATCGGGTTGAAGAACCACATCGGTGCCAGGGCCTGTGCGTTGTTGGACCGTGAGTCCGCGACGGGCCCCGCGTGGCCGATCTGCGCGCTGATCGCCGCACCCTCGGCGTGGATCGTCCCGGTCAGCCGGCGAAGGCCCTCGACGGCTTCCGGGCGCATCCAGATCTGCTTGCCGTCCGTCCGTCCGCCGGGGGAGACGGCGCAGTACGCGACCGTCGTCATGCCCACACCCCCGGCGGCAGGACGCCGGTGGTAGTTGATGAGCTCATCGGTCACTAGCGCGTCCGGGGTGGCTCCCTCGAACGTCGCGGCCTTGATGACGCGGTTGCGCAGGGTGATCGGTCCGAGGCGTGCCGGACCGAACACATCAGGACTGGTGGACACACCCGAACCTCTACACGCCGCCGCCGACGGTGTCAAAGTCGCTGGTGCCACAATGGCTGGCGTGAGTGCGAAGGTGCTGGACGGGAAGGCCACCAGGGACGAGATCTTCGTCTCGCTGCGAGAGCGGGCGGCCAAGCTGGCCGAGCTGGGACGTATTCCCGGATTGGGCACCATTCTCGTCGGTGACGACCCGGGTTCACAGGCATACGTGCGTGGCAAGCACGCCGATTGCGCGAAGATGGGCATCAATTCGATCCGGCGCGACCTGCCCGCCGGCATCGGACAGGCCGAACTCGACGCCACCATCGACGAGCTCAACGCCAACCCGGACTGCACCGGCTACATCGTGCAACTCCCGCTGCCGAAGCACCTGGACGAGAACGCCGCGCTGGAACGCATCGACCCCGACAAGGATGCCGACGGCCTGCATCCGGTCAATCTCGGCAGGCTGGTACTGGGAAAAGACGCTGCGCTGCCCTGCACCCCGCGTGGCATCGTGGCGCTGCTGCGCCGCTTCGAGGTGCCGATCGCCGGCGCCCATGCCGTGATCATCGGCAGGGGGATCACCGTGGGGCGGCCGCTGGGCCTGTTGCTCACCCGGCGTTCGGAGAACGCCACAGTCACCTTGTGCCACACTGGGACTCGTGACCTGCGCGCGTTGACACGGCAAGCCGACATCATCGTCGCCGCGGCCGGTGTGCCGCACATGCTGACCGCCGACATGGTCCGGCCCGGCGCCGCGGTCGTCGACGTGGGTGTGAGCCGGGTCGACGGAAAGCTCACCGGAGACGTGCATCCCGGCGTGTGGGACGTCGCCGGCCACGTGTCGCCCAACCCCGGCGGCGTGGGTCCGTTGACCCGTGCGTTCCTCCTGACGAATGTGGTCGAGCGAGCCGAGGCGGCCCCGTGAACGTCCGCGCCGCGGTTCGTGCCCAGTGGCCGATCGTGGCGGTGGGTTCGATCTTCGCTCTTGCCTTCCTGCTTGTGGCACTGAGCTTTTGGAGACGCGGGGCGTTGCTGATCGGGGTCGGGGTGGCGGTGGCCGCGGTGCTACGACTGGTGCTGACCGAGAAGCAGGCGGGCCTGCTGGTCGTGCGCAGCAAGCGCATCGATGTCGCGATGACGGCCGCGGTTTCCGCTGTGGTGCTGTTCACAGCGTGGACGATCGACCCGCTGGGAACCAGTTGACCGCCGCTCGATGCTGCAGGCCGAAGCGCCAAAGCACAGGGGAGGACGAGCCATCGTGGTGCTGAACTTGGAAGGTGCAGTCTCGACTGCTTCGATCGTCGTCGCCGGTCTGGTGGCCGTGCTCGGCGTGGTGGGCTACCAAAACCGCAGGGCGAAGCTGTCGACGATCCGGTCGGCGTTCAGCGACGTCATTGGACTCTTGTCCGCTCCAGATCTTGAGCGCAGGCTTGCCGGCGCCATCCTCCTTCGCCGATTCCTGGACCCTCACAGCGAATTGGGTATCCGTGACGTCCTATTCCGCCGCCGTGCGCCGTACGCGAGGGAGGCACAGAGCGTCATGGCGCTACGACCGCGCGACTACCCCCAACGGGCGCGCTCAGCGAGATCGCGCGCCACCTCGCCGGATGTGCCGGTGTGGTAGTTCTCGGCTTTCAGCACGTCTACTCAAGCACACACCACGCAACGCAGGCGGGCATTACCCCATGGACCCACGTCGAAGCGGGGATGGCGTTCGGCCAGGGACTACCGCTTCTGATTTTGCGGGAACCAGGGGTCTGCGCCGGCGCATTCGATGACGCGGTCAACGGCCATCGCACTCATGTCGTCGAGCTTGGTGACGGCTGGAATGAAGAGGCGATGCGTACTGGGATGGCACCGTGGATCTTTGAGGTCTCAAATTGATGCCCACATACCGGTCGTCGCGGCGGCCGGTCTGCCGCACATGCTGACCGCCGACATGGTCCAGCCGTCGCCACGGTGGCATAACGGCGGCCGATCCGCTGGCCGCGCCGTCAGCATTAGCGACTGCGCCGCTTGCCGATGCGCCGAGCTTGGCGGTCATGTCGCGACGGGTGGGCGGTTGGCCGGATCGTTGCCTTTTTGGGTCCGGTGCCGCGGTGTTCACTCCCGCAGCGTCGCGCGGATACACACCGTGACGTAGGGCAGCGCCACGCCCGTTCTGCCCTCTAGGGCCGGGTGGGTGGCCAGCAGGTTGCGCACCTGGTCGAGCGTGCGGGTTCTCGCCTCGGCCGGAGAGGTGATGCAGTAGCTGCGGGAAGCCACCAGATCGACGACCGCCTGCGGAGTCACATAGTTCGTCCACTCCACCTGATGGCGCTGCATATCGGCGAACGGCGCGGGCAGCGTCACCGTACGGTTGAACGGGTCGGCCTCGCGTCCGATGATCTCGCCGAGGTCCTTGACCCAGCCCAGTCTCTCGTCCTGGGCGTTCCACACCAGTCCCAGCCGACCGCCGGGGCGCAGCACCCGGGCCACTTCGGGTACCGCGCGCTCGGGATCCACCCAGTGCCAGGCTTGCGCCACGAGTACGGCATCGACGCTGTCGTCGGGCAATGGAATCTCCTCGGCGGTGCCGAGTAACGCGGGCGTCGCCGGCAGGGCGGTGCTGAGCACTTCGAGCATCTCGGCGATCGGGTCGACGGCCACCACATTCAGACCGCGTTCGACCAGCCTGGTCGTCAGTTTCCCGGTGCCCGCCCCGAGGTCGAGTACATCACGCACACCGGCGGGCAGCAGCCAGTCGATCGCGTCCGGCGGATAGGACGGCCGCCCTCGCTCGTAGGCCGCCGCTTGCGCTCCGAACGACAGCGAACGTTCGATCACCGGGCGGCCAGCTGCAGCGTCAGGCGGATCAGGTCGCCGACGGCCTCGGTCTCGACCAGGAATCCGTCGTGTCCGCAGAGGGACTCGACGACGTGGAGGCCGTCGCAGCACGGTAGCAACTCGGCCAGTTGCTCCTGCAGGCGCAGCGGATAGAGCCTGTCGGAGGTGATCCCGCCCACCACCACCGGTACTGCGCAGGACCGCAGCGCGGCCTCGATTCCGCCGCGGCCGCGGCCGACGTCGTGACTCGACAGCGCCTCGGTGAGGATGACGTAGCTACCGGCATCGAACCGCGCCAGCAGCTTCTCGCCCTGGTGCTCCAGGTAGCTTTGCACCGCGTGGCGCCCCCCGATCAGCGGTTCCTCGTCGCCCTGAGCGTCGTTGCCGAACCGGGTGTCCAGTTCGAGTTCACCGCGGTAGGTCAGGTGCGCGAAACGGCGCGCGATCTTAAGGCCGGTGTCGGGTGCGCGGCCGGTGTCGTAGTAGTCGCCGTTCTGCCAGTCCGGATCGGCTTTGATGGCCGCGATCTGTGTGCTCTGGGTGCCGATCTGGTCGGCGGTGGCGCGGGCGCCGACCGCCAGCACCAGACCGCTGCGCACCGAGTCGGGGTGACCGATCAGCCATTCGAGGGCACGGGCTCCGCCCATCGACCCCCCGATGACGGCGGCCACCTCGGTGATGCCGAGGGCAGCCAGCGCGGCCACGTCGGCGGCCACCTGGTCGCGAACCGACACCAGGGGGAACCTCGATCCCCACGGTTTACCATCGCGCGCAAGCGAACTCGGCCCGGTTGACCCGCGACAGCCGCCCAGCACGTTGGTTGCGATCGCACACCACCTGGTGGTGTCGATCGGTGCACCCGGGCCGGCGACGCCGTCCCACCAGCCGGGCGTCGGGTGGCCGTGGCCGGCCGCTCCGGTGATGTGGGAATCGCCCGTCAGGGCGTGCAGCACCACCACCACGTTGTCTCGATTGGGCGACAACTCGCCCCAGCGCTGCACGGCGATGCTGACGTCATCGAGTACGGCACCGCTTTCCAGCCTCAGCGGGCCGATGTCGACAATCGCGGTTTCGCCTTCGGCGGGCAGCGTCGCGGTGCCCACATGCAGGCGTTCGTCGGAGAGGGTCATCTCTGGCTCACTCAAAACGCCGCCACGGCCAGGACATCGCCGGTGTCGACGGACCTGGCGGCAGATAGGCCCCGCTCAAGGTCGGCGAGGATGTCGTCGATGCCCTCAATGCCGACCGCCAGCCGGATCAGGCCGGGGGTGACGCCGGTGCTCAGCTGCTCCTCCGCGGAGAGTTGCTGATGCGTCGTGGAGGCGGGGTGGATCACCAGCGAGCGCACGTCACCGATGTTGGCGACGTGGCTGTGCAGCCTCAACCCGTCGACGAACGCCTTGCCCGCAGGCACTCCGCCCGCCAGCTCGAACGCCAGCACCCCGCCAGCACCCCTGGGCGCCAGCGCCTTCGCGCGTTCGTGCCACGGCGAGCTGGGCAGTCCGGCGTAGTTCACGCTGACCACTTCCGGGCGTACCGCCAGGAACTCGGCGACTTTCTGCGCGTTGGCGACATGGCGCTCGATACGCAGGCTCAGCGTCTCCAGGCCTTGGGCCACGAGGAACGCGTTGAACGGTGACGCCGCCGAGCCCAGGTCGCGCAGCAGTTGCACCCTGGCCTTGAGCGCGTAGGCCGGTGCGCCGAGGTCGGCGAACACCACGCCGTGATAGCTGGGATCCGGCGTCGTAAAGCCGGGGAACCGTCCGCTGGCCGTCCAGTCGAACTTGCCGCCGTCGACGATCACCCCCGCGATCGCGGAGCCGTGCCCGCCGAGGTACTTCGTCGCCGAGTGCACCACGATGTCGGCGCCCTGGGCGATCGGCTGGATCAGGTAGGGGGTGGCGATGGTGTTGTCGACGATGAGCGGTACGCCGTTCTCGTGTGCAACGGCCGACACACCGGGCGTGTCGAGGATGTCGATCTGCGGGTTGGATATCGTTTCGGCGAAGAATGCCTTGGTGTTGGGCTGCACCGCTTTGCGCCATGAGTCCAGATCGTCGGGATCGTCGACGAAGGTGGTCTGGATGCCCAGCTTGGGCAGCGTGTAGTGCAGCAGGTTGTATGTGCCGCCGTACAGCCGCGGACTGGACACGATGTGATCTCCCGCGCCGGCGATGTTGAGGAACGCGAACGTTTCGGCGGCCTGGCCGGAGGACAGGAAGAGCGCGGCCACCCCGCCCTCCAGGGCGGCGATGCGCTGCTCGACGACATCGGTGGTGGGATTCATGATCCGGGTGTAGATGTTGCCCGGCTCGGCCAGCTTGAACAGCGCCGCGGCGTGGTCGGTGTTGTTGAAGGTGTAGGACGTGGTCTGGTAGATCGGCAGGGCGCGGGCGTTGGTCGCGGCGTCCGGGGCCTGGCCGGCGTGGATCTGCTTGGTCTCGAACGACCACGTGGTCGGGTCGTCGGGCTGACTGGTCATGCTCGTGTTCTCCTCAGGAATGTCGTGGGGTGACGGGTATCGCCCAGGCCCGTCGACACGACGAAAGAGGCCCGGGCAGCGCGTTCAGCAATGTTCGGTCATGTGGGGCCGCATCAGGTTTCCCTGTCTCTCTGGGGCCCTTGAACACATTCCTGTGCCGGACCCGCGCTTGCCGTGTAGCCGCGTGCGGGCTACTCAACCTGGTCATCACCCGGGGCACCCCACCGCGGTTGGAGGGTTGCCGGCCAGCAAGCCGGGGCTTTGTCGCTGGCACTCATGACCGTTATGCAGCGTATCGCAATGGCCGGCGGTTCTGCCAGCCGCCGCAGGAGGGTCCTCGGCTCGTCGTCATCTGAAGAGGCGTCGTCACGGGAGGACTACAAGGGGCATTAAAAGGAGATGGTCGCCGACGCTCCAGCGCGTCGGCGACCATGTCACGATCCGCCGTCATCCGCCGACCCGCCAGGGCCTGATCGGCGGTGCGTTTCGGCGAACCGATCAAAAGCTTGCGGCCGGACTTTGGGGTGCCCTACTCGTCGGGGCTGTCCGCGTCCCTGTCCGCTCGCGCACGCAGTCGCTCCAGGACGGTCTCCCCACGCTCGGCCAGGCTCTTGTACGCGTTGCGCAGTTCGTCGGCGGTCAGCCGCTCCCGTAGCTCCGCTCGACGCTTGGCCAGACGGTCGCGGGTCTCCTCGGCGCGCGTGTTGGCATCGCTGCGGGCTTCCTCGGCGCGTTCCCGCACGGTGCCGACGATCTCGTCGAGCTGCTCAAGGGCGAGATCGAGGACGCCGACGGCGGCCAGCAACGGGTCTTTGAGATCGTCGACGGTGGGCGCCTTGAGCGCGTTCTTCTTGCCGGATTTCTTCTTGGCCATGTGAATCCCTTCAGTCCAGGTCAGTTATCTGGTCATTCAAACAAAGTCTCGGGTTGGCGATGCGGAAGATGACGATTCCTCACGGTTCCTCACCGTAGCCGCACCCGCTCGCTCCAACGGTGTCAACCCGCCGGGGGGACCGCGCGCCGTGCCTGGGTGTGCTCGTCGACGAAGTCGGCGATGAGCCGGGTGATGCGGTCCGGTGCTTCCAGCATGGGGATGTGGCCCACGCCGTCGAGTCGGCTGATCCGTGAGGTGGGCGGCAGATGCCGCACGAAGTGCCTGCTGAAGCGTGGGTGCGGTACCACCCGGTCGTGTTCGCAGGTGACCAGATGTACCGGAACTTCAGAATCCTGCAGGTCCATCAGACCGGGTGCGGTCAATGCCTTGAGGAGCAGGCGAGGGTAGGCCGCGCTGTGGGTGGCGTCCTGCACGAGGGTATGAAGATCGGCGTCGCTGGGTCCGTCGGCCGGGCCGCTGACCGGCCAGGTGGCGATGCGGCGGGCCAACGGGAGCCGCAGGATCCTCGGGCCGATCAGGCGCGCCGCGATAAGCACCGGGCCGCCCGCCACGAACTTGCCGACCACCTCGAACTTCACCGGGGAATACCGCGTCCACCCGCCGGCGGGCGCGATCGCGGTGATCGACCGGGCGCGACCGCGTCGTTCCAGCTCGAATGACACCCAGCCGCCCAGCGAGTTGCCCACGATGTGGGCGGTCTCCCAGCCCAGAGCGTCGAGTCGGCGCTCGAGATCGTCGGCAAAGGCATGGGTGTCCAGCCGCCAGGTCGATGCCGGCGTGCCGCCGCGGTGGCCGACCATCGTCGGCGCGAAGACCTCGAAGCGGCCGGTGTCGGCCAGTTGCGGCGCGACGGTGGACCACACCGCCTGCGAGCACAGGAAAGGGTGCAACAGCAGGATCGGTTCCCCCGAGCCGAGGTGGATCGGTTCGCGATGGAATGCCATGGCGCCGACTGTACCAGTACCCGGTACCGGCGGTACCGCGTGAACGCCCGGGCGCGCGGCTTATGGGGAGCATTGTTCCAGCTAAGGTGGTCCGTTGTGATCTTGACTACTGTCAACGTGAACGGGATCCGCGCTGCCGTCAAGCAGCGGTCCACCGGCAACCTGGGCATGCTGGCCTGGCTGAAGGAAACCCGGGCCGATGTGATCTGCCTGCAGGAGACCCGGGCCGACGATGCGCAGCTCGCCGAGGCTTTGTCCCCGGCGGTCGCCGATGGTTGGCATCTGGCCTGTGCCGGTGCTCACCTCAAGGGTCGCAACGGGGTTGCCGTGTTGTCGAGGACGGCCTTCGACGATGTCCGAATTGGTTGCGGCGCCGAAGAATTCGCGCTTCACGGCCGCTTCGTCGAGGTTGACACCGCGGGGCTCACGGTGGCGAGCGTGTATTTCCCGACCGGTGAGGCCGACACCGACCGGCAATTGGAGAAGGAACGCTTCATGGCCGCCGTGGCGGCGCGGATGGCCCAGCTGCTGGCAGCCGGCCGCGACGCCGTGCTGTGCGGGGACTGGAACATCGCGCACACCGAGAACGACATCAAGAACTGGCGGGGCAACGTCAAGAAAGCCGGGTTCCTGCTCGCCGAGCGACAGTGGCTGAGCGAACTGCTCACGTCCGGCTGGGTCGACGTGGTCCGGCAGATGTATCCGGATGTGGCCGGCCCCTACGCTTGGTGGTCCTGGCGGGGGAAGGCGTTCGACAACGACGCCGGCTGGCGGATCGACTATCAACTGGCAACCCCGGGTATGGCCTCCCGGGTGATCGCCGCCGCCACCGAACGCCCGGATGCCTACGCGTTGCGCTGGTCGGATCACGCTCCGGTGACCGTCGAGTACCGCTAGCGCGGATCTTCGTCGCAGGCATTCGAACCGGTGCGCGTCCAGTCAACCGGAGTGCCGGTGCGCTCACCGACCGTGACAGGATTGAGCGAGCATGAACACCGCCGACCGGCGCGTCGTCTTCTCCGGCGCGCAACCCACGTCCGATTCCCTGCATCTCGGTAACGCGCTGGGCGCGGTCAAGCAATGGGTGGAGCTGCAGGACGACTTCGACGCTTACTTCTGCGTCGTCGACCTGCACGCCATCACGGTCGCCCAGGACCCCGGGGTGATGCGCCGGCGCACCCTGACCACGGCTGCGCAGTACCTGGCACTGGGCATCGACCCCGCTCGAGCGACGGTGTTCGTCCAGAGCCATGTTCCCGCCCATGCCGAACTGGCATGGGTGCTCGGCTGTTTCACCGGCTACGGGCAGGCGTCGCGGATGACCCAGTTCAAGGACAAGGCCCAGAAGCAAGGGGCAGACGCCACCACCGTGGGTCTGTTCACCTACCCCGTGCTCATGGCAGCCGACGTGCTGCTCTACGACACCCACTTGGTACCGGTCGGGGAGGACCAGCGCCAGCACCTGGAGCTGGCCCGCGACGTCGCGCAGCGGTTCAACGCCCGATTTCCGCGGACCTTCGTCGTGCCCGAACCGATGATCCCGAAGGTCACCGCGAAGATCTACGACCTGGGCGAGCCGACGGCGAAGATGAGCAAGTCTGCGGCCACCGACGCCGGTCTGATCAGCCTGCTCGATGATCCCGCGAAGACGGCGAAGAAGATCCGGTCGGCGGTGACCGACAGCGAGCGCAGCATCCGCTTCGACCCGGAGGCCAAACCCGGGGTGTCGAACCTGCTGACCATCCAGTCCGCGATCAGCGGAGTGTCCGTCGACCAACTCGTCGAGGGCTACTCCGGAAAGGGCTACGGCGATTTGAAGAAGGACACCGCCGACGCCGTCGTCGAGTTCGTCACTCCCATCAAGGCCCGGGTCGACGAACTGCTGAGCGATCCGGCCGAACTGGAGTCCGTGCTGGCCACCGGTGCGGGGCGGGCCCGGGAAGTGTCCGCAAACACGCTGAGGCGGGTGTATGACCAGCTAGGGTTGCTTCCGCAACCATCCTGATCCAAACGGGAGGCTGGATGATACGGCCGGCCGCGCCCCCTCAAGTCGCCGATGTCCCCGGAGTAGCCGAAACCGCTGAGAGTGCCCAGAGCGTGAAGGGGCCCGGTTTCCTCGACCGGTTGCGCAAGCGGATGCCGTGGTTCGACCACGTCATGCGGGCACAGCAGCGCTACAACGACGCCAACGGCGATTTCTTCGCCGCCGGCATCACCTACTTCACGGTCTTCGCCATGTTCCCGCTGCTCATGCTCGGCTTCGCCATCGGCGGCTTCGTCCTGGCCAGCAGCCCCGAGGTGCTGGCCACGATCGAGGAGAAGATCAGGGAGACGATCCACGGTCAGCTGGGCGAGCAGGTCGTCGACCTGACGGATGCGGCATTGGCGTCGCGCACATCCGTCGGGATAGTAGGCCTGGCGACGGCTGCCTGGGCGGGGCTGGGATGGATGGCGAACCTGCGTGAGGCGCTCAGCCTGATGTGGGGCCGCAATCGCCTCGAACCGGCCGGATACGTCAGGACTAAGCTGTCCGACCTGCTGGCGCTACTGTCGTCGTTCGCCGCGATCCTCGTCACCATCGCATTGACAGTGATAGGCAACGGGCCGGTGCTGCACAGGGTGTTGAAGTGGCTGGGTATCCGGGACTCTCACGCGCTGTCACTGGTGTTGTACATCGCGTCGGTGGTGGTGTCGGTGCTGGTTTCGTGGCTGCTGTTCACCTGGATGATCGCCCGGCTCCCGCGGGTAACGGGCAGTTTGCGAAGCTGCGTCCGCGGGGGCCTGATCGCCGCGATCGGTTTCGAACTCTTCAAGCAGTTGGGTGCCATCTATCTTCGGTCGGTGGTAACCGGTCCGGCAGGTGCGACGTTCGGTCCGGTGCTGGGCCTGATGGTGTTCGCCTACGTGATGGCGCGCCTCGTGCTCTTCGCGACCGCGTGGGCGGCAACGTGCAAGGAAAACCTGCGCGAGCAGGTCGTCGAGCCGCCGCCCCCGGCGGTGATCAATTCCCGGGTGATCGTCGCGCCCGGCCTGGCCCCGGTCCAGGCCGCCGGTGCCGTGGCGGCGGGAGCGCTCAGCGCGCTGGCTTGGGCTGCGCTACGCCGGCGCGGGCGGCCGCGGTAGCGACGCCTCGCCGCCCCCAGGGGTGAAACACTCGCTCAGGTCTGGGGCCGACGGTTCAGTGAGCGCGCCACCATGATCAGGCTGAATACGATGATCGTCCCGACGACCGCCACGCCGACTCGCACGGGCGTCGAGTCGGCGGCGGGCAGCACCGGGGCGGCATGTGTCGACGCCGCGTCGTCGCGGGCGGCCTTGGGCAGCAAAGACGGGTCGGGATCGACCAGCGCGCCGATCTTCGTGCCGGGCGGGGTGGCAAAACCGTAGTCCAGCAGGCGTGATGCCTGTTCCCAGGGTGCGATCGGCTGCCGGGTTCCGCGCAGCAGGATCGCCACCAGCCGGCGGCCGTCGCGTTCGGCCGCGCCCACGAAGGTCTGGCCCGCGTCGTCGGTGTACCCGGTCTTTCCGCCGAGAGCGCCCGGGTAGTTGTAGAGCAGCTTATTGTCGTTCTCCAGCACGTAGGCGGGGTGATCCCCGGTTTCAGGCGTGGAATGGCCGGGGAAGTCGAAGGTCTTGGTGGCGACGATGTCGCTGAACACCGGATTCTGCCAGGCGTAGCGGTAGAACAGGCCGAGGTCGTAAGCCGATGTGCTCATGCCGGGTCCGTCGAGTCCCGACGGTGTGGCCACCCGGGTATCGCGCCCGCCGAGCTTGCTGGCGAGGGTGTTGAGCTTGCCGATGGCGACGTCCATACCGCCGAGCTGCACCGCCAGCGCATGCGCGGCGTCGTTGCCCGAGTGCATCAGCAGGCCGTGCAGGAGCTGGTTGACGGTGTAGTTGCCGCCGATATCGACCCCTACGCGGGTGCCCTCGGCCGCCGCGTCCTCGGTGGTGCCCGCCACGACCTTGTGCAGCGGCAGCTCGTTGATGGCCTGCATCGCGGTAAGCACTTTGATCACACTGGCGGGGCGGTGACGCCCGTGCGGGTCCCGGGCGGCGATCACGTCCCCAGTGTCGAGGTCGGCCACTATCCATGACTCGGCGGACACGTCGCCGGGCACCGGAGGGGTGCCCGGCGCGGCGACGATGCCACAGTTCCCCATCGCCTCACCGCCGACCGGTTTCAGTGGGACCGGCAGCGGTTTGGGCGGCGCATCACCGGCCTTCGGGACCTCCGAGCTGTCCACGGCCGGAGGGGTGCTCACCTTGTAGGGGCACGGATCGGCCTGGGGGCCGGCGTTCGGCTCGGCGTGGGCCGGCGCAGGACCGCCTGCCAGGAACAATGCCGCCGCCAGCGCCGAGACCCGTGCGAGGTGCCAGCGGGACGAGCTGTGTTTGGTCGCCATCGTCTGTGCAGGGTAGGCGAGTCTGTCGCCGGATGCGGGGAGCCGCGCTGGTGCCGGCGCGATTCATGTAATGCAGATCACCGCTCGTGATCGGCACGCGCGGTCAGGGCAGGCGGCAGTGCGCGATGGCGGAGTGGCCGATGGTGCCCAGCCACAGCCGGCCGTCGTGTTCGACCGCAGCGGTGACCGATCCGAAGTCGGGATGCCTCATCCGCAGCCCCGCCACCGCGTCCCCGCTGTCCGGGTCGAACGCGACTGCCCACACGATGGATTCGACCCGCGGCTGCAATCGCTCCGGCAGCCGCCACAAGAGTCTCCGCAGCGCAGGCGAACGCGTAGCCAGCTGGTCGGCCATGCGGTTGGCGGGGGTGATCATGGCGCACCAGATCCGGCCGTCGCTGCCGGTCGAGAGATTGTTGGGCATGCCGGGCAGATGGACGGCCAGCGGTGTCACCGATCCGGCGCGAGGTCCGCTCAGCCAGTATTTGGACAGTCGGCGGCCCTGGGTTTCGGCGAACACCAACGCGGTCCCGTCGGCGGTGGGAGTCAACCCATTGGCGAAGTAGAGGCCGGTCACCACCGTCGTCAGCGCGCCATCGCGATCACGGCGAATGAGGCGGCCGTCGCCGCGAGCGCCCAGGATGGCGCCCATGGCGTGGGTAAACGTGAAAGCCGCCGTCGATTCGGTGAAATACACGGTGCCATCTGATAATTCGACGACGTTGGAGCAGAAATTCAGTCGCCGACCGTCGATCGACGTCGCCAGTTCCTCGACGACGCCGGTGTCGCAATGCATCGCCAGCAGGCCGCGCGGACTGTCGCAGACGAGCAGGCGGCCGTCGCGGCTCATTGCCAGACCGAGCGGCCGGCCGCCCGTGCCACCGGTTACCCGTGTCGAGCCGTCGGGGGCGATGCGCACGATCCGGCCGTCGGAGAGTCCCGTCCACATGAACTCGTCGGCGTCGACAACGATGTCTTCGGGCCCTTCACCTGGAAGGGGCACCACGGTCAGGGTCGCCGGCCCGAACTCCGGTAGGGCCTCCACGGGCGGCGGTTGCCACCGAACCGGATGGATCGGCGGTTTGCCCATCTGCGCCTCCCGCGCCTAGAGCTGACGCGAGGCGTCGCCGAGAACGCCGTCGAGGATGTCGTAGATCGCATCGAACTCGGCCTTGCCGCAGATCAGCGGTGGCGCCAGCTGTACCACCGGATCGCCGCGGTCGTCGGCGCGGCAGTACAGGCCGGCATCCCAGAGTGCGGGGGACAGGAATCCTCGCAGCAGCCGCTCGGACTCCTCGTCGTTGAACGTCTCCCGCGTGGCCTTGTCTTTGACCAGTTCGATGCCGTAGAAGAAGCCTTCCCCGCGCACGTCGCCGACGATGGGCAGGTCGTAGAGCTTCTCCAGCGTCGATCGGAACACCGGACCCAATTCCCTGACGTGGTCGTTGAGACCCTCGCGCTCGAAGATGTCGAGGTTGGCCATCGCCACCGCAGCCGACACCGGATGCCCGCCGAACGTGTAGCCATGACCGAACACGGTCTTGCCGTCGTCGAACGGCTCGAAGAGCCGGTCGCTGGCGATCATCGCGCCGATTGGCGAATATCCGGACGTCAGGCCCTTGGCGCAGGTGATGATGTCGGGGACATAGTCGAATTCCTGGCAGCCGAACATCGACCCGATTCGGCCGAAGGCGCAGATCACCTCGTCGGAAACCAGCAGCACGTCGTATTTGTCGCAGATCTCGCGAACGCGCTGGAAATACCCGGGCGGTGGCGGGAAGCACCCCCCGGCGTTCTGCACCGGTTCGAGCACCACGGCGGCGACCGTGTCGGGCCCTTCGGCCTCGATGGCCTCGGCGATGCGGTCCGCACAGTAGCGGCCCCACGCCTTGAGGTCGGTGTCGTAGGGCGCCGGTGCGCGGTAGAAGTTGGTGTTCGGCACCCGGAATCCGCCTGGTGTCAGCGGCTCGAACGGCGCCTTGAACACGGGCAACCCGGTTATCGCCAGCGCACCCTGAGTCGTGCCGTGGTAGGCGATCGCCCGCGACACCACCTTGTGTTTGCCGGGCTTTCCAGTGAGCTTGAAGTACTGCTTGGCGAGCTTCCATGCGCTTTCGACGGCTTCGCTGCCGCCCGTGGTGAAGAACACGCGGTTGAGGTCACCGGGTGCGTAACTTGCGAGGCGTTCGGCCAATTCGATGGCCGGTGGTGTGGCGTAGCTCCAGAGCGGGAAGAAGGACAGGGTTCGGGCCTGCTCGGCGGCCGCCTCGGCCAGTTCCCGGCGTCCGTGACCCACCTGGACCACGAACAGGCCGGAGAGTCCGTCGATGTAGCTCTTGCCCGTGTCGTCGAAGATGAGCGCGCCCTCGCCGCGCGTGATGACCGGTGGTGTGATCCCGGGGCCGTGCCGCGAGAAATGTCCCCACAGGTGGCGGCTGGCCTTGGCCGAGAGGGCGCCGGCAAGGGCGGCACGTTCGTCGGTGGTCGTCATCGAGTGCCCCAATTATATTGCTGTTTAACAAGTTTCAAATAGACCAAGGACTCGGTGGAAATCACACCCGGGACCGCGCGAATCTCCTTGTTGAGCAGGTCGAGCAGGCTGTTGTCGTTCTCGCAAACCACCTCCACGATCATGTCGAAGGAACCGGCGGTGAGCACCACGTAGTCGACGGCGTCGATCGCGGAGAGCCGCTCGGCGACTTCGAGCGCGTCGCCGGTGCAGCGGATGCCGATCATCGCCTGCCGGGCGAACCCGAGCTGCATCGGATCGGTGACGGCGACGATCTGCATTACCCCGGCGTCGGACATGCGCTGGACACGTTGCCGGACAGCGGCTTCCGAGAGTCCGACGGCCTTGCCGATGGCCGCGTAGGACCGCCGGCCGTCCCGTTGAAGCTCCTCGATGATCGCCTTGGAAAGGCCGTCGAGTTGCATCGCGGGTGTCGTCGACCCGGCTGGTATGCCCGAATCGCGCATACGTCGATTCTGCACGGAATTCGTTGCATAGAGCAACACTTGCGATCGATTTGGACGGTTCGTAAGTCTTGCAAGGGTGGAATGCGCACCTCTCGCCGTGCGATTCGTGGCGTGGGAGCCGCTTTCAGCGCGGCCCCCACGCCACGAATCCCCGTGGGATAGCGTGGGCCGATGACCGCAACGTCGATAACCAAGCCGGGGAAGCGGCCGGGAAGCTGGATCGACGGGTCGGCCGTGGTCACCGGCGGGGCGGCGCACCGTGTCGTGAACCCCGCGGACGGGAGCACGGTCGCCGAGATGGCACTCGGAACACCCGGCGACGTCGACGTCGCCGTCGCCTCTGCGCGCTCGGCGCTGCGGCATTGGGCCGCGGCGACTCCGGTGGAGCGCTCGACGGTGCTGGCCAGGCTCGCCGAACTCGCCGAGGCCGATGCCGAGACGCTGATCGCCGAGGAGGTCGCCCAGACCGGCAAGCCGGTCCGGCTGGCCACCGAGTTCGATGTGCCGGGCAGTATCGACAACATCGCGTTCTTTGCCGGCGCGGCAAGGCATCTGGGGGGCAAGGCCACCGCCGAGTACTCCGCCGACCACACGTCAAGCATCCGGCGGGAGGCCGTCGGCGTCGTCGCCACCATCACACCGTGGAACTACCCGCTGCAGATGGCGGTGTGGAAGGTGATCCCGGCGCTGGCCGCCGGTTGCACCGTCGTCATCAAACCCGCCGAACTGACGCCGCTGACCACGTTGACCCTCGCCGGTATCGCGAGGGCGGCCGGACTTCCCGACGGCGTGCTCAACGTCGTGACGGGTACGGGTGTCGAGGTAGGCGCCGCGCTGGCCGGGCATCAGGGGGTGGACGTCGTGACGTTCACCGGCTCCACGGCGGTCGGCCGCAAGGTGATGGCCGCCGCGGCGGCGCACGGCCACCGCACCCAGCTGGAGTTGGGGGGCAAGGCGCCGTTCGTGGTGTTCGACGACGCCGACATCGACGCAGCCGTGCAGGGCGCGGTCGCCGGCGCGCTGATCAACACCGGCCAGGACTGCACCGCGGCGACCCGCGCCATCGTCGCCCGCCCGCTCTACGACGACTTCGTCGCCGGCGTCGCCGAAG
>CAZEHT010000058.1:0-21220 GCA_964511995.1 uncultured Mycobacterium sp.
CCGGGCTACGTAGTACCGCCCCGATAACCGGGTGAAATTACAGTGGCGCGCTACTGCGCGCGTCACGCCGCGCGGAAGTGACGATTTCTTCCGGAGCGTGCAGCCTGTTGCGGCGATGTCGCTCTGCCAGGACCTTGTGGAGAGGAACGGCTGAGATGAGTCGTGTGTCGGGCGATATCCGAACGGCACCGGTACTGCCCGGGCCGTCGGGTGTGAACGTACTGCGCTATTGGGCGCTGACGATGCGCGACCCGTTGGCAGCCTACGATGCGCTTCGGCGCAACTATGGCGACGCTGTGCGAATACCGCTCGGCCGCAACCGTAGTTTCATCCTCCTCAACCGACCCGAATACGCCGAGCATGTCCTGGTCCGACACCAGGACCGGTGCGTCAGTGTGTGCGTGGCTTCGGCGGCCACCGCGGACGCCGCGGCGCTGCGCGCGCCGTCGTCGGCGGTTACTGCAATCAGCAATTGCACGTCGTTGTGATCGAACTTGTCGGTGAGGATGCTGGATGCCCGAACAGACTCGGACCCGGGATCGGTGAAGCCGCCCGCGGAGAGCGATTCGGTAACCGGCAGACCGAAAATGGCAGCCGCCACCAGGGTCAGCGCCGCCGCTGCAACGATTCGTTTCGGCGCCGCGATGGCGAGCCGTGCAATCTTCGCTAGCATCGGCCGCGGTATCTGTCGGCCGTAGGTTCGGCATATTGGCTGATGAGCTCACGGCAGCGGAAAACGAACGCAAGCCACCCGGGAACAACCTCGTCGTACCGGCAAGCGCACGTTGGGGACCGACCTCGGCATCGAAAGTCGGTGGTTTCATTCGGCAGTTGCCGCAGAGCCCAGTTGTCAGCGCGTCCGCGTGTTCGGGCCGACGCTCGACGAGCGCCTGCCGCCCCATATCCGCGCCGGGCTCTTTCGACCCTGAGGTACATCTGGCGCTGCTTCGGTTTTTCCTGCGCTGCAACATGCATTCCCTACTGGTCGGGCACGAATACGTCGCCCGGCAACCGATACCCGACACCGCGATCGACACGTCTCGGCTCATGTCCAGCCGCGGTCGCCGCCTACCGGCAGGCAACGGCGCCGTGAGTGCTCGGCTGGTCGCCATTGTGGAGGTGATCGCTACCCCCAGTGCGACCGCCATCGCTCGACGGATGTGCATTGAATTACCCACGCTCGTTCCTGACATCCATGTCCGCGCGAAGCGCGGCCGACCGGGCGGCTGTTGCGTCGCGGTGCATGGTCACCGGGGTGCGGCGCAGCGACCTCAGTAGCACCTCACTGCAATCTCGCCCGATTTCCGCGCGGCACTACTTAGCCTTTGGAACCTTGACAACGGAATCCCCTCGCAGCGGCCAAGCCGGTAATCACCCGCTCCGAATCCAGCCCACCCACAACTGCAGCACCTGCCGACTATTCGGCCCGGCAGCATTTGCAGTGCGGCGCGCGCGACGGTTGGATCATTGCCATGTCCAATCACTTCACCGGCCTGAGCCTGGGCCCGCCCCTGGGCGATCAACGACTGGATCTCTGCGACCTTTACGCGTTTCAGTCGCCTGCCGACCCCTCTCGTACGGTGCTGATCCTCAACGCCAATCCCAACGCCGACGCATTGCACCCCGACGCCATCTACCGGCTCGCCATCGACAACAACGGCGACCTGCGCAACGACATCTCCTTCAGTTTCGTGTTCTCCGAACCCCGGGACGGCCGCCAGACCGTGGATGTCTACCTGTCCCACGACGAGGACGCCGATGCCGAGGAGGCGGTCGGATCGAGGATTTTCGACGACGTCGAGGTGTCGTTCGGCGAGACGGCCAACGTGGTGTCCGCGGGGATATTCACGTTCTTCGCGGGGGCGCGCAGCGACGCGTTCTTCTTCGACTTCGACGGCATCAAGAACCTGTTCGACACCTCAGGGGGGCGCAACTTCACCGCACCGCATCTCGGCGGAACGTCGCCGTGGACGGGCGTGGACTCCAACACGTCCGCCAATGTCTTCTCGATCGCGATCGAGCTCCCGACCTCTGCGCTGGGACCCAAGCCCGATATCCGGATCTGGGGACGGTGCAGCGTGCGCAAAGACGGCAGACTGATCCACGTCGACCGGGCCGGCCACCCGTCGGTGAGCAGCTTCTTCAACACCGACGAAACCAAAGAGGAGTACAACGCCGGGGAGCCCAAGCAGGACCGGGAACGCTGGATTGGGATGTTCATCCACCTGATGGGGCATACCGGCGGCTACACCCGCGAGGAGGCGATCGCCGCGATCGACGCCGAGGGAACCCTGCCCGACATGCTGACGTTCAACCCGTCCAGACCCGCGAAGTACCCCAACGGCCGCACATTCACCGACGACGTCATCGACTACCGGCTCGCCTTCCTCACGAAAGGTGAATGTCCGCCAACGGGTTTGAGTCCGCACACCGACACGCTCGGCGTGTTTCCCTACCTGGGGCCGCCGCACTAGCCAGGCCGTGGCGATGCGCCCCGACCACGGGCCCAGGACCCTTCGGTCTATGCTGTCGCCATGAAGCGGATGTCGCGATTGGACGCGGCATACTGGTTCGGCGAGACCCGCGAATGTCCGATGCACGGTGCCGGTCTCAGGATTTGCGACCCCTCCGGAGTGCCGGATTTCGGCTTCGAGACGGTCAGGGATCTCATAGCGGCTCGTGTGGAGGAGCTCCCGGCGTTGCGGTACCGCGTTGTTGGATCGCGGCTTGGTCTGGACCGGCCGTGGCTCGTCGAGGATCCCACGTTCGACATCCGCAGGCACGTCCGGCGCATCGAGTTGCCGGCGCCGGGCGGACGGCGGGAGCTGGAGGAAGCGGTCGGCCGGCTGATGTCCCGGAGGCTAGACCGGACAAGACCGTTATGGGAGAAGTGGTTCATCGAGGGTCTCGAACACGGGCGCGTCGCGACGTTGACGAAGATTCACCACGCACTTGTGGACGGGGTGTCCGGCGCCGCGCTGCTAGAGCGTATGTACGACACCAGCGCCGAGCCGCGAACCCCCTCGGCGGTGGCCGATCCGCAGGCGCAGAGCCAGGCGGAGGAGGAGCCGGGTATTCCGGGGTTGGAGCGCCGCGCACTCGGCGCGTTCGTCAACGTCGCCGCAGTGACGCCATACCGCATGCTGCGGGTCGTCGGGCAGACGGTTTCCCAGCAGGTGGCAGTGCGCGGACTCGCGAACCGACCGCCCCGGTTCTTCCAGGCACCCAAGACCCGCTTCAACGCCGCGATTTCGCCGCGACGCCGGTTCAGCAGCTCCGGGGTGCCGCTCGAGCGCATCGACGCCGTCAAAGAGGCGTTCGGGGTGACGTTCAACGATGTGCTGCATGCGCTGGTCTCCGGTGCGCTACGCCGTTACCTGCAAGACCGTGGAGAATTGCCCGAGCGGCCGCTCATCGCGCAGATGAACGTCTCCACTCGCGGCGACAGCACCGAATTGGGCAACATGCTCACCACGGTGTCTGTCAGCCTCCCCACCGAAATTGCCGACCCCGTCGAGCGGATGAAGACGACCGCCGCCAATGCCCACGGAGCCAAGGACATGGCCGGCGTGCTCAGCGCACACCGGGTCGTGGGACGAACCGAAGTGATTCCGCCCGGCTTGCTGCACCTGGGTGCCCGCGCCTACACCGCGAGTCATCTGGGCAGCCGGTTGCCGCCGATCAACCTGGCGGTGTCCAACGTTCGCGGTCCCGACTACCCCCACTATCTGGCCGGGGCGGTCGTCGAGCGAGTGGTCGGTATGGGGCCGATCGTGCTCGACGTGGCATTGAACATCACCTGCTTCACCTATAACGGTTGGGCCGATATCGGCTTCACCACCACACCCGAGGTCGCCGAGGACATAGACCAACTCGCCGACGGCATCGAGCGGGCCCTACAGGAATTGGAAGCGGCCGTGAATCTCCGCGAGAAGCTCAGCGGGTAAGCACGTAGCCGTGCGCCTCGCGGTCCCAGGCGTCGGCACCCAAGCCCCTGCTGCGCAGCAGATCCTTTCGCACCCTTCCCATCCCGTTCTTGGGTATCTCGTCGAGGACTTCGACATAGCGGGGCACACAGAAGTAAGGCATCCGGGCCGCGCAGAAGTCCAGCAGGTCGACGGGGTCGAGTTTCGCCGAGGGTGCCAGCGTGACCAGGATGAGGATGTCGTCCTCGCCCACATCGCTCGGAACGGTGACCGCCGCGGCATCCCCGACGGCGGGATGGCGCATGACCATCGTCTCGACTTCCACCGACGACACGTTTTCGCCCCGCCGCCGCAACGAGTCCTTCAGCCGGTCGATGTAGCTGAGCTGCCGATCGTCGTCGAGTCGGCCAAGGTCGCCGGTGTGGAACCAGTCCGGGTGTGCGTCGATCCGCGGTTCCGCCCCGCCCGAGAACGCCGAGACATACCCCTCGCTCATGACATGCGGATACTTTGGGCGGCAGATGATTTCACCGGCGACGCCGGGCGGCACCGGATGCCCGTCGGCATCGACGACGCGCACGTCGAACATCGGATTGACGCGCCCGGAGGTTTCCGGCACACCCCCGTCGGATACGGCTTTGATCGCGACGGGCAGGGCCTCGGTGAGTCCGTACATCGTGACGATCCGGCAGTCGTACCGCTCTTCGATGCGACGGTAGAGGTCAGCCGGCACCGGTGCCGCCGAGATGAACCGCAGGCCGAGCTCGCGGTCGCCGGGGTCGGGCGGCTGATTCCACAGCATCGCGACCATCGCTCCCACCCCGGCGAAACCGATTGCGCCGCTGGCCTTTATGTCATCGCACACGCGACTGGGATGGAACCCCTCGGCTACCACGCTGGTGCCCCCGAACAGCATCGGCGCCAATACGGTGGTTGCCGCGCTTATATGGAAGAACGGCATCGCCGTCCAGAACACCTCCCCTGCCGCGAACTCCCATGCCGACGCGATGGTCGCGGTCCCGCTGAACAGGTAATGCCAGGTAGTGACGACGGCTTTCGACGGGCCCGTGGTCCCGGAGGTGAAGAACAACGTGCCCGGTTCGTCCGGCTCGGTGGGTGTGACGTCGGGTGCCCGGGTGGACGCGCCCGCCAGCATGGTGAAGGGCAGATCCGAACTGGGCTGCTCCGGGTCCAGGGTGTCGATCTGATCGGCCACTTCCTGTACCCGAGGGAGGCGTTCGGCATCGCAAAGCACGATCTTGGCGCGCGAGAGCCGCAGCGCGTGGGTCAGGAATTCACCCTTGTTTGCTGCGTTGACGGCCGCTGTCACGGCACCGATCCGTGCGGCGCCCAACCAGAAGTACACCCACTCGGGGCAGGTTCCGGCAAACAGCGCGACCGTCTGCCCCCGCCGTACGCCGAGGTCGAGGAGAACATTGGCGGCCGCACACGACCGGTCTCGCATCTGAGCGAATGTCACCGGCGTCCCGCCGATCACCATCATCGGCCTGTCGGCGAACTGCTGTGCGCGCAGATCGAGCACGGCGGGCGCCGTGAATCGCTCGACACCGAATGCCGACGGGCCAAGGGGCTGCTCCGGCATCACTGGCCGGTCACCGTCGAAATCTGGCGCCGGTCAGCGCCGCACCCGAAAGTATCCGGCGCCGAAATGATCTCGCGCATTTCCGAGATCCGAACCGGTTTGTCGAGGCGCCGCATAGTTTCCGAGGCTAACGCTAACAAGTCTCGTCCGATCGCCGGGGCGGCGTCGGCGCGTCCGTCAACTCGCCTGAGCGTCGAGGAAGTCGTCGATGTAGGTCCAGGTCGTCTCGGCCGCCCTGGCGCCGGTGAGTACACCGAGGTGGCCGCCGGGAGCGGTCTCCAGCCGCACCACGGGGGCATTCGGCAGCAACTCACCGACGTGGTGGGCGGTCGCGACGGGCACCAGCACATCGCGGGTACCGGCCACATTCATCACCGGTACCCGCACGTTGGCCAGGTCGACAAGTGTCTTCGTGGGACCGTGGACTTTGCCGTCTGCCAGGTCGTTGCGGTTGAACAGCCGCTGATAGACCTGCAGCGTCGCGCGACCCGGATAGGCCAGCATGTCGTTCATCAGGCTGTCGACGGCCTCGATCTGCGCGAGGAAGTCGCGGTCGTCGCGGTGCTTGAACAGGGTGACCGGTTTCTTGAGGTAGGTCGTCAGCGACGTCGCCTTGAATGCGGGCCCCACGATCTGTGCCGGGACGCCACCGAGGATTCTGAATGTGGTGTTCAAGACCCGCCCGCCGGTGAGCTTGCTGATCGCCATGCCCTGTGCCGCCACGGGATTCTTGCTGATGTCGAATGGACTGGCGATCATCGCCACCGACTTGACGGGCAGCTCCGGAAACACGGCCGCGGTCATGATCGACAACAGCCCGCCCATGCACCAGCCGACGAGATGCACCGGGCGCCCGCCGCTGTCCTCGGATACCTTCCGCACCGACTCAGGCAGGACATTCGCCACCCAGTGTTCAAGCCCGAGATCCTTGTCGGCGAACTTGATTTCGCCGTAGTCGACGAGGTACGTCGGCCGGCCGGCCGTCAGAAGGTGTTCCGCCAATGAGCACCCTCGCCGCAGGTCGAAGCAGGCCGCCTGAGTACCCAGCGGCGGGACGAGCAGCACCGGCGTGTCGTGTGCGGAGCCGACCGGTCCGTCCTGTGAGACGGCGTCCCCCAGCATCGGCCTGTAGCGATGCAGGGTCATCGTCCGGCCGGCGGCGATCACGTCGGAGGGCATCCGGCGCGTGTCGGCGAGGCCTCCTCTGACCAGGAAGTCATAGAGGTTGGCAACAGCTCGGCGGCGCTGTTCCAGCGTTCGCTTACGGTCGAATACCGATGTCACCGCAATCACCCACTCCCGCATGCCTCCCGCTGTTACGAGGGTAGCCCCGGCGCTCAGGCGGAAGGGTTGTAATCGCGGGCCGGCTCAGGCCCGGCTTCAGGTCAGGCCGGCGCGGTGCTGTCTATGGCTTGATGCGCAGGTGACCGGGAGTCCAGAGCCCCGAGCGGGTCGCGGTACCGAGTTCGATCTGCGCGGGCGAGGCGTCGACGACGGTTTCGAACCGGCGCAGCGACCCCCAGTCCCGGCCCCAGTCCCGCGACAGATAGGTAGCCATCACGTGCGCTCGCAGCAGCAGGTCGCTGATACCGAGCAGGCCGCCGTTCGCTCCGTCTTCCCAGGTGTCGGTGTCCTGCTTCTTGGCCGTGTAGTCCGGGGTGATGCGGAACCGGGGGATGTCGGTGACACCGTGGGCATGCAGCATGGGTTGCTGGCAGGGGAAGGCCAAGCCGACGGCCCAGTCCATCAGGACGGGCTGTTGGGAGCCGACGTATTCCTGCACCGAGCGCAACTCGGGCACGCGGGGCGGGGTCACCGCGACCCAGTCGCCCTGGCTCAGTGAGTCGTCCTCGGCGATCACCCGGACGAACGTGGCATCGTCGGGGATGCTTGACCGCGCAAACCTCAGATTGCGCCAGGACGGGATGGGTCCGAGATCGTACGGTGTGACCCGGCCGGCTGGAACCGGACTCCCGTCGGGCCCCGGACGGCCGTACTCGAGTTCGACGACCTGGCCGGGTGTGTGCCTGTTGGCGACGCTGTCACCGGCAATGGTGCCCGACGCGGTGATGACCACCAGCGGGTGTGCATTGTCGGGGGGCGGCAACTCGTACCATGCCGAGGTGAGCTTGCTCTCCTGTTGCGCGCCCTCGACGTAGCTTCCGGCCACCGGCACGCGGTCGGGGTCCAGGCCGTAGGGCAGCGGCACCGTGGAGCCGTTGATACCCGGTGAACCCAGTTCGACCGGCGCGTCCCAGTCGTAGTCGGTGCCCGGGGCGGGGTTGGGCAGCCGAATCGACTCGGCGACGATGTGATCCGGCACCTTGTTGGGCGCGAAACCGACCGGTGCGGTGCCGCCGAGCGGGCCCAACGGCCCGTAGTCGCCCGCGACCGGGGTCAGGAAGCCGTCGTTGGGGTCAGGTTCGACGAGTACGTCGTCGGCCAGCCCGCAGCCGCCGGCGAACGCACGCAGATTGGACCATGCGTTCGAATACGTCGGATACTGGCGGCCCGCGGCGACCAGCATCGACCCCACGAAGACGAGCACCATGAAGCCTGCCGCAATCGGGATCGGAGCGGCGGTCAGCAGCCGCGCGATCCGGCCCTCGCCCCGGTCCCGCGACGCAAAGTGCAGCCACGTGGTGTAGCCGGCCGCAACCACGAACATTGCGAAAAATATTGAGCTGACCGTTACCCCGCCGATCCGCGGCATCGTGTTGTTGAACGGAATGCCGTAGCTGGAGACGTACCACCAGCCGTTGGTGGTCGCCCAGCACAAAGCCAGCACGAACAGCAAGGCGGTTAGGAACACCATCCGGTTGCGTGACCACCGCAGCACCTCGCGCGAAACCAGGACGGTCGCCAGCGCCGCCATGGCCGCGCCGACCGCGGCGAACAGCCCGAAGTGGTGCACCCACTTGGTGGGCGTGAACATCAGGCAGAACATCGTGCCGAGGATCACGCCGATCAGGCGCCACACCGGCCCTCGCGCGACTCCGGGAATCCGCTTGCGGCGCAACACAATGAACATCACGGCGAACAGGCACAGCGCCGTGACGAGGAAGCCGAACCGGCGCGGCATCGACCCGTCCACGGTCGGCAGGATCAGGTAGTAGTAGCGCAGGTTCTCGGTGTACCACTCCTGGCTCGGGCCGATCGTGGTGCGAATACGCGTGGCCTCCAGCACCGTTGCCAGTGTCTGGTCGGCGAATACGACCGTCAGTATCACGGTGGCAGCCGCCATGAGCGGGGCGACCAGCGGCCAGGTGCCGACCAGCTCGCGACGACGCACCAGAATGCGCAACAGCGGCCGGCCGCCGGCGATCAGGGCGGCCACCGCGATCAGGCCGGTCGGCTGAATGCCCAGTGTGAACGCCGCCGCGATGATCGCCAGTGCTGCCGGGGCGAGCCGGCCCGAGATGATGGCCCGTTCGATCAGCACGTAGGTGACCAGCGCGCCCATGGCGATCTGGCCCTCTGGCCGCAATCCGTTGTTGAACGGCATCCACGCCGCCAGCAGCACCAGACCCGCCGCCCACAGCGCGGGCCGGCTGGCGATGACGGCAGGCCCCAGCCGGGGGAGCACCTCGCGAGACAACAGCAGCCAGCACACCAGCGCGGCCACCAGGTCGGGCAGCCTGATCCATATGCTGGCATCGCTGACGTGGGTCATCAGCGCGAGCAGGTTGTAATACCAGCCGAAGGGATCCTCGGGGCTGCCGTACCATCGGAAGTAGTTCGACATGTAGCCGGCGTGGTCGGCCACCCGTGCCATGCCCAGGATGTAGCCGTCGTCGGAGGAGTTCGCGCCGACCACGTGCCACAGCAGGAACGCGCCGACCACGGTGACGTCGACGATCGTGAAGGTGCGCCAGCGCTGGGGGATCAGCTTGTGCATGCGGCGGCCGTCGAGGCGGTCCAGCCGCCATAGCGCCAGGATCGCAACCACCGTGGAGGCGATCGAAACCAGCATCGCCGTCAGCTTCAGAGCGGTGGGCGCGGTGGTGAACCGGGTGTCGATGGTTGCCGAGAAGGACAGTCCGGGGGGTGCGGGCCCGCTCAGGCCGGTGAACACGCCGACGATCGCCGGTCGCAGGTTCGGATCTTCGAAGCCGGTGCGTTGGGGCGATCCGTCGTCCTTCTGAAGTCCGACGAAGGTGGCGAAGGTGCCGGCTTCGGAGGAGGTGATCTCGATGGTCGAACAACCCTGGGATTCTCCGCCGCCCACCACTTTCGACCGCGGGAGGCTGGCGATCACCACGTTGCGGTCGGTGATGTCTACCCGTGCCGAGTTGACGTTGACGAACAGCGCGTGCAGGGATGCTTCTTTGCCCTTGGCGGGCGCCGTCCCGAGTACCACGGCACCGCTGGGCGGCAAGGACCGGATCACGTCGCAGGGGATGCTCGCGGTCAGTGAAACCGGTGTTATGGAGATGAGCGGGGCGGTGACATTGGAAAGTTGACCCTGCTGCGGCCAGTTGAGTGTGGCGGTCGTCTGCGTGACCGGCAATAGCGGTGTCAGCACCGCCAACACGAATCCGAGCAGCCCGGCGATCGTCGCCACCCGGCGTGCCGTGCGGACGTCGGGGTCGGCGTGAACGGCGGCCGGCGGCTTCGTCTTCCGTTTCATGGCAGTGCCCTTATCGGTCCGCTGCGGTGCCACCCGGACACCCGGGACGTGCCCTGGTCGATCAAGGCGTCGGGCGCCTGCGACGCCGGTACCACGCGGTGGTATCGCTCGATGGAGCCCCAGTCTCGATACCAGTCATCGCGCAGGTAGGTCGGAACCGTGGAGGTGGTCAGAAGAGCCTGGATGAACAAGAACGGGCCGCCGTCCTCGGCGGACTGCCATTGGTTCGACGACACCACCACCTGCTTGAGGTTCGGGAGGATCCGGTACTGCGGCAGCTCGGCGACGCCGAGCCGTTCGGAGAACGGACGCTGGCACGGGAAATGGGCTGCCGTTGCGATGTCCATCAGCACGGGCGTGCGTGAGCCGAGGAAACTCTGCGCGGTTTCCAGCACCGGCACCCGCGGCGGGGTGAAGCCAAACCACTGCTCGGTCGACAGGTTGGGATCGTCGGCGACGATGCGCGCGACGTTGGCCTCGGGCGGGGCAGAGGCCAGGGGGAACCGCAGATTACGCCAGGCGAACTGGGCGTAGACGTCGATCGGCTGCGCGTCGCCGAGCACCGTGTAGCCGCCGTCGGGCCGGTGCTGACCCCATTGCAGTTTCAGCGACTGCCCGTAGTGGAATTCGTGTTCTTCGTCGTAGAACCAGATCGCGCCCACGGCGGCGACCGTGACGAGCGGCCGGTCCGGGGTGCGTGGCGGCAGCTGGTACCACGCCGAAGTGGACTTGGCGGCCACCGTGTTCTCTCCGTAGCTGCCCATCACCGGCGTGTGGGCGGGGTCCAGGCCGAAGGGAAGGAAGACCCGCGACCCGTTGACGCCGACGGGTCCGTACCCTCCGCCCGTGCCGCCCGCGAACGCGACTCCGACATTGGGTTTGTCGGGCGGGCCGTCGGAGTTCACGGTTCCCGGGTTTGCGACGACCGGATGAGGCGGGGCGAGTGCGTCGCTGACGCCGTTGGGCGTGAATCCAACCGGGTCGGCACCGCCCAGCGGGCCGTATCTGCCGTAGCTTTGCCCGGGCACCGGCCGCAGCATCCCGGCGTTGGTGTCGGGCTCGACGAGTACGTCGTCGGCCATCGCGCAGCTGGTCTTCGACAAGCCGCTTGCCAGCGCGGCGAGATTGGCTTTTCCGGTGGTGTACACCGGGTAGCGCATGACGAATCCCTTCGCCATCGACCCCACTTCGAGCACCACCATGATCGTGGCGACCACCAGCAGCGGTGTCGACGCCAAGACCCGGTTGCGGCGGGTGTTGGCGACCTGGGTGTGCCCCGCGTAGTCGATCCGGAAGTGCAGCCAACCCGCCAGCAGTCCGGTCACGATGGCCAAGGCCAGGAACATCGACGTCACGGGTTGGTGCAGAAGCACCGGCTGCCGGTCATACCACGGAACCCCGTAATTGCCGACCCAGAACCAACCGTTGATCCCCGAGGTCGCCCAGGCGAGCACGAACAGCAGCGCGGTCACGTAGATCGCCAGGTTGCGGCGGCTGTGCAGTCCGACGCGGGAGAACGCGAAGGCGGCAACGCCCCCGAGGGCACCCGCCAGCCCGGCGAACACGCCGAACTGGACCGCCCATTTGGTCGGGGTGAAGGTCAGCAGCAGCAGTCCGACGGCGGTGCTGCCGATCACCCGCCACACCGGCCCGTTGGCCGCGCCGGGGATATGACCGCGCCGCAGCAGGACGGTCAAGAGGGCGAACATGCAGAACAACAGCAGCAACACCGAGAATCGGCGGGTCAGCGAGCCTTCGACGCTGTCCTCGACGGTGAGGAAGTAGTACCGCAGGAAGTCCTGGTACCAGGCGATGGTCGGGCCGACCTTGTACTTGATGCGGGCCGATTCGGCGACGGTGGCCAGAGTCTGGTCCCGGAACACCACCACGAAGACCAGCGCGACGGCGGCGGCCAGCGGAGCGAGGGAGGCCGCCACGCCTTCGGTTCGGCGCCGCGCCGCGATGACGCGGGCCACGGCCCGGGCACCGACGAGCAGCGGGGCGAGCGCGACGAGGCCCTGCGGTGCCAGCGTCACGCTGAAGACGGCGACGACGATCGCTGCCGCGGCGGGCCACACGCGACGTGTCGCGATCGCGTTTTCGATGAGCACCCACACCGCGACCGTGCCCAGCGCGATCAGCGGTTCGGGCCGCAATCCGTTGTTGAACGGCAGCCAGGCCGCCAGGAAAACCGCGCCCGCGGTCCACACCGCGACGCGGTGGGTCACGATGGTCCGGCCGAGCCTCGGAAGCACCCAACGACTGAGCAACAGCCACGTCACGATTCCTGCCGCGGTGGCGGGCAGGCGCAGCCAGACGCTGGCGGTACTGACGGCGGCCAGTTGCGCGAGCACCGACTGGTACCAGTCGAACGGCGCCTCGCCGGCACCGAAGTAGCGGTAGTAATTTGCGGCGTATCCGGCTTCGCTGGAGACCCGCGCGATGGTCATGTTGTAGCCGTCGTCGGAGGAAAGCGGGCCGATGAGGTGCCAGAGCAGCAGGGTGCCGACGACTCCCGCGTCGGCGAGCCAGGTCGACAGGACCGAATTGCGGGGTCCTCGCAGGAAGCGGCGCCATGCGTGTGCGGGTCGGCGTCCGGCGCGGCGGTCCAGCGCCGCCAGGGCGATAATCGAGGCGACGACACACCCGACGCCCAGCAGCATGACGGCCAGCTTGAGCACCGTCGGTGAGGTGATGAACCGGGTGTCGACGTCCACCCGCGCCGACAGGCCGGCAATAGCGGGCACCTTGAGCTCAGTGAACAGTCCGGCGACCTGGGGCCGCTTCTCGGGCGGGAGTGTGCCGGCGGCTCCAGGGATGCCGACGAAGTCCGCGCCGACGCCACCGACGTTGGCCCACAGATGCAAGGTGTCGCACGAGCCGGCATCGACGGCGGCCCGGGGCGCTACCGCCGCGACCGAGTCGCGGAACGCCACGACGACGACGTCGGCGTTGGCCCGCACGAACACTCCGTTGCGGCTGGCGTCGATGCCCGCGGGCGGAATGGTCGAGAACACCAGTCCGCCCGAGGCCGGAAGGGTCGCCACCGCCCGGCACGGGATGGTGACGTCCAGTGCTTGCGGAGCGCCCGAGACCAGCGGCGCGGTGACGTCGTTGACGAATCCGTCAGAACCCAGGCCCTGGGGCCAGGCGATGGTCGCGGTGCTCTGCTTGACGGGAAGCACCGGCACCAGTGCGCAGAGCACGACTCCGGCGAGGCCCGCCAAGACGGCGACCAGGCGGGCGATGCGGTGTGCGGGCACGATGGTCGATGGTAGGCGACGGCTCTAAGCGCGCGGCAACCCCGCGCCGAGTGCGGCCCTGCGGTTGACTCGGCCGGCTCAGGAGCGACGCAGCGGCGCCGGGCTCCACCATCCGCTGCGGATCGCGGTGCCGAGGTCGAGACGGGCAGGTTGCGCCGAGGGGTAGTACTGCACCAGTTGCTGCAGCGTGCCCCAGTCGCGGAACCAGTTGTCCCTGAGATAGGTCGGCACCGTTTCGGCGCGGAAGAGCAGCTCGGTGATTCCCAACGGCCCACCGCCCAGGTAGTCCATCACCGGGGAGTTGGCGAGCGCGCCGAACCGGTCGGGCAGGATCCGCCACTTCGGCACCGAGATCACCCCGGCCTGGTGGCCGAACGGCCGCTGGCACGGAAACGCCAGCCCCACCAGCCAGTCCAGCAGCACGGGATCGGTCGAGCCGACGACGTCTTGCAGGGTGCGCAATCGTGGGATGCGCGGTGGGGTGACCGCGATCCAGTGCTGCGGTGCGAGGTCGTCGTCGACGGCGACAAGCCGGACTCGGGTAGCGGCTGTGGGAATCGCCGCCAGCGGTGCGCGAAGGTTCCGCCAGGCGGGGGCTCCGCCGACATCGGCGAACCCGAGCGAGCCGCCCACCTGGTTGTTGGCCGCCTGCTCGTCGGTGGCCCACTGCACCACGACCTCCCCCGCGTCGAAGCGTCCAGCCGCGGAAACCACGAGCAGCGGTCGCGTCTGGTCGCGCGCGGGCAGCCGGTACCACGCCGAGCGCAGGACGGCGGGTTGTTGCAGGCCCGTGCGCCAACTGCCCAGCACCGGGACTTCTGAAGGCTGCAATCCGTAGGGCAGCCGGGAGCGGGACCCGTTGATTCCTGTCACCGCCGTCGTCCCGCCTTCGGTGCCCGGTTCGCTCTCGGTTGCGGTGGCGCCAGCCGGGTCGCTTTCGACGAAATTGGTGCCACCGGGCGGTTCGGCTACCGGGTCCGCGGAGGTGTCGGAGGGAATTCCATTGGGGGAGAAGCCCGTTGATGTCACCGCGCCGAGTGCTTCGGTAACCGGAGCTGACACCGGCGCCAGCACGGAGTCGGTGGGGTTCTGCTCGACGAGGACGTCGTCGGCCAGTCCGCAGGTCTGGCCGGTCAGCGCGCGCAGGTTCGAGCGCCCAACCGACCACGCCGGGTACTGTTCGACCATCCCCAGCGTGAGCGACAGCACCTCGAAGAACACCAGTGCCCACGCCGCGACGGCCAGCGGTGAGTGCAGGAACCGACCCAACCGACCCAGGTGAAACCATCGCCGGCTGCCGTCCCGCCCCGAGGAGGCCGAACCGGAGTAGTTGAAGTAGGTCGCCAGCAGCAACGTCAGCACCGCCAGGCCGAGCAGGATAGTGGTGAAGCCGAAGCGCCACTCCGGGAACTGATTCGACCACGGCACACCGAAGTTGGAGACGTACCACCAGCCGTTCACGCTCGCGAACGACAGGGCCATGACGAACAGCACGGAGGCGGCGAAAACCGTCCGGTTGCGCCGCGAACCCATGACGTGTGCCGTCACCGCCACCGCCGCGAGCGCGCCCAACGATCCCGCGAGTCCGGCGAAGACACCGAAATGATGGGTCCACTTGGTGGGCGTGAACATCATCGCGAAGAACGAGATGACCGTGATGCCCACGATGCGGCGGCTCGGTCCCGCGGCCGTGCCCGGAATGCGGCCCCGGCGCAACGACATCGCCACCGTCACCCCCAGCGCCACTACCAGGGTCAACACCGCGAACCGGCGCGCGATCGAACCATCCGGACTGGCCATGAAGAGGCGTTCGTAGCGGATGTGCTCGTCGAACCAGGCCAGACTGGGCCCGACGGCGGACTTGAAGACGCTGGCCTGCGCTTCGCCGACGAAAGTCTGGTCCCGGAAGATCAGGATTGCGGTGACGGTAGCGGCAGCGGACAACGGGGCCAGCAGCGGCAGCAGACCGAACTGGCGGGAACGCCGGTGCAGGATCGTGCGCAGCGGGCCGATCGCGACCAGCAGCGCGCCGATGGACGCGATGCCCGTCGGCCCGGAGAACAGCGTGAGCCCGCCGATGATGCAGGCGACGGCGACCGGCAGCACCCTGCTGGTGGCCACCGCGCGCTCCACCGAGCACCAGGTCAGCAGGATGCCCACGGCGATGATGGGTTCGGGCCGCAGCCCGTTGTTGAGCGGCAGCCAGAACGCCAGGAAAATGCCGGCGGCCGTCCACGCCGCGGCGGTGCTGTGCTTGACGGCGTCGCCGAGACGGGGGATCACCTCGCGGCTGATCACCCACCAGCACGTCAGTGCCATGAGAAGTGTGGGTAGCCGCAGCCAAATGCTGGCCGTGGAAACCTGCGCCCACAGCGCCAGCAAATCGTAGTACCAGCCAAACGGTGCTTCGGGGGTGCCGAACCAACGGTAGTAGTTGGCCATGTAGCCGGCGTGTTCGGATACCCGGGCCATGGTCAGGATGTAGCCGTCGTCGGAGGTGTTCGCCCCGACGAAGTGCCACCACGACAGCACCACCAAGACCAGCCCGTCCAGCCAGGTCATGGACCACCAGCGCGCCGGCAGGAAGCGGCGGTGCCGTACGCCGTCGGCGGTGTCGAGTACGTGCAGGGCGATCAACGCGGCGATGGTCAGCGCGACGCCGAGGATCATCGCCGCCAGCTTCAGCGATGTCGGCGAACTGCTGTAGCGGGTGTCGATGGTCGCCGACAGGCGCAGGCCCGGTGGCGCCGGTCCGGACAGGTCGGTGAATACACCGACGATCTGTGGGCGGAAGTCATAGCCGCCGCGCTCACCGCGCAGCGGGGCGGTCGGATCGTCGGGGCTCGGGTCAGTCGAGTCCGCCTGTGTGAGGCCGACGAATTCGGCGGTGACCTTGTCGGCGTGCGCGGTGAAGGTGAGCTCTTCGCATCTGGTGCTGAGCACGGCACTCATCGGCGCGACGACCACCGGGGTGTTGCGCACCACGACAGTCAGGTCGTCGGCGGCGCGGGTGATAAGCAGCCCGCGGTCGACCGCCTTGGGCGCCTGCCGAGGCACTGTCGAGAGCAGGACGGTGCGAGCGGCATTCTCCGGACCCGCCAGTGCGGCAGCGACCTGGCACGGCACCGAGATGTCCAGGTCCGTGGCCACGTACCCGATCAGTGGCGCGGTGACGCTGTCGAGCACGCCGTTCTGGGGCCAGTTGAGTTCCGCGGTGGTCTGTTTGACGGGCAGAAACGGGGTGGCGAGGGCCATCAGCGTGCCCAGAAGGCCGGCGAGGACGGCGACGGCTTTTGCGTTGCGGTAGCGCCCGGCCGCCGTCGTCGATGCAGTTGCCACGAAGCTAGATCGTAATTGCGGCGTTACGCTCACCGGCGCTCACTTCCGCACGGCCAAGACGAACGGTCCGATGTCCTTGACGGTGAAATGGGGGGACGCGAAAAGCGCCGCGTCGAGTTCGACCGTGTAGCGGCGGACGTTGGGCTGGTTGGGGTAGACGTCCTCGGCCAACCGCAGCGTGTAGGTGTCTTGTGCTCCGCGGCGCATCAAGAACACCGCCGGCGGCTCCCACGGCAATGCGTCGAGTTTCTCGGCGAACCTGTCGGGGGACGTCACGTCCTCCCAGCTCTCGATGGCGGCGGCGCGGCGGTCGAACTGGGCCAGCGGGTTGGCGTAATGGGACGTGAGCCCCTGAAACCCGAGGTAGGGATAGTAGGCCAGGAAGCTGTAGTCGGCGGTGAGCACCACGGTCTGATTCCGCAGCTTACCGGTGGCGGCCCGGATCGCTTCGTCGATCTCGGGGTAGAATTTCTCCGCACCCGGCGGCCGGCGATCACCGCGTTGTCCGTAGCCGTCGGTGTCGGTGTAGGCGACTGCCAGGTCCGGCCTCAGTACGTGGGGGATGTCCTGGCTGAATGCCATCGCACCGGCCAATCCCATCGTGGCCGCGACCGGCAGCAGATTGCGGGTCCATCGCGCCGCGGCCGCGAGCGACAGCTCGACGAAGCCGAACGCCCCGGCCGCGGCAAGCAGGGTGGTCAGGGTCGGTTGCAGCCGAAACGACAGCAGGGTGGTACCCGCGAGCGTGGTGAGCATCGACAGCAGCGACCAGGCGTAGATCGTGAGCACCCCCACGGCCAGCGCCCCGGCCCGCACCGAGGATCGGGCACGTGCGATCAGCCAGATCGTACCGAGCATGCACAGCGCGCCGAGCAGAGTGAACTGGAACATCGGGAAGGTCAGCACCGCGCCGTCGGCGGGCAGGTAGTGCTGGGCGCTTCCGGCACCGGAGACCGGATCGCGCAGGGCACGCAACAGGAAGGGCAGCCAGCTGGTCAGGGCGATCGCCACAGCGACGACGGCGATGACGGCCAGGCGCCGCAGCGGGTCGAGGCTGCGCCCGCCCGCCGCGGCGAGCGCCGCCATCACCGCGACGGTCAACGCCGACAATCCGAGCAGCAGCGTATAGAACGTCGCGGTGACGCCCAGGAACACGCCGACACCGATGACCGCCGCCCAGCCGGCCGTCTCGTTCCCGTCGCCCGCTCGACTCTTGGCTCGCAGACCGGACCAGGCCAGCACCAGCACCGGCGGAAGCAGCACGGTGATCATCGCGCTGTACGGCTCCGGTGAGGCGTACGCGAGCATGACCGCGGTCGTCGCGACGGTGACGATCAGCGCGCGCTCGAACCGGATCATCGCCGACCACAGCACTAACGCCAGCACCGCGGCGATCGCGATCGACGTTATCGCCCACGGCTTGAACATCTCCCAGCCCGGTGTACCGGTCAGGGCCGCAGCCCGCCCGCCGATCCAGAACCAGCCCGGCGGATAGAAGGGCGGCAGACCCGCGTAGGTCATATCCCGCAGTGCCGGGCTGTCGGCCAGCCGGGTCACGTACTCGGTGCGAAACTGCTGATCGACCGAAATGCCGAACAGGTACAGCTTGGTGGCGCCCAGGGGCATGCCCAGGGTGGTCACCGCGAATGCCGTCAGGAACACGATGGCGCTCAGCCGGGCGACCAGCCGGCGGCCCCGTCGCCACAGCAGCCCCGCGCCGAAAAGTGCGGCAAGGCAAACGAACTGACCGACGGTCGTCAACGCGTGCAGTTGGTTCGACGACGGGAAGGCCGGCCAGTCGACACGGCTGATCGCCATCAGGGAGACCACACTGACGACGACGGAAACCGCCGTCGCGAGGAACATCCGCCCGACCACGCCCAAGGGTCGGGCCAATGCAGCCCGCATCTCAGATGGGCAGCTTGCGGAAAATCCGTCGTGGAATGTGCCGGAGCACCATCATCACGTAGCGGAAGGCTCCGGGCGCCCAGACGAGGTCCTTGCCCTTGGATGCCGACACGACGGCGAGGTCGGCGACGTACTCCTTATCCACGGTCAGCGGCGCCTCCTTGACGTGGGCGCTCATCCTGGTCCGCACCTGGCCCGGGCGGATCACCAGCACGTGAACCCCGTATTCGCGCAACGCCTCACCGAGGCCGAGGTAGAAGCCGTCCAGACCCGCCTTCGTCGAGCCATAGACGAAGTTGGATCGCCGGACCCTCTCTCCGGCAGCGGAACTCATCGCGATGATCTGACCGTACCCCTGTGCGCGCATCTTCTCGCCGATGAGAACACCCACGGAAACCGCCGCGGTGTAGTTGATCTCGGCGATCTGGACGGCCTTGCGCTGATCCTGCCACAATTCCTCCGCGTCGCCGAGCAGACCGAAGGCGACGATGGCGACGTCGATGTCGGCGGGCCTTCCGCCGCTGGTGAATGCGGAATCGATCACTGCGGGATGGCTTTTGGTGTCGACCGCGTCGAAGTCGATCACCTCCACGGACTTCGCGCCCGCGGCCTTCAGCTGCGCGACGGCACCCTCACGCCCGGGATCGTCGGGCAGTGCGGCCAGCACGACGCGGGCCGGCGAGTCCTTCAGGTAGCGCTCACAGATCGCCAGCCCGATTTCCGATGTGCCACCCAGTAACAGGATGGACTGAGGATTGCCTACGGCGTCAAGCACCATCTAGTACAGCTCCAAACGTCGGGCCAAGTCGGACATGAAGACTCCGTCGGGGTCGACACGGCGGCGCACGGTGAGCCACTCGTCGATCCGGGGGTACATGGCGTGGAAGGTGGCGGCGGTGGTGCGGGAGTCTTTTGCGGTGTACAGGCGGCCGCCGAATTCCAGTACGCGACGGTCGAGTTCGGTGACGAATTCGCTCAGGCCGGGCTTGATCGGGAAGTCCACACAGACATTCCAGCCGGGGATCGGGAAGCTCAGCGGGGCCTGGTTACCCTGGCCGAAGAGCTTGAACACATTGAGGAACGAGTAGAACCCCGAACGCTGGATGTCGACGAGGATGCGCTTGAACTCCTCGACGGCCTCGGTGGGAACCACGAACTGGTACTGCAGGAAACCGGCCGGACCGTAGGCGCGGTTCCATTCCCCGAACATATCCAGCGGATGATAGAACTGCGTCAGGTTCTGCACCCTACCGCGGTACGTCCCGGATTTGCGGTACCACACTTCGCCGATCGGCATGAACGTGAACTTGTTTGCCAACCCGTTGGGAAATATGTCGGGCAGCGTAAAAAGTTGGGGCGCATCGAATTTCAGCGGATGCTTGGCAAGCTTCGGGGGCAGCTGATCGAGCCTGGCCAGCGATCCGCGGGAGATCGCGGCGCGGCCGAGCTTGGGCGGCTTGCTGATCGCGTCGAACCACGCGCTGGAGTACGTGTAGTTGGCCTCGCTGCCGTCGCCGTGCAGCTCGATGGTCTCGTCGAGGGTGCGGGTGACGTCGCCGTCGGCGACGAAATACGCTGTCTCGGTGGGTGTCATCTCGACAGTGGCCCGCAGGATGATGCCGGTCAGGCCGTTGCCCCCCACCGTCGCCCAGAACAGTTCGGCCTCGGGACCGTCGGGGGTGATTTGTCGGACCTGGCCGTCGGCGGTGAGCAGATCCATCGACCGAACGTGGTTGCCGAAGCTGCCCGCACTGTGGTGGTTCTTGCCGTGAATGTCACAGGCGATCGCACCCCCGACGGTGACCTGCCGGGTGCCGGGCAACACCGGTATCCACAGGCCGAACGGGAGCGACGCCTTCATCAGCTGATCCAGTGACACGCCGCTGTCGACGTCGACCAGATTCGAGTCCGGTCCGCAGGAATGGATTTTGTTAAGCGTGGTCATGTCGATGACGAGACCGCCGCCGTTCTGCGCGTTGTCACCGTAGGAACGGCCCAGTCCCCGGGCGAGCACTCCACGGCCGGGACCGTCCGTGGCCCGCGTGACCGCGCCGATGACCTCTTCTGCATCCGCCGGCGTCAGGACCTCGGCGACCGTCGGTGCCGTCCGCCCCCAACCAGTGAGGCGGGTCTTCGTCGTGGTGGACATCGCAACGAGAGTACCCTCGCGGTTTGCGGCGCTCAGCGCACCCGGAAGATGACCGTCCGCTGCACGACGAAATTGATCACAGTCGCGGTGCCCTGCGCGATCACGAAGGCCACGGGTACCCGCCACGGCCGGCCTTCGAACTCCATGTAGAACAGGTAGTTGATGCCGATCTGAACGGTGTAGGTCAGCGCGTAGAGCGCCATCACGGCGGCGAAACGCGCTTTGCTGGGTGGCGCGCGGAACGTCCACCGCCGGTTTATCAGGTATGCGGTCGCCGTTCCCGCGATGAAGCTGAGCGTTTTCGCCACGTTGACGTGCAGGCCCAGGTGCAGGAAGACCACATAGAGGCCGAAGTCGACGATGGCCGACAGTCCACCGGTGACGACGAACCGCGACACCTGG
>CAZEHT010000058.1:21320-24121 GCA_964511995.1 uncultured Mycobacterium sp.
GCCGAAGTCGACGATGGCCGACAGTCCACCGGTGACGACGAACCGCGACACCTGGACCTTCAGAGGCAGCGGTGCGACGTGCATTACGGGTTCGGCCATTGCGGGGAGAGTCTATATCGGTGACCGCGGGCCGAGGCTCATCCGGTTGGAACGAGCGGCGCTAGGTGCCTGGTGTTCAACTATCAACGGACATACGACGCGCAACAGGCTGATCGCAGCCCAGTTGGGGATCCGTCGTGCGGTCGACATGGCGGGGACCTGGTAGTCGGCTGGGTCAAGCACCGCGATTCAAACGAAGCCCAAACATTAGAAGGTACAAGGTGTTTCACGCAGACAATCCCACTACGGTGAGCGGCCCTGAGTGTGACGCCGTTACCTACTGCCGATGCCGAAGTCCGCCAGACGGACCGCCTCGCGACGGTTCCGTGCGCCGATCTTTGCGGTACAACGACCGGCGATGCGAGTTCAGCGTGTTCAGTGAAATCCCCAGTGCCGCAGCGATCTCGGTCAACTCAAGGGATGTGAGCAGTAGTCCGAGCAGCGCTCGTCCCCGTGGCCTCAGATGTGGTAATTCCATCGCATCGACGGTCACGCGAGAGGCGCCTCAACTGCAATAAGGTATTGGCTTCGCGGCCACCCCAAGCACTGCCAGCGCGAACCTCAGGCCTGCATCTCGTTCTGCGAACGCAATCGCCAGCGTGCACTATCGACCTGAACGCACTGGGAGCCTGAGAGGGGCAAAGTATAAGGACCCAGTCAAGTCGTCCCGGTCATCCGGCTCGCCTGACAGGCCCCCTCACGGCATGGGGCAGGAGGAATCATTGTAATGACCAACACACTCGAGGGCGTGGACCCAGCTGAAGCACCGGGTTCGAGCCGGCAGGGAATGTCGATGAGGCGCCCGTTGCGGCCCGTGAGCTGTCCGCAGTCAACAAACACCGACGACCTTCCGGCTCCCCGATCTTGACCGCTGGGTGAGCGGAGGTCGGGTCCGACTGACCGGGGTGGCCCCGGCGCTGAGACTGGCCGTCGGACCCGGGTAGGGGTGTCCAGACCCGTCGAAAGACATTCGGCCCTGCGGGTCGATGCCCTGTGTCCTCTACCCGCGGCGGGCCGATCGGTGTTGGATGTGTGCATGACGCCTAATAGCGAAGCCACCGAACCCGTGACGGTGCTCAGCGACGACGAAAGCTGGAGCTTGATCTCCGCGGTGCACCTCGGGCGCCTGGTCACCGTCGTCGAAGGACGCGCGGAGGTATTCCCCGTGAACTTCGTGGTGCAGCGCGGCACCGTGCTGTTCCGCACGGCCGAGGGGACGAAGCTGTTCGCGACGGTGATGAACGACCAGGTGCTCTTCGAAGCCGACGACCACAACGTGGTGGAAGGTTGGAGCGTCGTCGTGCGCGGCACCGCGGAGGTGCTGTTCACCTCCAACGACATCGAGGAAGCAGAGCGGGCCGGGCTGTACCCGTGGATCGCCACTCAGAAGCTGCGGTTTGTTCGCATCACGCCGTCACAGATTACGGGCCGGCGCTTCATGTTCGGCCCCGAACCCGACGACGGGGCGGTCGCCGGGTAGGCACGACGCGCTACGGCGGTTCAATTCAGCGACGGGTCGGACTCCTGCGCCGCCTGCACTTCGGCCATTGTCGGGGCATATGCGCCCGATCGGCTTACGGTCAGCGCGCTGGGTCACCACCGCCTGGTGCAACGCGGGCTGAACGGCCGACCAGTCAACTTCGCGCAGTCGTCGCCGAGCGTCGCGGGAGCCGAGAAGACCCGCGTCGAGCAGGCCCGAGACGAGCCCCGCCATGAATGAATCCCAGGCCCCCACGGTGTCGCCGACCTCGACTGCCATCTGGTCGAGGTGCAGCATGTCGCGGCTTCCGGCGAGCAGGGCATACGCGCCCCACGGGCCGCGCGTGACGACCACCAACGCCGGTCCGGTCCGGACCCACCGGCGCATGATGTCCTCCACCGGCTCACCGGGATACAGCCACCCGAGGTCCTCGTCGCTGGCCTTGACGACGTCGGACAATCCGACGAGAAGTTCGACGCGGTCCACCACGGTGTGCGGCGACTTCATCAGCGCGGGCCGGATATCGGGTCGTAGGAGACGGTGCCGTGTTCCCTCATCCTGGTGGCCACCGCGACCACCTCGGACCCTCCCGGTTCCAGGGTCGCCGCGATGCTGCCGGTGTGCAGGTGCCCGTACTGCGAAAGGTCGTCGAGGCTGGGCACCGACCAGGTCAGATCGAACTCGTAGGTGGCTCGTCCCTGCTCGTCGATGTGGCCGAACGCCACGGGGGGTCTTCTCGGCGGAGTCCGTTCCCGCGACGATGTCGACCCCGGCCGAATCGGCCCACTTCATCAGCAACTCGCCGCGGGTTTCCTTGCCCCGATGGGCGCAGATGCTGGCGGGCCGCAGGTAGCCGATCGAGCCCACGATCATCAGGTTGCGGCGTCCGATCTTGTCGATCACGGTCAGTGCGGCCATGGTGGCGATCAGGTTCATCGCGCCGACGCCGACACTCATCAGGTACGCAGCGTTGGTGCTCGCGCCCGCTTCCTGCATGACGCGCGGGGCGTAGTAGAGGACCGCGTCTGGATCTGCTCCTCGGCACCGCAGATGACGGCGGTGTCGAACCGGAAGATCAACCCGCCGAGCGCCGCGACGACAGCGCTGCGCAAGACCGGAGGTTTCACATGAAACAACGCAAGGCTGGGACGGAACGGAGTACCCGCATACCCCGCGAATGCCCTTGGCTCGGTTGACCTAAACCCAGTACGGCACCCGGGCG
>CAZEHT010000059.1:0-23847 GCA_964511995.1 uncultured Mycobacterium sp.
GGGTCTGATGATTCACCTGCGCAATGAACAGCGCCGGCCCGCCGGCACGGACGGTAACGCCGTCGCGGCCGTGGCCGATCTCGTCCGCCAATGCGGCGGCGTGCTTCTGCGCATCGACTTCACCGCCCGTGAGAGCCGCGGTGATCAACCCCGATCTTCCGTCCTCGCCCACCAGTTGTGCCGCAGCTTGGGGAGAACCGGCTGTCCAGGGCGATGCGATGTCAGTGACATGCGGCGACTGCCTGAGCCGATCGACGATGTCGAGACCCACCGTGCGGACGGCTGTGCTGTTCACATCGGTGGGGTCGGTCACCAGGATGAACAGCTGCATGTCGCTCTGCCGGAACTTGTCTTCCAGCACCTGCGATGCGCGCGATGACGCGGACATCGGGTCATGAAAGCCGCCGGCCGACAAGCTGTCGGCAACCGGAATCCCGAACACGGCAGCACCGATCACCACCAGAACGGCAAACGCGATGATCCGTCGGGGCGCGGCGATGGCCAGTAGCGCGATCCGTTGCAGCACGTCACACCCCTAGAGCAGTCCGAGTAGTTGCAGGTCGGTGACGTACTTGATGATGATCGGCGCCGAAACGTGCGGGATATCCGGATTGTCGCTGTCGGGGCCGATCTTGGCTTCCTGGACCGCAGCACGGAAGCGTTCGGTCGGGGGAAAGGACCCGCGAGCCGGATCGATGGGCCGCAAATTCTCGGGATTCCCCGACAACATCAGCAACATCCCCAGCACCGAGTGTTGGCGCAGGCGATCCGGCAGGGCACGCAGGCCGGCCTCAAACCGCCGCAACCACTCCCCGAAATCATCAATACGCTGGATCGGGTGACCGGCCTCGATCAACCAGTCCACATACTCGTCGAGTCCGACGCCGTCGTCGTGCGTGTTCATCAGGTGGTAGGTCTCGAATCCACTTGAAGAGTCCCGGCCCACCTGAGCTCCCAGTGTGGCGATCGCCTCGGCGACGAATTCGACGGGCAGCCCATCGAAGTGCGTGCGCTGCCGGTCACCGTCCGCGTCGAGCTGGTAGAACGATTTGGGCGCGACGCCGGTGGCGACGACGCTCAGAATCATCCGGGTGAACACGTCCGCGACGTTTAACTGGCCCGCATAGGTGGTGTCGGCCAGGATCATGCCGCTGCGGAACACAGCGACCGCCAGCCCACACAGATCATTTGCCTCGCGCAGCAACACCTCACCTGCCCACTTGCTGTTGCCGTAACCGTTGGCGTTGCTGGCGTCGTTGATACGAGTGGGACTGATGAGCCGGATGTCGCCATCTTCAGTGAACGCCCACGGCTCGATTTGATCACCCACGTTGGCGGTCGACACATACGTGTAGGACTTCAGCCTGGTGGTGAGCGCGATCCGGATCAGCTCGGCGGTGCCCACCACGTTGGGACAGAACAGCTCGCTGTATGGCATGGCTCCGCTGACCTGGGCAGCTGAATCGACGATGAGATCGACGGTGTCGGCCAGCCGCTGCCAGGTTTGCCGATCCAAGCCCAGGTCGGCTTCGCCCTTGTCCCCGGCGATGACCTGCAGATGGTCGGCGGCCAATTCCTGGAAGTGCGCCAGAAATTCCGGATCGCCGCTATCGAAGATCTTTTCCAGACGCCGCCGAGCGTCCTCATCGGAATCGGCCCGCACCAGGCAGATCAGAGTGCCGTCGGTCAGTTCCATCTGCTCCAGCAGTTCCAGGACCAGATAACGGCCGAGGAATCCGGTCGCTCCGGTCAACAGGACCGTCCGCACCTCAGTGCTGGGGCCCGGCGCCGTCGGGGCGGCGTTTAGCATCGGCGCGTCGAGGAATTTATCCAGTGTGAGGTCAGCGGCGTGCACCTCGGCGGCTTCGGAACCGTGAACGGACACAAATCGTGGGTCGTTGACGTGGCTGTCCAGCCGTTGGCTCAAGGCGCTCACCGACGGCGCGTCGAACAGGGTGCGTACGCTCAGGTGGACGTCGAGGGCGGTGTTGACGGCCGCGATCAGGCGCATCGCCGACAGTGAGTCGCCGCCCAGATCGAAGAACGAATCATCGACCCCGACCCGTTGCAGTCCCAGTACGCGGGCGTAGATCCCGGCCAGCACCTCCTCGATCGCGCTGACCGGGGCGCGGTACTCGGCGTCGCGGTAGTCCGGTGCCGGCAACGCGCGGGCGTCCAGTTTGCCGCTGACCGTCAACGGCAGCTCGTCAACGACCACCACCGCGGCCGGCACCAAGTAGGCGGGCAACCGTTGGGCAAGTTGGGTGCGTAAGTCGGTGGGGTCTGCCGTTCCGGTGATGTAGCCCACCAGCCGCTTGTCACCGCGACGATCCTCCCGAGCGATCACCACCGCTTGCTCCACCCCGCCCAAACCGCTTAGTGCTGCCTGGATTTCACCGAGTTCGATGCGATACCCGCGGATCTTGACCTGCTCGTCGGCGCGCCCCAGATACCGCAACTGCCCATCAGCACCCCAACACACCAAATCCCCGCTGCGATACATGCGCTGTCCTGGCGCCTCCGCGCCACCGAACGGACACGCCACAAACCGCGACGCGGTCAACGAACCCCGACCCAGATAGCCGACCCCCAGACCGTGGCCGGCGATATACAACTCACCGACCACCCCCACCGGCACCGGCCGCAACCAGCTATCGAGCACGAACAATGCCGCCCCACCCACCGGCGCACCGATCGGCGGTGTGCCCGAGTCCGCGGTGAGCGGAGCACTAACCGTCACACACATCGTCGTCTCGGTGGGGCCGTAGGCGTTGGTCATCACCCGTCCCGGCGCCCACCGATCCACCACCTCGGCCGGGCAAGCCTCAGCGGCCACCACCAACGCCGCCGACCCCAGAGCCTCCGGAGATAGCGTCGATACCGCCGACGGGGTCTGGTGCAACACAGTGACGTGTTCGGCCACTAGCAACGCCTGGAAATCCTCCGGCATGCAGGCCACCGACTCGGGCACCACCAACAACCGAGACCCGTGCAGCAGTGCGCCCCAGATCTCTTCCACCGAGGCGTCAAAAGCATAGGAATACCACTGCGACCACACCTGACCCGGTCCTGACGGCAATCCCACGTGCAATGACTCCAGCAACTGGGTGACGTTGTGATGAGTTGCCGCGACCCCCTTGGGCACCCCGGTCGTGCCCGAGGTGTAGATGATGTGGGCGATGTTCTCAGCAGCCGGCACCGGCAACGCCGTACTGGGTTGGGTATCAACAGCGGGATCGTCGACATCGAAGACCACCACGCCATACCCGTCGCACCGCGACGTAAGCGCCGCGGTACTAACCACGGCGACAGGCGCGGCATCGCCGATCATGAACTCGATCCGGGCATCGGGCACCGCCGGGTCCATCGGCAGGTACGCCGCCCCTGTCTTGAGCACCGCCAAAATCGCCACGATCGCCTGAGCCGACCGCGAAAACAGCACTCCCACACACTGCCCCGGAGCGGCACCATGGCCAATCAGGAAGTGCGCCAAACGGTTAGCGGCTTGGTCGACGTCGCGGTAAGTCCATGACTGGTCGCCACAACTGATCGCCACCGCCTCCGGGGTGCGGGCAACCTGGGCGGCAAACAACTCCGGAATCGACACCGGCGACGTCGGCCGGCCAAGCACCGCGCGATTACCCATCTCATCCAGACGCGAATGCTCGGCAGCATCAAGCACATCCACCGCCCACAACGGCTGCGACGGATCAGCAACCATCGCCACCAATACCCGCTGCAACCGATCGATCAGCGCCGCAACGCTTTCGGCATCGAATAGGTCGGTGCGGAATTCCACCGCGCAGCCGATCCCGGCCGGCTCGCCGGCCTCGCTCCACCGTTCGGCCAACGAAAACATCAGGTCCATGCGGGCCGTCTGGGCCTCTAGCGGCACCTGGGTGATCTGCAGATCACCCAGATTCAGCCTCGAAGCGGGATCGATGTCTTGTCCGGGTAAGTTCTGCCAAGTCAACCCCACCTGGACCAGCGGGTGATGACTCAAAGATCGGATCGGGTTGAGCCGCTCCACCAGCAACTCGAAGGGCACGTCCTGGTGCTCGAGAGCCTCCAGGCTGCGGGCCCGAACCTGGGCCAACAGGTCACCGACAGTAGCGTCCCCGCCGACCTGAACACGCAATACCAAGGTGTTGACGAAAAAGCCAACCAACTGATCAAGCGCGGGATCATTGCGGCCAGCGACTGCGACACCCACCGAAATATCGGAGCTGGCACTGATTTTCGACAGCAGCACGGCTAGGGCGGCCTGAATCACCATGAAGCTGGTCACGTTGTGCTCACCAGCCACCGTGCGCACCCGCTGCTGCAGCTCAGCCGGCCACTCCACGGCCACACTGGCGCCGTGGTAACCGGCGACCTGCGGATAGGGCCGATCGGTGGGCAGCTGCAGCTGCTCGGGCATCCCCGCCAGGGTCTGCTGCCAGTAGGCCAGCTGTCGGCCGATGGGACTTTCGCTGTCATCGAGATCGCCGAACTGGGCGCGTTGCCACAGCGTGTAATCGGCATATTGGGCCGGCAACGCCGCCCAGCCGGGAGCCTGCCCCGCACACCGGCTGGCGTACGCCAACCCCAGATCGCTCACCAACGGGGTGACCGACCAGCCGTCGGCGGCGATGTGGTGCACGGTGGCCACCAGCACGTGGTCATTCTCGGCCACACTGAAAAGTCTTGCCTGCAAAGGTGTCTCGGTTGCCAGGTCAAAAGTGTGACGCGCAGCAGCCCCGATGTCCTCGGCCAGCAGGGCAGGCGGCCGTTCGGCGGCATCAACGACGACCCAACCGAAGTCGGCTTGCTCGGGCGCCACCACCTGCTGAAAGGGCACACCGTCACGGTGCGGGAATTTGGTGCGCAGCGATTCGTGACGGCCCACCACATCAGCCAGTGCGGCACCGAGCGCATCGACATTGAGTGGACCGCGCAGCCGCAACGCAACCGCCATGTTGTAAACCGGTGACGGGCCCTGCAACTGATACAGGAACCACAACCGGCTCTGACCAAACGACAACGGAACCACCGCGGGGCGCTCGCCGGCAACCAACGGCTCGAACCCACCCGCATCCTCACGCAGACACGGCACCAACTGCGCAACCGTGGGCGCGTCGAACAGGGTGCGTACGCTCAGGTGGACGTCGAGGGCGGTGTTGACGGCCGCGATCAGGCGCATCGCCGACAGTGAGTCGCCGCCCAGATCGAAGAACGAATCATCGACCCCGACCCGTTGCAGTCCCAGTACGCGGGCGTAGATCCCGGCCAGCACCTCCTCGATCGCGCTGACCGGGGCGCGGTACTCGGCGTCGCGGTAGTCCGGTGCCGGCAACGCGCGGGCGTCCAGTTTGCCGCTGACCGTCAACGGCAGCTCGTCAACGACCACCACCGCGGCCGGCACCAAGTAGGCGGGCAACCGTTGGGCAAGTTGGGTGCGTAAGTCGGTGGGGTCTGCCGTTCCGGTGATGTAGCCCACCAGCCGCTTGTCACCGCGACGATCCTCCCGAGCGATCACCACCGCTTGCTCCACCCCGCCCAAACCGCTTAGTGCTGCCTGGATTTCACCGAGTTCGATGCGATACCCGCGGATCTTGACCTGCTCGTCGGCGCGCCCCAGATACCGCAACTGCCCATCAGCACCCCAACACACCAAATCCCCGCTGCGATACATGCGCTGTCCTGGCGCCTCCGCGCCACCGAACGGACACGCCACAAACCGCGACGCGGTCAACGAACCCCGACCCAGATAGCCGTGCGCGAGCGCGGGCCCGCCCAGATACAGCTCGCCGACCACCCCGATGGGCGTCGGGTTCAGGCGCGCATCAAGCACGACCGCGCACACCCCTGGGATCGGGGCGCCGATGCTGACCGGCTGCCCCGCCGACAGCGCACAGCCGGTGGCCCAGATGGTGGTCTCGGTGGGGCCGTAGGCGTTGAACATCCGCCGACCCGGGGCCCAGGTGGCCACCAACTCCCCCGAGCAGGCCTCCCCGCCGGTGATCAACGTGCCCAACCCACCGAGCCGGGCCCGATCCAGCGACGACAGCACCGTCGGGGTCAACAGTGCCGCGCTCACCCGCTGGCCCTGCAGCAACGCGGTCAGCGCCTCCCCGGCATACACCTGCGGCGGCGCCACCACCAATGCCGCCTGCGACCCCGCCGCCATCAACCATTCGAATATCGACGCATCAAAGGCCGGCGAGGCCACCATCAGCACTCGCGCATCCGCGCCCAACTCGAACACCTCGCGCTGCGCGGCCGCCCCCAGTAGACCGGCGTGGCTGACCGCCACCCCCTTGGGGGCACCGGTGGACCCCGACGTGAAGATCACATACGCGGTGTTATCCACCCTCAGCGGCGCCATCCGATCAGCGTCGGTGATCGGATCCGCGCAGCGCCCGGACACGTCCAGGGCGTCCACGCGCAGCACCGGGCGCGCCCCGGCCCCGATCACGGTGGCGGGGCCGCAGGTCAACACGCACACCGCCGCCACCGCGTCGAAAACCGTGGCGATCCGCTCAGCCGGATGGGCCCGATCCACCGGCACATATACCCCGCCGGCCTTGAGCACCGCCCACCATGCCACCACCAATTCAACACAACGATCCATCGCCACGCCCACCGCGCGCTCCGGACCCACTCCTGCCTCGATCAGCACCCGCGCCAACCGCGTCGACAACTCATCAAGCTCGCGGTACGACATCTCCCGGGTACCGTCGACCACCGCCAACGCATCGGGATGGGTGGCCGCCGCCGCGGCCAACAACCTTGGTGCCACCCCCAGCGGCGCCCCGACACCAGCACCAGTCCACCGCGATAGCAGCAGATCGCGCTCGCCGCGATTCAGCAGCGACACGTCCTCAACCATCATCGACGCATCCGCCGCCAAGAGGCGGTCAAGCAGCGATTCAAAACGGGTTATGTGCCTTGCGATCTCGTCGGGGGTGTAGCGGTCGGGATTCCACGCGAACTGAATTCGCGGCGTGCGGCCACCCAGCCGCGGATAGATGTTGACGGCAATGTCTTGGATGGGGAAGGTGGTCAACACGTTGCAGGTGGCTTCCGAAGGCCCAAAGTGAAACGGGGCCGCGAAGTCGAGTACGTTGATCACCGGGCCAAACTCGACATTCATGTCGAGACGGGTTGCATCGGCAACGAGGTCCGGCCAACGCCGGAACTGTTGGTGCCGCAACGCACCGACTACGGCCCTGGCCACCCGATCGGTCAGTGCGCCAATGGTGTCCCCGTCATCGACACAGACGGGCAGCGGCACCAGATTCGAAACCATGCCCGCACAGCTTTTCAGCGCCGCGGTCGTGCGCGCCGAAACCGGCAGCGACAACGAGACGTTCCGGAGTCCTGTTGTTTTTGCGATGAACACTGCCAATGTCGCGATAACTCTCGCGACATCGAACTGGTCACCCCGGTTCTCCGGCCGTCGGTACGTGCACGCCAGCTCGCGCATCAGCGGATGGCGTGGTGCCACCGACCTTCGTGTCCCGGCCAGGTCGGTGATGTCCAGAGGCCCGCGTACGACGGTCTTCCAGTACTCAGCATCGGCATGACAACGCGAAGACTGCTCATACTTCCGATTTGCGTCACGGATCACGGCAAAACCGGAGAAGTCGACTTCGGCGGTGTCGGCGGCTGCGCCCGAGTAGACGGTCGCGACGTGCCGGATGAAGTTGTTGGTGCCGAACCCGTCTAAGAGAACGTGGTGCGTACGCAGGTAGAAGTACGACAAATTGTCGGTGATGCGTAACAGCGCGAAGTTGGTCAGTCGGTCACGGAGCAGGTCAACTGGTCGGCGGTAGTCATCGCCCATCCAGCGCCGAGCGGCGGCGGCTGGGTCAGTCTCGGCGCGCAGGTCGATGCAGTGCAGGGTATGCGGAACCGAGCGGTCGACGATGTATACGGGCTCGCCGTCAATGAAAGATAGCCGCGCGCAGGGTGTACCGAACCGCGTGGCCGCCGATTCACACGCGACCATGAGCCGCTCAGCGTCGACGTAATGATCAATCGCGAGGAAACCGGCGAAGTTGTATGGGACTTCCGGCCGGAGTTGTTGGGCAGCCCATATCGACAACTGAGCGGCGGTTAACGGCCCCAGGACATCTGGTTGCGCACCGTAGTTGAGCATGACGACGAACTCCCTACTTGGCCTGGCGCACCGACGCCCGAGAGCTCGGCATCGTTGAATCGGGGCAGCGCACAACACGAATGGGCTTTTCCGTTGAGTGTCGATGAGCCCCGGGAATTCCGCCGCGCTCGATGTGTCGAACCAACTTCCCAAACCATTCCGATATCGAAGGCACGCCCCTACACAGCCTTTCCGGTAAACTCTTGGGGCGTACATCAGTCCAGTTCCGCTCGACGTAGCCCTGACATACGGCGCGGTTCGCGTCATCAAACGGGTTGGGTTGCATCAAATTTCCTAATCGTCGGTAGACAACGTCGTAGCCCGTGCGGCTGTTCACGTAGCCCCCGCGCCGAAAGTACTCATTGCCACTGCATTCGACTCCGTCGGCCGAACGCACGCGAGTGATCACAAGGCCGAGATTGCGTCCCCGACATGGGCCGGGCCCGCACACGACTGCGCCGCCATCCTCCTGCACTGTCACGCGGCCCGGCGTGCCGACGTAACGGGCTTCGGAAGCATGTGCCTCCAGGACCTCGATCCGTTCACCCCGGTAAAAGGTGAACGCGCGTGGATACGGGTCGGACAATGCGCGCACGAACCGCGCGAGATCCTCAGCCGGCCAGCTCCAGTCGATCAAGCTGTCGCGCTCCGAACGCTTGTGGCAGTATGTCCTTTCGGCCTTTTCCTGCGGCCGCCAAACTGCGCTGCCGGACTCCAAAGCACTCAGCGCTTCGGCCAACGCATCCGGAATCAGATCCATAGCCCGCATGACCAACTCGGTCCCAGTATCGGTGGGACCGATCGGCAGCGAATGCTGCGTCAGAATGTCCCCCGTGTCCAGGCCATCGTCCATTCGGTGCACGGTCAATCCGACTTCGGACTCGCCGCTGATCAACGCCCACAGCACAGGCGAAAACCCGGTGAACTTCGGCAGCAGCGAATCGTGCAAGTTCAGCGTGCCGTGCGGCGGGAGATCATAGAGCTCTTCCGGCATCCGGTAGTACCAGCTGTTGACGACGATGACATCGGGTTCAGCGCGCTTGACCAGATCGATTGTCCCGGCCTCGACTCGTCCGGTGACATGCACCGGGATGCCGTGCTCGCGCGCGAGTTCTTCGACCGGCGCCGACCAGATCGCCTTATAGAATTCCTCGCTGGCCGGATGGGTGACGGCGAGCACGACTTCGTGAGGGAGATCGATCAGCGCCTGCAGGGTCTTATACCCCCAGGTCTGGAAGCCGAAAAACACGATGCGCATGACGCAAACCCCTATCTCTCACCACCGGCCCGGGCTATACGTGCTCCCGAGCACTCGCCACAAGCAGGGCAGCTTACCTTAGCCTTGCCTAAGTTGCTCGGCGAGCCGCTGTGGATGCCCCTTCCGAGGCCCGCCTCAGCCGTGTGTGCATATGCACGCCGCGGCCATCGCTTCAGCCCCCGGCAAGCGGTGGCGCGGTCTAGCGGTATGGCTGAGCTGGCGTGACGCCCTCGACTGCTTGATGAAGTCGGCGCAGCGTTCTCCGATCATGACCGCGGGGCATGGGTCTTGCCCCGGGTGATCGTCGGCTTGATCGAGGTGTCGGCGATGCGCAGGCCGTCCACGCCATGTACGCGAAACTCGGGTCGACCAGGCCTACCGGTCGGAATGCTCGCGATCACTTCCACGGCGGAGGGTTGACGACGTCGATGGTCTCGTCAGCGGTGGCCTGGACCCAGATTTACAGCCGCATCAAAGCCGCTCGGCCACGACGAAGCTGGAAAAGGCTTCGTCATCGGATGCTCCGATGTCGACCCAGCGACCCAGCCGGCGCATCTCATCGGTCGACCGCACCGCGGAGGCACGCCACCCCCCGCCGTTCAGCCACTCGGTCACATCGGCACGCTCGGGGTCGTTGTAGATCAGGTCACCGATGTCGACGGTCCGAGGCAAGCCGAGTTCGTCGGAAACTTTCTCGAACCGTCGGCGCATCTCCTCACGGCGCTCCTCCGAGCCCATCCCCGCTGTTTCGGCGGCGATACGGCTACCCGGCGCGCTGAGAGTGGTGACGTTTTCGAACAACCGGTCCTGAGCGTCGGCCGGCAGGTACATCAGTAGGCCCTCGGCAAGCCAGGCGGTCGGCGTGGCCGGGTCGAAACCCTGGGCCTGCAACGCCGACGGCCAGTCGAAACGCAGATCCACCGCAACCTCGCGCCGCTCTGCCGAGGCCGGCACACCGTGGTCCGCGAGCCTGCCGGACTTGTATTGCAGCACCTTGGGCTGATCAATCTCGTAGACGACCGTCCCCGACGGCCACTGCAGCCGGAAGGCTCTCGAATCCAGACCGGATGCCAGTATCACCACTTGGCGAATGCCCGCAGCGACCGCGGAGTCGAAGTACGCGTCGAAGAAGTGCGTCCGCACCGCCTGGTAGTTGCGCATATTCGTGGCGATCTTGGCCACTTCGGGATCGACCTGCTGCAACCGGTCGAGCAGAGCGTCATCCAGCATGTGCTGCCACGGCCCGCTGCCTGCACCCTCGACGAGCAGCTGAGCGTACGGATCGCGGATCAAGCCGTCCGGTCGTGCCGTATCGGCCGCCCGGGCGGCGGCCACCATGACAGCGGTGCTGCCGACGCTGGTCTCGATGTCCCAGGTGTCGTCGTGGGTGCGCAGATTGCTCATCGGATTCCCTTTCCAAGACGGGCGGTGATCAGTTCGCTGGTCATAGCCTCGGCGGCCAGGGCGGCATCCAGCGGACGGCCGAGGCGTGCCATCTCGTCGCGGCTGTTGACACTGTGGACTTTCCAGCCCCGTGCGACCAGCATCGGGGCGGCATCCGGGCGATCAGGTTCGCGGTAGAGCAGCGCCTCGATATCCACACTGCCCGTATTGAGCGTTTCGCGCATGCGGGACTGCCGCTGCCTGCGGGCACGCCGCTGCTCGTCGCTGAGTTGGCCGTCGTCCAGCGCGAACGCCTCGACGGCGAGGATGCTGCCGGCACCGCTGAGTTCTGTGACGATGTCGAACAACCGGGCCTGCGCGTCGGCGGGAAGGTACGGCAACAGTCCCTCGGCGAGCCACGTGGTGGGCCGACCGCGGACGAATCCGGCTTCAACGAGGGCACTGGTCCAGTCATCACGCAGGTCGACTCCTACCGGGACCCATTCGATCCGGGGAGAGATGTTGTGGGCGTGCAGCGTCTGCGCCTTGTACTCGAGAACCTTGGGCTGGTCGATCTCGAAGACAACCGCGTCCGCTGGCCAGTCGAGCCGGAAGGCGCGCGAGTCCAGGCCCGAAGCCAGAATGACGATCTGCGCAATGCCGGCCTTCGCGGCATCGGCGAAGTAGGCGTCGAAGAAGTGCGTTCGGACGGCCTGGTAGTCCACCGCCAATTCGAATTCGCGCCTGCTGTGGTCGTCGCCCGTCGGCCATTCCAGCTGACCGTCGGCCATCCGTGCCCACTGCGGTCCGGCCGCCGATGCCAGTAGGCCCGCGAACTCATCGCGGATCAGGGGGTCTTCACGCCTGGTCTCGATGGCCCGCAGCGCCGCAACGCCCAATGCGGTCGTGCCCACGCTCTCGGTGATGTTCCAACTGTCGCCGTCGGTACGCCCCGACGGCAGTTCACATGCGATGTTCATTTGATTGACATGCTAGCAATAAAGTTAGTGGATCTATCCTCATTTTGTGGGGGACTTCACGTCTCGACCCGGTAGCGAAGGCTTCAAGCGGGCCGATGCGGGGGGCCACGCCCCAGAACTAGGGTGCACAGTCATGGCGAGGGCCTCGTCGACCGAATTCGGGCACCGCATACGGAACCGCTTCGAAGCTCTCGACCCCGATTTCGATGCGGCACGACGGGCCACCCGCGCCGGATTGGTGGTTCCCGTTGCCGCGACGGTCGGGTTCACGGTCGGCAGTGGGCAAACCCCGCTGTTCACCATTTTCGGTTCGATCGCATTGCTCATCGTGGTCGATTTCCCGGGTAACCGGGGCGGCCGCGCCGTCGCCTACGTCGGGCTCGGCGTGGTCGGAGCAGGGCTCATCGTGCTGGGGACCCTGGTAGCGCCGAGTCCGTGGCTGGCCGTCGCAGTCACCCTCGTACTCGGCGCCGTGGTCACCCTCGCTGGCGTACTGAGCACGGCCATCGCGGCGGCCAGGCGCGCGATCCTGCTTCCGTTCGTGTTACCGGCCTGCACTCCACCGGGCCCGATCCCCGAACGGTTGCTGGGCTGGTTCATCGCGGTTGCCGTTTGTGTGCCCGCCGCATTGTTCGTGCTTCCGCCACGCCACCACGACGACCTGCGTCGGCGTGCGGCACAGGTATGCGCGGTGCTGGCCAACCACCTCGGAGGTCAGGCCACCGCCAAAGACGTCAACGCCGCGATGAACGCCCTGTACGCCGACTACCTCGACAGCGAATACCGGCCCGTGGGCCTGACCGCGGGCAGTCGCGCCCTGGTCCGCGTGGTCGATGACCTGGGGTGGCTGTGCGACAGGGTTCGCAGCGACACCTCCGCCACTTTGGGGGTAATGGCCAAGCCGTCCGTCGAGGTGCTGCGCGCCTCCGCCCGATTGCTGCGCATCACCCGGGTGACCGACCGCGCCCCAGCTCACGCAGGGTTGGAGGAGGCCCTCACCACTCTGCGATCAATCGCGCAGGGCCGCTACCGGCAGGACATCGCCGAGATACTGCGAGAGCCCGACGATGCCGCTGCGATCGCGGTGGGGCGACGGCTGCTGAATCGTCGCGCATTCGGCGCAACGGTCGCCGTGACCGGCCGGATCATCGCGCAGGCCGCCGAAGCCGATGCACGCCCCGTGCTGATGCGGGTTCTGGGCCGGCAACTCCCCGAAAGCGGCGCCGCCACCCGTGTGGTGTCGGAGGCCCACGCGGTCGCGACCATCCCTTCCGGCTACCTGGCCACCCGCGCCGTGGTCGTGCGCAACAGTCTCCGCACCGGGCTCGGGTTGGCGCTGGCGGTGGCCGCCACCCATCTGATTCCAGTGCAAAACGGCTTCTGGGTGGTGCTCGCCGCCATGTCCGTGCTTCGTGGCAGCGCGCTGTCGACTGGCACCACGGTGTTGCGCGCGGTGATCGGGACGACGGTGGGGTTCGTCATCGGCACCGTGATCATCGTGCTCATCGGCGTCGATCCCCCGGTGTTATGGGCGATCCTCCCGGTTGTCGCATTCATCGCCGCCTACGCTCCCGGCGTCTGGTCGTTCACCGCCGGCCAGGCAGCGTTCACCATGTTGGTGCTGATCGTGTTCAACCTCATCCATCCCAGCGGGTGGAAGGTGGGGCTGATCCGGATCGAGGACATCATCGTGGGCGGTGCGGTTGGGTTGGTCGTATCGCTGCTGCTGTGGCCACGCGGGTCGGGAAAGGCGGTCACGGCCGCCATCGACGGAGCCTTCGAGGCCGGGGCGCAGTACCTGCGCACCGCGGTATTCCGGATCACCCGTGGCGCGTCGCCGGTGGCGGTCCACCAGCTCGGTCACCAGACGATGACCCTGTCCCGAACGGTCGACGACGCCCTTCGCCAGTACCTTTCGGAGAACGGCGGCCCCTCCGATCACCGGGCCCCCGTCGTGCACCGCGCTAACCTCGCGGCCAAGCTGCGGGCCGCCGCCGACCTGATCGCCGACATCCCGGAACCGCCCTCGGCCGGGTCGTATCCGAAAGCCCGCGCTGTGCTCGACGCGCACGCGACGACGGTGCACCAGCGGATGTCGGGCGCCACCAAAACACACGGCGGCACGCCGATCACCGGCCACTTCGTGACGGCGCTTAGGGCCGATGGGGGCAACACCTCGCACCCGGTGGCCGACGCGCTGCCTCTGGTGACCGTCGCAGCCAACCTGGGAGAGCTCGAACTGCTGTATCCGGCGCTGTCTGATTGATGGGGCGCCCGCCTCCTCAGCGGCTCGTCCCTCGCCGCATCGTCACCGGACCGGACCCGATTGGCCCGCCTCCTCAGCGGCTCGTCCCTCGCCGCATCGTCACCGGACCGGACGGTGCGGCATCAGGGGGTTCGGCGGGATCGCGCCGAACCTGCCGACCTGGTAATCCTCGAGCGCTTGGACTAACTCCGCCTTCGAATTCATCACGAACGGACCGTAGTGGAAGACCGGCTCACGAATCGGCCGGCCGCCCAAGAGCAATACCTCCATCGCCGGGCGATTGGAATCCTGCGACGCATCAGCCGATACGGTGACCCGGTCGCCCGGCCCGAGGACCGCCAACTGACCCTGATGGATCGGATGGGCCACCGGACCGACCGATCCACGCCCGGACAGCACATAAACCAGCGCGTTGAAGTCCCGGTACCACGGCAGGTTCACTTGAGCGGAGGGCTCGATGGTAGCGTGCGCCAACGTTATCGGGGTATGGGTGGCGCCCGGGCCCCGCTGCCCGTCAATCTCCCCGGCGATGATGCGCAGCAGCGCTCCGCCGTCGCGCGAGGAAACCAGCCCGACCTGACCACCCTCTATGGCCTGATACTTCGGTGCCGCGAACTTGTCCTTGGCCGGCAGGTTCACCCACAGCTGTATGCCGTGGAAGACGCCGCCGCTCTCGACGAGTTCGGCGGGCGGGGTCTCGATGTGCAAGATGCCGGAACCGGCGGTCATCCACTGAGTCGCTCCATCGGTGATCAGGCCGCCACCGCCGTGTGAATCCTGGTGCGCGAACCGGCCGTCGATCATGTAGGTGACGGTCTCGAATCCGCGGTGTGGATGCCAGTCGGTGCCGCGGGGTTCGCCGGGCAGGTATTCAACCTCACCCATCTGATCCATGTGGACGAACGGATCCAGGTCGGCGGCACTGACGCCGGCGAAAGCGCGAACGACGGGGAATCCTTCTCCTTCGTAGCCCCGGGGGCCGGTCGTCACCGAACGCACCGGACGTTCGGTGTCGTATGGGGTGGGAGCGGACATGCGCGGCAGCGCAAGGGCCGTCGCGGTGTCGACAGTGATGGCGGGCATCGGTACCTCCTCGAAAGGCTGCTAAGAGCTACCCGATGTAACCGGACCGCAGTCCGATTATTCCCGGCGTTCGGCTGCCACCTATCGGTCGCCTACACGCCTACCCGAGCACCGCCAGAGCGGCCGCCCGCGCATCGGCGGCACTGGCCGTGGCCAGCACAGCCTCGGCGGCTTCGCGGCACTGCTGACTGGTCACCGTCGCCAGCTTGGCTCCCACGGCGGTAACCGCCGCCGACGCCGCCGACAGCGATGTGACGCCGAGACCGACGAGCACACAGGCCAGCAGCGGGTCGGCCGCGGCCTCACCGCAGACCCCGACCTGCTTGCCCGCGGCGACGCCGGCGCGACCGGTGACCCCGATCAGCGTCAGCACGCCGGGCTGCCAGGGATCGGTGAGCGTCGCGAGATCCGCCGACATGCGATCGGCGGCCATCGTGTACTGCGCCAGGTCGTTGGTGCCGATCGACAGGAATTCGACGTGCTCCAGGATCCGATCCGCCAGCAAGGCGGCGGCCGGAACCTCGATCATCACCCCGGGTGTCAGCCCGAGCGCACGCACCTTCGCGGCGAAGTCCTTCGCCTCCGCGGGGGTGGCGATCATCGGGGCCATCACCCAGGGCTTGGTGCCAGTCTGCTCAGCGGCCGCGGCGATGCCCGCCAATTGGTGATCGAGCAGGCCGGGGTTGGCCATGGCGATACGAATGCCCCGCACGCCCAGCGCAGGGTTGGCCTCGTCGGGATGACCAGCGAACTTCAGCGGCTTATCCGATCCGGCGTCCAGTGTCCGTATGACCACCTTGCGACCCGGAAACGCGGCGAGCACCTCCGCGTAAATCTGCGCCTGCTCGTCCACCGTCGGCTCGGTCTCGCGATTGAGGAAGCACAGTTCGGTGCGGAACAGCCCAATGCCTTCGGCGGGCGTCTGCGTGGCAGCGCGGGCTGCAGCACCGTCTTGCACGTTGGCCAGGATCAAGACCTGCTGGCCGTCCGCGGTGGCGCCCGGACCCGACCAGCCCGCGGCAGCAGCAGCGGCGCGGCGGCCGGCCTCCACCACCGCCACGGCTTCGGCGGCATCCGGAGCCACCACCACCGTGCCCCGGGTTCCGTCGATCAGCACCTTGGTGCCGGCGACCACCGCATCGAGCCCGCTGACCGCGACCACGCACGGGATCGCCAGCTGACGGGCGATGATCGCGGTGTGGCTGGTGGGCCCGCCCAGCGTAGTCGCCAAACCGATGATCAGCGCCGGGTCCAGGGTTGCGGTATCGGCCGGGGCGAGGTCCTCGGCGCACAAGATCGACGGCACATCGGGCATCGGCACGCCCGGCTCCGGCAGCCCGCTCAACTCCGCGATGACCCGGTCGCGGATGTCCTGCAGGTCAGTCACCCGCTCGGCCATCAGGCCGCCCATCTTGGTGAACAGGTCGGCGAACTTCGCCACCGCCTCGGCCGTGGCACGGACCGCCGGGGAACCGGCGCGGATACGCGTCTGCGCCTCCCCCAGCCAGGCCCGATCCTGAGCGAGTGCCGCAGTGGCCGCGAGCACCTCGGCCGCGGACCCATGCGAATGCGCTGCGCGGTCGCGCAATCGGCCCGCGACGGCCGACGCGGCGGCCGTGAACCGGCCCACCTCGGGTTCGCGCTCACCCTCGGGCACATCGGGCGCGGAACCGATGCCGTCGATGACCGGATGACGTCCGGGCCGTATCACCGACGCGTATTGCACGCCGGGAACGACAGGCACCCCGGCGAGGATCGTGCCGGGTTCGGGGCCGATCACAGGGGGCAGTGACGGAGACTCGGAGAACGTAGTCATGTGAAGTAGGTTACAAGATGTTCTTGACAATTCCACATATATAGACGTAAAACCACATATATCCACACATTACGGCTTTCGATTCCACGCAATTGGAGAACGGTGTACCCCGAGGAGCGCCAGGAGGCGATCGCGTCATTGGTGATGTCACGTGGTCGCGCCTCCGTTGCCGAACTCGCGGAGACGTACTCCGTCACGACCGAAACGGTGCGCCGAGACCTTGCCGTCCTCGACCGGGCGGGAGTGCTTCGCCGGGTACACGGAGGCGCGGTACCCGCGAGGGCCATCTACGCCGTCGAATCCGGTGTCGGCGAACGTGAGGCCACGCGGTCCCGCCACAAGGACGCGATCGCCCTGGCGGCTGCCGAGTACTTCCCTCGCGACGGCGCGAGCGTGCTGTTCGACGCGGGCACGACCACCGCGCGCGTCGCGGCGCTGCTGCCCACGGATCGCGCATTCGTGGTCGTTACGAACTCCGTCCCCATCGCCGCGCGGTTGTCAGCGATGCCGTCGGTGACCGTGCATCTCCTCGGCGGCCGGGTGCGGGGTATCACCCAGGCCGCCGTCGGCGATCCGGTACTGCAGGCGCTCGACACGCTGCGTATCGACGTCGCCTTCATCGGCGCCAACGGCGTCAGCGTGACCCACGGGCTGTCCACGCCCGACAGCGACGAGGCCGCGGTCAAACGCGCGATGGTGGATTGCGCCAATTACGTTGTGGCCGTGGTTGATTCGTCGAAGATTGGACAGGAGGAACTCGTGAGCTTCGCACCGATCAGGAAGGTCGACACGCTCGTGACCGATGCCGAGATCACCGACGCCGACCGGGCTCGGTTCACCGAGCGCGGCGTCGAGGTGGTTTCGGCCGGGCAGGTCGAGCCGTGATCGTCACCGTCACCCCCAACCCCGGCATCGACCGCACCGTAACACTCGGGTCCAAGCTCGTCCGCGGCGCGGTGCACCGGGCCCAATCGGTGTCCAGCGAGCCCGGCGGCAAGGGCGTCAACGTGGCGCGCGCACTCACCCTCGCCGGTCTCGACGTCGTCGCCGTGCTGCCCGCCGCGGCCGGCGACCCGTTTCTGACGCTTCTCGCCACCTCCGGTGTCGTCGCCGCGCCCGTAGCGATCGCCGGCGCCGTGCGCACTAACCTCACCATCACCGAGCCAGATGGCACGACGACCAAGGTCAACGAACCGGGAGCCAAGCTCACCGAAGCCGACCTGGAGGCGCTGGCGGCCGCGGTTGTCGACCGGGCTGCGGGGACCAGTTGGGTGGTGCTGTCGGGTTCCCTCCCACCGGGCACGCCGGACGGTTGGTACGCCGAGCTGGTCGCGCGGCTGCGCGGCCACGACTGCAAGGTGGCCGTCGACACCTCGGAAGGGCCGCTGGCGGCGCTGGCCGACGCGTTCGGCGATGCCGCACCCGACCTCATCAAACCGAACTCCGAGGAGCTCGCCGGGCTGGCCGGGCGGTCTGCTGAAGAGCTGGAATCCGCTGTCAAAGAAGGTGATCCCGGGCCAGTGGTCACCGCGGCGCGCGAACTTGTGGCGCGCGGCGTGGGTGCCGTGCTGGCCACTCTGGGAGCGGCGGGTGCCGTACTGGTCGACAGTGCCGGAGCCTGGCTGGCCAAACCCCCGCCCATCGCGCCGCGCAGCACCGTCGGTGCGGGCGACTCCTCGCTGGCGGGTTACGTGCGCGCCGATGTCGGCGGCGCCGACTCGGGGGGTCGGCTTCAGATGGCGGTCGCCTACGGCAGTGCCGCGGCCGCCCTTCCGGGCTCGGCTCTGCCGTCACCTGCCCAATTGGACCTCGAGGGGGTACGGATCACGCCGATCACCTCCTGATCAAAGCTTCGCAACCCGAGAACACTTGAGGAAAGCGCGTTTATGAGCAATCACCCTCCACCCGTCACCACATCCGATCTCGTGCTGCTCGACGTAGACGCCGGCGCCGACAAACAAGCCGTGATCGGCCGGCTCGCCGATGCGCTCGCCGACGCCGGCCGGTCCACCGACCGCGGCGGCCTGACGGCCGCGGCCCTGGCACGCGAAGGGCAGTCGGCAACCGGGCTGCCGGGTGGCATCGCCATCCCGCACTGCCGCTCCCCCTATGTCGATACGCCCAGCATCGGTTTCGCGAGGCTGCAGCCGCCGGTCGACTTCGGGGCGCCCGACGGCCCGGCCGATCTGGTGTTCCTGATCGCCGCGCCGGAATCCGGCGGGGCCGAGCACATGAAGCTGCTGTCGAGCCTGGCGCGCGCGCTCGTGCGGCCGGACTTCGTCCAATCCCTGCGCGGCGCAGCCTCGTCAGCCGACGTGGTCGCGCTGGTGGACGGCGTCGTCAATCCGGCCCCGCCGGCCGCTGCCCCGCCGGCTCCCGCCCCGGTCGCCGCACCGTCGGCCGGCGAAGCGGCCGCCACCAAGTCCATCGTGGCGATCACGGCGTGCCCGACGGGTATCGCGCACACCTACATGGCCGCCGACGCACTGAAACTGGCGGCGCTACGCGCCAAGGTCAATCTCACCGTGGAAACACAGGGATCCTCGGGCAGCACACCGCTGTCGGCGGCCACCATCGCCGGCGCGGACGCCGTCATCTTCGCCACCGATGTCGGGGTCAAGGATCGCGGCCGGTTCGCCGGAATACCCGTGATCGCGTCCGGGGTCAAACGAGCCATCAACGAACCCGACACCATGATCGCCGAAGCGGTCGCTGCGGCCGACAACCCGAACGCGGCCCGGGTCGAGGGCGCTGGCGCGGCGGTGGCGGCCGGCGAGCAATCAACGGGGTCGTCGGACGTGGGCTGGGGCACCCGCACCCGCCAGATCCTGCTGACCGGCGTCAGCTACATGATCCCGTTCGTCGCCGCGGGCGGCCTGCTGATCGCGCTCGGTTTCCTGCTCGCCGGCTACGAGGTCGGCAATGCGCCCGACGGCGAGAGCAGGAACTTCGGCAACATCATCGCCGCCACCAATTCACTGACGAACCTCCCCGAACCGCTCCGGGGACTGCCCGACTTTCTCGAGCCCGTCAACCCACTGTTGACCTACGTAGGGGCCGTGCTGTTCACCCTCGGCGGGCTGGCGTTCGGCTTCCTGGTGCCGGCCCTTGCGGGCTACATCGCCTTCGCCATCGCCGACCGGCCAGGCCTCGCTCCCGGATTCACCGCGGGCGCGGTGGCCGGATTCGTCGGCGGCGGGTTCATCGGCGGCATCGTCGGCGGCGTCATCGCCGGTTTCGCCGCACTGTGGATCAGCCGGGTCAACGTGCCGCAATGGTTCCGGGGTCTGATGCCCGTCGTGATCATCCCGCTGTTCGCCTCGCTGGTCGTAGGCCTGCTGATGTTCATGCTGCTGGGCCGTCCGCTGGCCTGGGTGAACACCAGCCTGACGAACTGGCTCAGCGGAATGTCCGGTGCGTCGGCAATCTTGCTCGGCGTCATCCTCGGCCTGATGATGTGCTTCGACCTGGGCGGGCCAGTGAACAAAGCCGCCTATGCGTTCGCCACCGCGGGCCTGGCGGCGGCCACCACCGCATCGTTCGAGATCATGGCCGCCGTGATGGCTGCGGGTATGGTCCCGCCGCTGGCACTGGCGCTCGCCTCCACCGTGCGGCCGGGGCTGTTCACCGAACCGGAACGGGAGAACGGCCGGGCCGCTTGGCTTCTGGGTGCGTCGTTCATCTCCGAGGGTGCCATCCCGTTCGCGGCGGCCGACCCGCTGCGGGTTATCCCGTCGATGATGGCCGGCGGGGCGGTGACCGGTGCGCTGATCATGGCGTTCGACGTGACGCTGCGCGCACCGCACGGTGGCATCTTCGTGTTCTTCGCAATCGGCCACCTGCTGTGGTTCCTGGTGGCTTTGGCGGCCGGAACCGTCGTCGCTGCGGCCGCGGTCATCGCGGCCAAACAGTTGACCGGCAACTCCGGCAAGAAGTTGGGGCCGACCGTACCGGCCACCGCGTAACGTCGGCCCAAGGTTCACCGAAACCGACGCTGCGCCGGGAAAGTTCGAGAAAAGCATCTGCATAACGTCGATCTCGTCGCAGACATCCAACAGTGAGGAGCACACGAACATGCCCAGCAAGACCGTGATCGTCGGATCCGCCGTCGGCCTGCACGCCCGGCCCGCGGCCATCATCGCCGAAGCCGTCGGCGAGGCCTGCGTACCCGTGACGCTGTCGGTCGACGGAGGAGAGCCGGTGGACGCCGGATCGGCGTTGATGATCATGACGCTCGGAGCCGGCAACGGAGCCTCGGTGACGGTGGCCTCCGACGACGAGGCCGTGCTGAACAAAATCGCCGAGTTGGTCGCGAAGGACCTCGACGCCTGAGCCGCAAGCCGGACCTACCGGCCGGAGCCGCGCTGCGTCGGCCGGTTGACAACGGTGTGTAACGGCACGACCCGCTAGCATCCGGCGCATGCCACTGCCCGAGAACAGGCGCGCGAAATCCGGCGGCCCGATCGGCGCCTTCGTGCGCAACTCGGGGTACCTGCGCAAATGGCTGCTCCTCGGGGTGACGATCGGCGCCATCGCGGGCCTCGGCGCGGTGGTTTTCTACCTGCTGATGAAATACACCGGCGAGTTGATGCTCGGCTACCTCGGTGGATACGACGTTCCGACCGCCTTCGCCGACGGTGACGACCCGGGGTCGGCCGGGTTTCCCCGGCCCTGGGCGATCCCGCTGATCACCACCGCAGGCGCGCTGCTGTCGGCCGCGTTGGTCGCGAAGTTCGCGCCCCAGGCCGAGGGCCACGGCACCGACAACGCCATCGAGGCTGTACACACCGATCCGCGCCAGATCCGCCCGCGGGCTGTTCTGGTCAAAATGATCTCTAGCGCCCTGACCATCGGATCCGGCGGCTCGGCCGGGCGGGAAGGCCCGACGGCACAGATCTCGGCCGGGTTCGGATCGATGCTGACCCGCTGGCTGGATCTATCCGACGCGGACGGCCGGGTGGCCGTGTCGCTGGGCATCGGGTCGGGTATCGGGGCGATCTTCGGGGCGCCGCTGGGCGGCGCGGTGCTGGCCGCCTCCATCGTCTACCGGGACGACTTCGACTACCGCGCGCTCGTCCCGGGTTTCATCACCTCGGCCACCGCATACGCGGTATTCGGCTCGCTCATGGGCTTCGATCCGTTGTTCGGTTTCATCGCAGCCGATTACGTTCTCAAACCGGCGGACCTGCTCTGGTTCGCATTCATCGGCGTCGTGGCCGCGGGCGTGGGCTATCTCTACGTGCAGGGGTTCTACGGGACGGTGGCGCTGACTCGCCGGGTGGTGTTCCCGAACGCGAACGTCATATACCCGACCATCGGCGGATTGCTCGTCGGCCTGCTGGCGCTGGGAATTCCGCAGATTCTGTCCAGCGGATACGGCTGGGTGCAACTGGCCGCCGACAAGCACACCCTGCTCGCCATCCCACTGTGGATCGTGCTGGCGCTGCCCGTCGCCAAGATCGTCGCCACGTCTCTGACGGTCGGCACCGGCGGCTCCGGCGGGATTTTCGGGCCGGGAATCGTGATCGGCGGATTCGTCGGCGCCGCGATCTGGCGGATCGCGGACCTGACTGGCGCACCAGGGGTTCCCGACGGGCCGGGCGCCTTCATGGTCGTCGCGATGGCGGCTTGCTTCGGCAGCGTCGCCCATGCCCCGCTTGCGGTCATGATCATGGTGGCCGAGATGACCGGGTCGTTCTCGGTGATCCCCGGCGCGATGATCGGCGTCGGCATTGCCTACCTGCTGATCAGAGAAGCCAACGTGTCGATGTACCGGGCGCAACGACTCAACCGGGACACGGCTGCTGCCGAACGCGCTGGCGGAGCCTGAAGACCTAGTCGCGGTCCGCCGGACTCCGCGCCACGCAGGGCGTCACCCGAATGTCGTCTGCGTAGAATCTCTGCCCACGTAGACAGGCCGATAGAGGGGGCCGCTACCGCGCTGCGCCGCGGCGGCGGGCCTTAGCGGCGGCGCTCTTTTCGGTGACCTTGCCCTCATGGTCGAGTTGGCCGCCGGCGTTCTCCAGGTGCGCCCGGACGAACCACTGGAACTTCTCTAGCTCAGCGGCATGGCCGATGAGGATGTCCTGGGTTACCGGATCGAGTTCTTCGGTTTCGGCGATGGCCTTGCGCGCATCTTCGATGACGCCGTTGTAGACGAGGTCCAAGGCCGCCAGATGGGCCTGGACCGTGTCGCGGCCCACCGAGTAGTCGTCCCATTCGCGGTCGCGCACGATCGCGCCGGGCGTGCCCTGAGGCGAGAAGCCTAGCGTGGCAATGCGTTCAGCGACCTCATCCGCGTAGCCGCGGACAAGTTCCACCTGTGGATCGATCATCTCGTGAACGCCGATGAAATTGGGACCGACGACGTTCCAGTGAATGTGCTTGAGGGTCAAGTGCAGATCGTTGTATGTGCTCAACTGACGCTGCAACAGTTCGGCTATCTGAGCGCTCTGCTTGTCGCCGAGACCGGGGATGGTGAATGTGCTCATCGTGAAAAACAACTCCTTCGCGGTTGCCGCGTGACGAAGGGGCGGGTACCCGGCGGGACACGACACTAACCAGCGGGCGTGAGCGCCTCACTGAAGTCGTCGCGCAAGCGTGCCCGCCGACGTGGAGGATTGTTTGCTATACAGCATGCCCAGCGATGCCATCGACTACGCCCGTTCACACCGCAAATACTGCCGTGTGCGGCTATATTTTCAGCGAATACGTAGGTGGCACTCAAGAATTAGGGGGAGTGGTGAAGCCGCGTGGGCAGATGTCTCCCATGCGTTCTAACCTCCGCGGCTCTGCTCCGCTGCTCAGCGTTGCCGTATCGCGGCATTCAAGGTGTTCCTGGGACGAATCTTCGGTAAGGCCGACCTGACGCAGGGCGTGCCGTTCGGCAAATGCAATGCCGTTTAGTTTAGTTAGCTA
>CAZEHT010000060.1:0-23650 GCA_964511995.1 uncultured Mycobacterium sp.
AGCGGCGATCTGTACCTGATCCCGCCGGGCGGCAGCCCGCACGACGCGTCGGCGCCGGCGGTCGGCGCCAACGCGCCACAGCCTTCGGCGGCCGCGGCGGCCAGCACGCCTGTGGCCGGCAGAATCCTTCCGAGGCAACGCATCCCGATATTCCCGCGCGCCAACTACCACTCGTATTTGAAGGTCATCTCGGTTACCTCGTCGCCTCTCCCGACGGGGCTGAGGCTGGACGTGGACCAGTTCTTCTACACCCATCCCGCAGCGGGCAGCTTCAAGGGGTCCTTCCCCACGTCGGCAAGCCGGAAGGTGTCGATGCGGCTGCTGAATTCCGCGCCCGCGCTGCCGTTCGCGGGACCCAGGTTCGAGGGCACCTGGGTCGAGGCCGGCGTCGTCAAGGGACGGGTGACACTGCAGTGGGTCTCCAAGTTCTTCCGCACGGTGACCATCGAACTGGACACGCTCGCCGGCGCCGTCGCCCCGGCACCGGTTCCCGACGGTGGCGGGGGAGTGGAGTATTTCGACACGATCTACGCCAAACACGGCTGGGAACTGTCGGTCATCACCAACGAGACCGATCTGCCGGTGCCGCCGGGAGTCTCGGCCGCCGAATGCTGGAACGCCGCCGACCTACATGCCCTGATGAGCGCGCACCGCAACCCGAGCACCGACCTGGACAAGGAGTGGCGAATCCACCTCATGGTGGTGCCGGCCAAACTCGGTTGCGGCCGCGGCGTGATGTACGACCAGATCGCCGTACCCCGCGAGGGGTGCGCGAGCTTCTCCGACGACGGCTACCCCACGTCGGACTCCTCCAACTTCGGTGCGGCGGCGAACAAGAAGCAGCGCGATATCACACGGGCCTACCTGCGCAGCGCCACCCACGAAATCACCCACACGCTCAATCAGATCCACCAGGAGCAGGAGACGGCCGCCGACAACTCGATCATGACCACCACGCCCAGCGTCGCCGACGTCCTGGGCGGGCCCGCGTCGGGTGCGCCGGGCGTGTTCCCCGACCAGATCAACCTGGCGGTCAACACGAATGTGCGTCATCACCTCAACCACATGCCCGATCCGGTCATCAGGCCCGGCGGCTGGCCCTTTGCGTCGTGGTTCGGCAACTCGGTTCCGCAGGCCGCCAACCACAACCAGTTCGACCCGGCCGAACTCGACCTGGCGGTGACTGTCCCGCAGGGTCCGGTGGCCCTCGGACAGCCTGTCGAGGTGGGCTGGACACTGACCAATCACACCCAGGGCCAGCTGATCGTCCCGAACGACGTCAGTTTGGGCGCGTTGTTCACGACGATCTCGGTCACCGACTCCAGCGGCACCCAGCGGACCTTCCGTCCTTTCGTCATCGCCTGTGAGAGCGCCAAACTCACGGTGCTCGACGCCGACGGATCAGTGTCGGCCAGCCACCGCGTGTTCTGGGATTCGGAGGGATTCGCGTTCCCCAACCCGGGCCGGTACCGATTGTCGGTCGCGGTGACATGGTCGGCGGGCGGTATACCCGTTGGCGTGCAGAAGGAGGCGGAGCTGTTCGTCGAATTCCCGACGTCAAACGCCGACAACGAGGCGACCGGGCTGGTGATGACTCCCGAGGTCGGCAAATGGGTTGCACTCGGCGGCGACGCGTACCACCTCACCGAGGCCGTCCGACGGTTGGCCCCGCTGGAGAGTGTCGAAGGCGAACAGCCCAGGCTTCTGGCCGGCTTCGCCGGGCTGCTGCCCCACCCCGAGCGGGCGGCCCAGTCGCTCCAGGGGGCTGCCAATTCCGCGACCATGCGCAGGCGCGGCAAATCCCGCTAAGTCACCGTGACGACGAACTTCGATCTTGCACCGCCACCCCGGGCCGTGCCCGGCGGGATGGCGGTGCCGATCGACATCTCCGCGATCGACGCGACCCTGCGATTCGACGGCACGTCCCGCGTATCCACCGGCGACGCGACCCTGCGATTCGAGGTCGGGCCGACGTCGGGCTTCCCGATTTTCGATCTGCGGCAACACATCACCGCCGCCTGGCTGGACGGCGCGCCCATTCCCGTCGAAGACATCCGCACCGTGGATCTCGGCGGGGGACCGGGAGCACAGCTGCGGGTCCTCGCCATCGCGCTGCGCGCACACTCACACCATGTCCTGCGCCTGGCCTACCGGCTCGGGCTTCCGGACTCGCCGCCGGGCGGTTCGTATCCGCCGGCGATCGAATGGGCCGACGGCCCGCGCCTGCAGTTCAATTTCGGATTCACCGACCTCGCCCCCGCCCGCTACCTGGAGTCGTGGATACCAGCGAACCTGATCTTCGACCAGTTCGCCCTGACGATCGACGTGGCCGTCACCGGGACGCAGCTGGCCCACGAGCCGATCACCAACGGTGCCGTCACCGTCAAGGGCCCCAACCACTGGAGCATCGCCTTCCCGGTCCGCTTCACCGCGCTGTCGCCGTTGCTGGAGCTGCGAGCCACCGACACCCTGGTGGACGCGAGCACCGCAGTGGTTCTGCCGGGCAGCGACACCCCCGTGACGGTGCGGCTGGTCAAGCTCCGGTCCAACCCCGTCGATCTGAGCGCCACCCTGCCGACCCTGACGGGATGGCTGCAGGACAACGTCCGAGAAATCGGCCGCTATGCGCACCGGGACCGCTTCCTGGCGTTCCTCATCCGCGGCGGCATGGAATACGACGGTGCGTGCACGGCGGAACCGGAAACATTGCGCCACGAAGCGTTTCACTCGTGGTGGGGCCGGGGCGTGAAACCCGCCGGCCAGGCCGACGGCTGGTGGGACGAAGGGTGGAATGTCTACCACGACAACGGTGCGTCGGCCACGCGGGCATTCGACACAACCGAGCCGCCTCGGGCGCTCGCCACCCGCAATCCGTACTCGCGCGTGACACCGGCGGCGGCCTATACCGACGGCGAACGGTTCTTCGAAGGTGTCGCCGCACGCCTGGGCGCGGACGTGCTCGGGGCATTGATGAGCCGGTTTTACCGCGATCACCTCACTCGGCCGACGACGACGGAGGCACTCGAAGCCCATCTGGTGTCCCGCTCCGGAGCCATCGACGTGGTGGACGATTTTCACCATTGGGTATTCGGGTTCGCCCAGCCGGACCCCGGACCGGTGCTGGCATTGGCGCCCGCGCCGGCAAGCGCGTTGCCCGACGTGTGGATCCGCCACCACGACGACGGCGGGACCGCCCATCAGCACCCGATCGCCGGCCGGATGAACTGGCTGTTCGCCCGAGTCGCCAATCACGGCCCCGCGCCGGCTCGCCATTTCGTCGTGACCTTCCGGCTGGCGGTGCCCCGGCGGGGCCGGTTCGTTTGGCCCGGAGATTACCTCCCGTCAGCCACGGCCGCTGTCGGCTTCGAGCTTGCGGCCGGAGGGTCCGCAGTGGTGAAAGCCGCTCTGCCGGCATCGTTTACGCGGCTGCGCAGTCGGCCGGCGTGGCTGCTGGCGGCGGCCTACACGCCCGGTGGGCCTCCCGCGACCGCCGCCCGCCCGCTGGGGAAACCGATTACGGGGCCGGGCGCGGTGGTGCCCCGGGTGCCGCCGGGGTGAGCCGGCGATAGGCGAACACGCAGCCGTCGGGGTCTGTGACGGTCAGCCCGTCGGCGGTGAGTTCGACGCGGTAGCGCACCAGTTCGTCGGTTGCGGTGGTCAGCATCAGGGTGGGGCCGTCCTCGAGCCGGTAGCTGCCGGCGTCCCAGCACACGAAGCCCTGCGTGGGCCCCCGGGCGCCGCGGTAGGTGCCCCCAGCGAAGGTCAGCGAATCGGGATACTTGTCCGCACACGGCGATCCGCTCGACTTAGCCCACTCGCCGACCAGCGACGGCACCGCCCCATCCGTCATCCGTCACCCACCACGGCCGAACCACCCGACCCCAAATCTATGCCGGATCATCCCGACGCCGAGGCGTCAGACCGTAACCCGCCGGGACGCGACAAGTTCTCCGCCCGAGTAGCCGTCGGCTCTGAGCAGCGCACCGGCGGACACGCCGTCGATCTCGACGCTGAGCGGGTCGGCGCCGACGTCGTAGGAGCCGTGGGGACGACCGCCGAGCGCGAGGTCCACCCGGTCGATCCCGTCCGCGTCGACCCCTACGGTCAGCGTGCCGGCGGTCAGGGTCGTATCCACATCGAGGCGGCGCACGGGCATGGATGCAAGCAGTTTCCCGGCGGCGTCGAGCAGGTCGGCGTTGCCCGCGAGCAGGTCGTTTCGGGTCAGCTTGTGGACGGTGTCGGGTCGCACCCCGAGGTCTTCCACCGGGGTCCCGGACAGCTGGCCAACCCGCAGAGTCCGCCGGATCGACACCCGCATGTTGGCACCGTTGGGCAGCGGCCGGTAGGGCGACGTGGCATCGGCCGGCGTCGGCTGCTGGAGCAACGCCGCGAGCAGGCCGTGAGTCCAGACGTTCGCGCCACCCGCCCCGGTGTTGTCGTCGACTCCCAAGATCTTGCCGATCGCATGGTCGGCGAACCCGGCGGCGAAGATGTCGGTGGCCGAGTAGCACCGCGCATTCGTGATGAGCACGACCGGTCCATGGTAGGTCTGGCCCAGATCGTTGGCGCCGTCCTCGGGCGTGATCGGCTTCGCTGCAGAATAAGCCGCCCCGATTTCGGTTGCCAGGTCGAGCGATTCGAACCACGGTCCCAGGTCGATGCCGACCGGGTTGTCCTTGTGGCGGCGGCAGATGCGCAGGTTCAGCGGCGTGTTGATGAACTGCACCGGCTCCGGCGAGATCCGGCGCGGCGTCATCGTCTGCAGGGTGAACTCGCTGGCGAAGATGTGACCGCCGCCGTTGTCGCGCACGTCGACCATCAGGCCGTTCTGGGGCAACGCCGCGGCCAGCCGGACGAATTCGTCTCGGAATGCCACCGGATCGTCCACGCTGAAGGTGAAGATGCGCACGTGCCCGAACGTTCCGTGTGCGGTGTCGACCTGCCGCGCCCGGAATACACCCGGCATGGTCGTGGGCACGTCGGCTGCGCGCACCGCCACCGCTTCGGACAGGTGAGCCGACGTCTGGCCCTGTTCCAGGTCGATGACCTCGGGCATGAAGAGGAGCTTCTTGGCCCGTGTCTTCTCGTCCGAGTCCAGATCCAGCCCCATCGAGGCAGCAGTGGTGCTGACCGCGTCGAGGTCCGCCATCGGCGGCAGGTTTTCGGTGATACTCCACTGCTGGCGCAGCTCTTGTTCGGTTCCGTCGAGGCCTTTGTAGCTGACGGTCACCCAGTCCTCATCGGGCGGCGACTGCATCTTCAGCGGCCGAAGGGTCAGCGACTCCAGACCGCGGGCCAGATTGGCCGGCTCGTTGCTGCCGGCGAACTGGGCGCCGTTGAGCGCGACGGCGCGGGCGATGGGGGTTCCGTTCCAGTGGGTGACCTGTGCCCCCAGCCCGAATTGCGGCGCGGTGAAGCCGGTCATGACCCTGGTCACGATGTAGAGCTCGTCGTCGCCCTCGAAGCACTTCTCGATACTGAACGGCAGGTAAGCCACCTTTCCCGAGAACGGTGCCGGCAGTAGGTAGTTCGTGTGCAGGTCGCGGACGGAATGGAAGATGCTCGACATCTGCCGGTGAAACAGCCACTCCGGCTCCATCGTCTGCGGTGTCTGGCGTTCCAGCCCGGATCGCATCACCCGCAGCCGCTGCAGCGGATTCACCGCGTGCATCGCGACTTTCAGCGGCAGATGGACGTAGTTCTCCTCCAGCAGCAGCATCGCCTGGTCCACCAGGAGCTTGCGCTGGTCGAGCTTGAGGGTGCCCGCTCCGGATAGGAAGGCCGCCAGCGGGACGGCCGCGCTCTGGGCCCGCGCGGGGCGCAGGACTTCACCGGCCGCACTCACCGTCTCGGCAGCACCGGATTGGCCACCGACCTTGCCCTTGCGGGCCCCCTTCTTGGTTGCTTCTCCAGCTCGTGCCCGGGGCGGTTTCACCGCCTGCGTGCGGTGTTCGTCGGTCGCGCTCTTGGCCGCCATGTGTGTCTCCTGTGCGGATTGCGGGTTGGGTGCTTGGTTCCCATACCCATCAAACCCCCGCGGGAGTCTCGTGCGCGCGAGTATTCGAATACCCGGATTTCCACCGTGGCTACGCGGTGCCCGACGTCAGTCGTAGCCGCCGAACATGAACAGCGACAAGTCGGTGTCGCCTGGGTTCATCAAACCGTGCAGCTGCCCGCCCTTGAGCATCGCGAAGTGGCCCGCGCGCAGCGTGCGAAGTTCGAAACAGCGTTCCCGCCAAGGACGTAGCGTCCAGTCGCCGACGACCATGTAGGCACGGCCGTCCATCATCAAGAACACTTCCTGGTTGTCGCGGTGGCGGTGCAGACCGATGCCGCATTCGGGCTTGAGCAGGTGCATGTCCATGTAGTCGACGGCCATGAACCTCTCGGCGCCATTGCTGTGGTCCTTGTGGCCGTGGGCGTTGAAGTTCCAGGCGTCGAACTCCCGCCCGAGTTCGTTGCGCCCGGCGTAACGACCGTAGTTCGACAACAGATTGCGATACTCCAGGAAGCCGACGCCGCCGTGCGGGTTGGGACTGACGCCCGCGGCCAGGTACTGGTCCCAGCCGCGCACGATCATCGCGAACTCGTAGTGGTGGTTGGAGCCCCCTCGGGAATCCCAGAACCTCGCCGACGAATCGGCCCACGCGCATTCGACGTGCAACGGCAGCACCGGGTGCATGGCGTGTGATGGCGCGACCTCCACCATATGGACGTCGTCGAGACCGTCACGAGCGAAGTCACCGAGAGTGCCCTGGATCAGGTCGTTGCGGACCACCAGCGCCCCCCGGTCCAATGAGTCGCGCCCGGCGGGGTCGAGCAGTGAGCGGAGATCACCGAACGGGTAGCCCCAGAGTTCCACGGCGTAGCGATCGCTTACCGGGTCGTAGGGAACGTCGATCAACTGGCCGGTTGCGTTGGCCCCGACCTTCAGATGCAGTTTGATCGTCGGCCCCAGCACGTCGCCACTGGCCCGCGCCAGCAACGAGTCGGGTCCCGCGCGGTAGCTGATTCGCAGGAACGGAACGATCTGTAAGCCGGCCACGACGTATCCGCGGCACAGCACGGTGTCGCCGAGACGGAAGTCGCGCACGTTCTGCTTCTGGAAGTCGGTCTTGTTGTCCTGCATGCCGACGTCGAGCTGATCGGCATTCGAACCCGCCGGACCGTAGAGTTCCAGGAAGTCGAACGGAAACAGCCACTCCAACGTTTCGCCCAGGTATTGGCCACGCCCGCAAGCGAATCCGTGGGTCTCCATAACCGACAACAGCCGGATCAGCGTGTTGCCCCGGTTGTAGTCGGGCTGGGTTCCCCCGGGGACACGGAAAACCTGGTCGGAGTGGACGAGTTCCATGGTCGGTTCCCTTATGCGCTGTGGTAGAGGAAGGCAACGAAGCGCAGCGGCGTGGCACCCGGATTCCGGATACCGTGAATCCCGCCGCTTTTGGTGTAGATCACGTGCCCGGGACCGACGGGCAACTCACGTACGCGGCGCGTACCGACCCCGAATATCGACCGTTCCACGACCGGCATGTGCGGCAACGCGGGGTCGTCGTACTCACCGAGGTAGGCGATGCCCTGACCCTCGACGATGTAGTAGAGCTCTTCGCTGCCGATGTGGCGATGGGTGCCCTCGGTCTTGCCGGGCGGGATGCGCACTTCGTGGAAGAACACGAGGTTGGCGCCGAGCTCCCGCTGCAGGATCCAGCGCATCTCGATGACGTTGTCGTCGTGACGTTCCGGATCGTCGCCTTCCATCAGCGGGTTGCGGTATCGCACGGGCCGCACATCGTCGGATTTGAGGTACCAGCCGCGCCGGAAGTCGATGAGGTAGTTGCTCACGTCGACGGTGTTGGCCGGCGAGCTGGGCTCGTCGGTGTTGGGCGCCTGGAAGTTTCGCATGTAGTTGTTGTCCCACTGCGGGTTGCCGATGGTGTATCCCGAAGGCAGGTCGCGGTCGTTCTCGCGGCAGGCGATCTCTATGCGCCGGACGGCCTTGATGTCGGCGAGCGCGGGTTCGAATGCGGGAATGTGGGTGATCACCCCCCGCCAGCCCATCAGGTCGAGCACCATGAAATCGTGCGGGGTGGCGTCGGGACCGTCCAACGTGCTCCACAGCTCGGTTTGGTACGCGTCGACCTGCTTGTCGTAATGCAGGCGCACCATCGCGTCGACCGCCCGCGCGGGTTCGTCGGGCAGCAGCTTGATCCAGGCGAGCAGCTCGCCGCCGAGCGTACGGCCCCGCTCGCGCGCGAGTTCGGCCAGTCGGTGGGCACCGTACTCGACGCGCACGAAGGTGGCCATGAAGAGCTCGTCGCGGTACACCTCTCCCTTGAGAACGGTCAGATCGACCTGAGAACGGACCTCCATGACGTTGTAGCGGTAGCGGCGGCTGCGCGCGGCGGCGAGATACTGGGCGTGGTAAATCCGGTCGGGATACATCACGACCCGGAAGACGCTGTTCTCCGGCAGGTCGAAGATGTCGTTGAAGCGGCTGTCCATCGGCGGTCTCAGATTCTCGTCAGCAGGTGGTCGGCGACGCGCAGTGCGTTCGCCTCGATGGTCAGGGTCGGGTTGGCTCCGCCCGAGGTCGGCATGAACGACCCGTCTGTGACATAGAGGTTGTCGAATTGCCAAGCGCGGCAGCTCGGGTCGAGCACGGAGTCCGCCGGGTCGGTGCCGAACCGGGCGCCGCCCAAGATATGGTTGGCGATGCGAGCGCGGGCGTTCTCGGCGGCGTACACCGCACCGAACTCCGACACGGGGTAGTTGCCGATGCCACCGTCACCGCCGAAGGCCAGCACCCGCCGGCACTGGTCGGCGAACACGTTCATCAGGCGGATGTCGTGGCTGTGCCAGCCCTTCCGGACGTAGGCCACCGGCCGTCCCCACTTGTCGGTGATGCTCGGGTGCAGTTCGATGCGGTTGGTGGGTAGCGGCACCTGGTTGGCCATGAAGCTCACAGACAGCCTGGTGCCGAGGTTGGCGTCGAAGAACTGGTTGAGCTTGTCGCCGGTGAGGTCGGTGTCGTCGATGAAGCTCTTCCAGATCGTGTCGAGGTCCTGGCTGCCGTGCGTTCGGGCGAGGGAGATCGGCAGCGCTTGGTCGGAGGTGTTGTTGTAGATCGCCCCGCCCGCCCACAGCCCGTTGGCCCGCAGGAAATCCGAGGACGCGCACGCATCGGTCGCCCAGTCCGAATCCAGGGTGATGCTCTTGTCGTAGCGGTCGGGCATTATCGCCTCTGCGCCGCCGAAGCAGTGCGTCAGGAAGAACGCCCCAAGCAGCCCGTTGCCATCGATGCGCGAACCGAAGCCGGGGTCGAGTTCAGCACTGAGTTTGAGCAGGCGCACCGACTCGATAGCTGAACAGGCAACGACGATCAAGCCTCCGGCGACTTCGACCGGGCGGCCGGCGGCATCCCGATACACGACTTTGGTGACCTTGTCGCCGGTGGCTTCGAGATGGGTGACCACGCAGTTGGCCCGCAAGGTGAAATTCGGCATCGGCATCAGCGGTCGCAGCAGCGCGACCCAGGTGTTGGACTTGAGTCCCAGCGGGTCACCGTAACGGTTGACGTAGCCGGTTTTGGCGGGCTCCGGCCCGGGCGGAACCCGGCGCCCCGACGGGGCATGATCCTCGGTGATGACCGCCAGCGGCGTTCGGTAGCGCGGCATGCGCAGCGCGTCCATGCCGACCGCGACGAAGTTGCTGATCGGGTTGGGCGCGTACGGCGTCTGATAGTGCACGGCCGAGAACGTCTTGCCCTGGTTGGCGCGGGTTCCGTTGATGCCGATCAGGCGCTCGGCCTCGCAGTAATAGGCCTCCAGGTGGGCGTAGCCGATCGGCCAGTCGCGTGCGTGCCGCCTGACGTCGCCGTTGGGGTCGTCGAGCAGGTCGTTGCGATCGGCGTTGAAGCTCGCCAGCGCGAAGTCCAGCTCGGAGAACCGCAACGACACCGCTCCATAGAGCTGGGTGCCGCCACCCACGGCCTGGGCCGTATAGCCCTCGATCGTTGCCCGGTCCCGGCCGTCGGCACCTTCGTAGATGTGCGGCTCGTCGTTGAGGTCGGGCTCGATGTGACTGGAGTAGAACGCTTCCCCTCGGTTGGCGATGCCGGGCAGGGTCAGCCGCTTCTCGGCGCCCGTGGCGAGCAGCTCGTCGCGGCGGAAATCCGACACGCCGAGCGGGTGTTCGGCCTGTGTGCGCAACAGCGGGCCTTTCTCCAAGACCAGCACCGATTTTCCGGCGTTCGCGAGCCGGTGTGCGATCGGCGCTCCGCCCGCTCCGCTGCCTATGATCACCACGTCGAAGCTGTCCATCAACGGCCCTCTCTCACCCGTGGTAGGAAGTGTTGCGGCCCAACGGCTCTTCGATCGCTCGCGCCCAGTCGAACAGCGTGGACCCGCCGGCGTCGCGATAGCGCTCTTCGAGGTATTTCCAGCCCAGCGTCAAGGGGTTGCCGCCGTAGCGCGGATGCGAGAACGCGCCGGTGAGCACGTGCCGACGCAGCAGCTGAAGGAAGTAGCGGGGGTTGGAGTACCGGTTGTAGTCCCACCCTGCCAGGTTGCCCGTCCCCATCTGCTGGTAGAGCTGCGCGTAGAGTTCGCGCGGCAGCTTCGTCGGTTCGGTCACCGGGTTGCGGCGGCGCAGCAGCTGGTCGATGAGCTCCAGGCAGATGCGATAGTCGACGAGGTGGTGGGCCTCCTCACGGGCGAGCAGTTTGTCGATGAAGTTGACGGCCCCCACGCTCTCGTCGAGGCGATAGGCGTGCGGCGGCCGGGTGGGATCGCGCGTGTCGTAGATCCGCGAGATGAACTCCTGGCCGTCCACCGTGCGAAACGGCAAGATGTGGCTGGAGAGTCGTTCGAGAAGTTTTGCCTCCCAACGCTCCAACGTGATGCGCGCGGTGGCGCCCCAGGTAAACATGCGTGACCAAATCACGCCGTTGTCGAGAGTGACCCGCTGCGGGTTGATCGCGTCGAGCTGCCATTGACCGTCGACACGGAACTTGTAGTAGTGCACCTGCCCCTTGGGTATCTTCAGGGTGACCGCTGAATAGTGGGTATCGGCAACGGGTTTGAGGGCAATCGGTTCGTACAGTTCGGCGAAGCTGCCGATGAGTTCGGCGCGCACACCCGTGTGACCGCGCTGCGCGGCGTGCAGGAACGTCACCGCGTTGAACCGCTGGGAGGGATCGGCGGGGTCATCGGGGGGCTCGTAATAGGCGTCCACCCACGGGAACCGCCAGCCTTCCAGGATCGCGGCCCGCGGATCGCCGGGCAGGTGTCCGTAGTCGTGCCGGGGCGCGACATCGTCGCGGGCGAGATACTTGGCCGTCAGGCCCAGCAGGTAGTCGTCGTCGGTAGACAGATGCTCGACCGCCATGGCATTCCTCTGGGGCACCCGGGGCGGCATCACCCGCCATATTCGCTGTTAGAAATATACGAGAGAACTCTGAGCGGCCAAAGTCGTGCAGGTGGTCGGATCAGTGATAAAACATCGTCGGAGTTAAGATTGACCGCGTGGACGCCATCGCCGACTTCCTATCGGTCCTGCCGCCACAAATGCGGGATCCGGTGCTCTTTGCCGTGCCGTTCTTCCTTTTCCTGCTGACGATCGAATGGACCGCCGCGCGCAAGCTGGAGCACATCGAGGACTCCGCCCGGCCCTCGTCGGGCGCCTACCATCGCCAAGATGCCTGGGCCAGCATCTCGATGGGCCTGGTATCGGTGGCGACGACCGCGGCGTGGAAGTTCATCGCCCTGCTGGGATACGCGGCGATCTACGCATATGTTGCGCCGTGGCATCTGCCGGCGACCGCTTGGTACACGTGGGTCATCGCGATCGTCGGAGTGGACCTGCTGTTCTATCTGTATCACCGCAGCGCGCACCGGGTCCGGCTGATCTGGGCGACCCACCAGGCCCACCACTCCAGCGAGTACTTCAATTTCGCCACTGCGTTGCGCCAGAAATGGAACAACAGCGGTGAGATACTCATGTGGATTCCATTGCCGCTTCTGGGCATTCCGCCGTGGATGGTGTTCGCCAGCTTCTCGGTGAACCTGATCTACCAGTTCTGGGTGCACACCGAGCGCATCGGAAAACTGTGGCGACCCCTCGAGTTCGTGTTCAACACACCGTCGCATCACCGCGTCCACCACGGCCGGGACCCCGAGTACCTCGACAGGAACTACGGTGGCATCTTCATCGTCTGGGATCGCTTGTTCGGCACGTTCCAGCCCGAGGAATTCCGCCCGCACTACGGACTGACCAAACCCGTCGAGACGTTCAACATCTGGTTGCTGCAAACGCACGAGTACGCCGCCATCGCACACGATGTGCGTGCGGCCAGCGGGCTGCGCGACCGGCTCGGCTACGTTTTCGGCCCGCCCGGCTGGGCGCCGCGGCAGATCGCGGCCAACGTCCCGACCACCGCCGGGGCCACGGGCTGAACGCCGTTTTCGGACGTGTCCCCCGATTGGCGACCGATAGACGATCATTGCGGGATGGAAGTCAAGGAAGTGCTGCTGCCCGGTGTCGGCCTGCGCTACGAATTCGACAATTCCGATGGCGAACGAATCGGTGTGATTGCCAAGCGCACAGGCGATTTCGAGGTCGTGCTCTACGCGGCCGATGACCTCGACGCCGCCCAGCGCCTGTTCCGGCTCACCGAGGGTGAGGCCGACGCGCTGGCCCAGATCCTGGGCGCGCCCCGCATCGCGGAGCGGTTCGCCGATCTGACCCGCGAAGTGCCGGGTCTGGAGGCCGGGCAGGTGTCGGTACGGCCGGGCAGCCCGTACGCCGACCGCCCCCTCGGCGACACCCACGGGCGCACCCGCAGCGGCGCGTCGATCGTCGCGATCGTGCGCGAGGAGGAGGTGTTGCCCTCGCCGAGCCCGGCCGAACCCCTTCGTGCCGGCGACGTGCTCGTGGTCATCGGCACCGCCGAAGGGATCAAGATGGTCACCCGGATCATCGAGAAGGGTTAGCGGCAGAGAACCGACACAGACCACCTACCGGCGACAGGCTGCGGCCGTGCACAACTCGGTGGCACTACTTCTCGAACTCGGGTCAATCCTGGCGGTGCTGACCGTGCTGGGCACCCTCGCCCGACGTTTTGCGCTCTCGCCCATCCCGCTGTATCTGCTGGCCGGGCTGGCCCTCGGTGAGGGCGGCGTCGTGCCGGTGCCCGCGGCCAACGACTTCATCGGTGCCTCCGCCTCCATCGGCGTGGTCCTGCTGCTTCTCACCCTGGGCCTGGAATTCTCCATCGCCGAGTTCGCCGCCAGCCTGCGCCGTCACCTCCCGTCGGCGTGGGTGGATCTGATCCTCAACGCCACGCCGGGCGCGGTGGCGGGATTGCTGCTGGGCTTCGGCGCGGTGGGCATCGTCGCGATGGCCGGCATCACCTACGTCTCGTCGTCCGGCGTGGTGTCGCGGCTGCTGAGCGATCTGCAGCGGCTCGGTAACCGCGAGACTCCGTCCGTGCTCTCGGTGCTGGTCCTCGAGGACTTCGCGATGGCGGCCTATTTGCCGCTGCTGGCCGTCCTCGCGGCTGGCGAAACCTGGTTGCACGCCATCAGCGGTATGGGCATCGCGATCACTGCCCTCGTCGTCGCCTTTACCGCCTCCTACCGGTGGGGCCACCACGTCGGGCGGCTGATCGCCCATCCCGACGACGAGCAGCTGCTGCTGCGCATCCTTGCGATGACGTTGATCGTCGCGGCGCTCGCCGAATACATTCACGTGTCCGCGGCGGTCGGTGCATTTCTGGTGGGACTCACCCTGACGGGCAAGACCGCCCGGCGCGCCCGCACCGTGCTTTCCCCGCTGCGTGACCTGTTCGCGGCGGTGTTCTTCCTCGCGATCGGCCTGGCGTCAGACCCCAAACAGCTGATCCCGATGCTTCCGGCAGCCGCGGTGCTGGCGGTCGTGACCGCGTTGACGAAGGTCGCCGCAGGGATGTTCGCCGCCCGCAACGAAGGCGTGGGCCGTCAGGGCCAGCTCCGGGCGGGCACGATCCTCATCGTGCGCGGCGAATTCTCGCTGGTCATCATCGGGCTGGTGGGCGAGACGGTGCCGTCAGTGGAGGCGATCGCCACCCCGTACGTATTTCTGCTCGCGGTGATCGGCCCGGTGGCGGCCAGGTTCACCGGGGCGCGCCCGCCACACGTAGGTCTGCCAGTGTGACGACGTCGGGGTCGACGGTTTCGAAGGCTTCCGGGCTCGCTCTACGACCCAACTGTCCATCGATTCCGTCCCAAATCCATCCCGATCCCAAATTCATTCACCTGGCAGTAACATTTCTTTTTGGTAACGAGGCCTTCCCGGAAAGGAACCTTTCCATGGAAACGCAACATGCCCAGCTTTTGTCCTCGGGCGTTCGCGCCGGAGTTACCTCTGCGCCGTTTGTCGGCGGCCTAGGTGCGTTGGCAGTCGCGCTCGGAATCGGAGCGGCATTAGTGGCCAGCAACCCGGCGATCGCTCTGGCCGATGACGAAGGTACGACCACCTCCAAGTCGCAATCGGAGAACTCGCCGCCGGGTTCGTCAGCGCTGAAGTCGGATAATTCGACGTCGAACAAACCGCGTCCGCAACGCTTGTCGAAAAAGCAGCGCCTACGTTTTTCGCGTGTTGACGACAGCAGTGAGCGGCCGCCATCCGCTGTCCGCGTCCCCGGCGCGAAGTCGTCATCTCGGCGCGGGTTGGACTCACCACCGGCGCCCGCCGCGCGTACGTGGCGTGGCGTGCGGCAACCGTGGGCGTCTTTGGACGCCGGCCGACCGGGGGAGCACACCCAGGGGCTTGTGACGCCGAATGTCACGTCGAGGGACACGACCACCCCGCCGGTCCGATTGTCGTCCGCCGCCGCGAGCACTGCGCCGAGGCCGCAGCCGAGCGTCAAGCGCGTGGTGGCTCCCCTGCTGTCTACGCTGGTTCTTGCTCCTCGCGATACCGGTGATCCCGCCGTGCCTCCGCAATTACCGGCGCTGTTGGCCATGGCGGGATTTGCGCGCCGCGAGCTCGAAGTCTCTGGCATCCAAGCCGTCAGGAAACCCGCGGCGGTCGTCGGGTCAGCGGTACTACACCCGGCCCTCGGGGTGAGTCCCCTGGGCACACCGGTACAGATCTCCGCCGAGCAGGAGGCAACCGAGACGTTGAACACCCTGCCGGTCCGGCTAATGGAGCAGGTGCTCAAAGTTGGATGGCTCATGGCGGCCAACGAGCAATTTGCTCTGGTCGGGGGTCCGGACCGGGAAAACCTCGCGCAGCTGGATCAAGCCGTCAGAGAGTATGCGATGGGCGCCTCGTTCCAGCAGCAGATACTCAACTCCAACGACCCGAGGGCGGTCATGCAGGTAGCGCCGCCGCACACGTGGTACGGACTGGATGTGACCGGCTCACGCATCCTCTACGACAACCCCGACACGATCTACCGCTTCATGGGGGTCAACGCGGCCTCGGCCTACACGATCGCGGGCCGGTTGCCCGACAACGCTTCTCCAGCCGAGACCTCTTTCAGCGTGCTCACCGGGACATCGGGAACCACCGCGTCCGTGCTGATGGCATCCGACCTCGAGCTTGGCCCGGACCGCACGTTCGTGATCACGGCGGACAAAAACCCCACCGCTCCCGGGCAGACGAATCACCTGTACCTGCCCCCCGAGTCCACATTGATCGCGGTGCGAAATACCTTCCCCGACTGGGATACCGACGACCACATGAGCTTGTCGATCATCCGCACCAGCGGCCCTCCCAACAGCCTCTTCAGCCAAATCGGCGGGTTCGCGATCCCTGGGCTGGGGCCGATCGTCGTCCAGAGCCCGCTGTTGACGGCGTGGGTATCGCGGGTGCCGCCAGTGCCGATGAGGCCGTTTACGCGTGGCATCATCACGGCGGTGGTGATGGCCCTCGGCCTCGTCAGGGAACCCGAGTACATGGCGGTGGCCACCACCGACCCCGAGACCGGTGAGCTCAGGCCACCCAATGTCATGAGCGAACCGGCTCACAACGCCTCGTTCCTGGCGACACAGATGCAGAGCGCGGGGTATTTCCAGCTGGCGGACGACGAAGCGCTGGTACTCACGATCGATCCGGGTGATGCCGCCTACTTCGTGGTTCCGGTGACCAACGTCTGGACTGTGACCGACAACTACTGGGATCAGCAGACCACCCTGAACATCTCGCAAGCCAGACCCAACCTCGACGGGACCTACACGGTGGTGGTCTCCCCGACGGAGTCGCATTGCGTCGCGGGCAAATGCGTCGCGAACTGGGTTTCTACCGGCGGACTGAACCAGGGCACGATATCCCTCCGGTTCCAGGGCCTGCCCATCGAACCCACGGACCCGCCCACCGTGCAATCGCGGGTCATCCCGCTTAAGGCGCTTCCGCGCGACCTCGTCTACATCACGTACGCGCAGCGGGCGCAAGAACTCGCTGACCGTAAGGCCGGCTTCGACAAACGCTTCGCGCCATACCCGCAGCCCTAGCGAAGCTACGAGGGCTCTGAACAACGAATGCTTCCTTTCCCCGGACCGTTGGTCAGGGTGGGAAAACAGGCCACCGCCGGTCTCTCGACCAGCCCTACGCAGGGGCGGGAGACGCGATGTGCTGTCGCGAACCCTGGACAAGCTGGGCCCTGGTTCGACTGGTGATCCCGCTGAGTGCATCTATGCCGAAGCGAACTGTTGGTCAGTAAGCTCGGCCGTAGTCGTGCCGGAAACGATTCCTCAACCCCGGCGTTGCCGGCGTGACGTGCCGACAAAGCCTGCCCACCGGGCGGACCGGCCACACATGAGAAGGGATCGACGACGTGGGAGACACCCTCAACGAAGGACAAAGGCTTGAGAAAGGGGGATCGCTGACCTCCAGCAACGGCGCCTACACCGTAACCCTCCAAGCCGACGGCAACCTGGTTTTGGCGGTCCGCGGCAAGGCGATCTGGGCCACGAACACCAACGGGCAGAACGTCGTTCGCGCCGAGGTGCAAAAGGACGGTAATTTCGTGCTTTATACGCCCGACAAGCCGGTGTGGCACACCGACACCAAGGGCAAGAAGAATGTCAGGCTCGTCCTGCAGGACGATCGCAATCTGGTGCTCTACGCCGCCGATGGTGCGGCCTGGTCATCGAAGACCCACACCGATGAGCTTCCGCCACCCGCGCCCGAAGTGAAGGTCGAGGTGGCCCCGGCCGCCGTCGAACAGCCCGCACCCGCACCGGCACCCCCGCCGCCGGCGCCGCGCACCTACACGGTGATCGCGGGCGACACGCTGTGGGCGATCGCGGAGCGTTTTTACGGCGACGGCAGCAAGTATCCGAAGATCGCCGCGGCCAGCGGGATCGCCAACCCCGACCTGATCCATCCCGGCCAGGTCCTGACGATTCCCGACTGACACACCCATGAGAAGCGGTCCGGTTCTCCCGATCGAAACCGGACCGCTTCTCGTGCGGGCGGCGGGCCGGTTGCCCCGAAGCGCACTGGACTATCCTGCGAGTCGATGAGCATGAGCGTCCGGACTCCCGTCCAGATCGCGTGGGTGACACGCGACCTGGACGCCACGGAGACAACCCTGAGCGCCCTGCTCGGTGCCAGGAAATGGGTGCGGATTCCTGACGTGCATTTCGGTCCCGACGATTGCACGCTGCGCGGAGAACCGGCCGATTTCGTGGCGCACATTTCGCTGAGCTATGCCGGGGACATGCAACTCGAACTCATCGAGCCGGTGCGCGGCGACAGTATCTACGCCGAGTTCGTGGACGACCGCGGCCCGGGTCTGCACCACGTCTGCGTGTACGCCGCCGACCCCGACGACTTCGCGGCCGCGCTTGCCGAGGCCACCGTCGGGGACGCCGATGTCGTCATGCAGGGCCGCATGCCCGGCGGGATGCGGTTCGCCTACCTCGCGGCGCCGCAGGCCGGTGTCCCGTACGTGGAGATCGCTTACGTACCCGATGGCGTGAAGGCGTTTTTCGACCACATCAGGCAGGAGCAAGGGTGAGCAGTGAGATTCCGGCCACCGTCGACGTACGCGACGCGGCGTCCTGGTCCGACGACGTCGACGTCGTCGTATTGGGTTTCGGCATCGCCGGGGGCTGTGCGGCGGTTAGCGCGGCCGCTGCCGGAGCGAACGTCTTGGTGCTCGAACGCGCGGCAGGCGCGGGCGGAACGTCGGCGATGGCGGGCGGCCATTTCTATCTCGGCGGGGGAACGGCGGTACAACGGGCCACTGGGCACCCCGACTCGTCCGAGGAAATGTACAAGTACCTGGTCGCGGTCTCCAGAGAACCCGAACTCGACAAGATCCGGGCCTACTGCGAGGACAGCGTCGAACACTTCGACTGGCTGGAGGGCCTGGGCTTTCAGTTCGAACGCAGTTTCTACCCCGGCAAGGTCGTCGTCCCGCCCGGTACCGAAGGACTTTCCTACACCGGCAACGAGAAGGTATGGCCGTTCTGTGAGCAGGCCAAGCCCGCACCGCGCGGGCACTCCGTGCCGGTGCCCGGTGAACTCGGCGGCGCGGCTATGGTCATCGACCTGCTGCTGAAGCGGGCCGCGGAACTCGGTGTTCAGATCCGCTACGAAACGGGTGGGACGAACCTCATCGTCGACGGCGACAAGGGCGGCGCAGTGGTCGGCGTCGCGTGGAAGCACTTCACCGAAACCGGCTCGGTCAAGGCCAAGTCCGTCATCGTCGCCGCGGGTGGGTTCGCGATGAACCCTGAGATGGTCGCTCGATACACCCCCGCGCTGGGTCAGCAGCGCCGCACCAAACACCACGGCCTGGTGGCCCCCTACATCCTGGGCAATCCCAACGACGACGGGCTGGGCATCCGGATGGGCGTCTCGGCGGGCGGAGTGGCCAGAAACCTCGACCAGATGTTCATCACCGCGGCGGCCTACCCGCCGGAGATCCTGCTCACCGGCGTCATCGTCAATAAGGACGGCAAGCGGTTCGTCGCCGAGGACTCCTACCATTCTCGGACGTCGGCATTCGTGCTGGAGCAACCCGACCAGACCGCATACCTGATCGTCGACGAGGCGCACACCGAGATGCCGGTGATGCCGCTGATCCGCTTCATCGACGGCTGGGAAACCGTGGCCCAGATGGAGGGCGCGCTCGGGATTCCCGAAGGCAACCTGGCGGCGACGCTGGCGCGCTACAACGAATACGCCGCCGAGGGCGAGGATCCAGACTTCCACAAGCAGTCCGATTACGTCGCGCCACAAGACCATGGCCCGTGGGCGGCCTTCGACATGTCGCTGGGCCGGGCTCTGTATTCCGGCTTCACCATGGGCGGCCTGGCCGTCTCCATCGACGGCGAGGTGCAGCGCGAAGACGGCAGCGCGATCCCCGGGCTCTACGCCGTGGGTGCATGCGCGTCGAACATCGCGCAGGACGGCAAGGGCTACGCCAGCGGCACCCAACTCGGGGAGGGTTCCTACTTCGGACGGCGTGCGGGCGCCCACGCGGCCTCCCGCTGAGGCGCCACTGAGACCCGCTAGAGTGCGCAGAAACGGGTGATGACCCGGCGTGTCAACCGGGGACACGCCCGCTCGGCCCGAGGCGTGCTGCTATATGTCGGTGATCCGCCACGGCCCGTCGCCGCTCAACTCCAGCTGACGATGGTGATGCCTGCTCAGGGCGGCCCGATGGCTGATGCTGACGACGATCGTCTCGGGCAGTTCCTCGCGCAAGAGCTTGTACAGCGCGAATTCCTGGCCTTCGTCGAGCGCTGAGGTCGCTTCGTCGAGGAACACCACACAGGGCCGGCTGAGCAGCACCCGCGCGAACGCGACCCGCTGCTGTTCGCCGGGGGAGAGCACCTTGGCCCACTCGTCCTCGTCGTCGTCTAACCGCGCAGCCAAATGCCCGAGCGAAACCTGATCGAGCACGCGCTGCAACCGTTCGTCGTCGAAGGGGTCGGCGGGGTAGGACAGCACGCTGCGGAGATCGCCCAGCGGCATATAGGGCGACTGCGGCAGGAACATGGTGTCCGGGTAGTCCTGTGGGCAGTGGACCGTGCCGGTGGTGTACGGCCACAGCCGCGCCACACTTCGCAAGAGGGTGGACTTGCCGCAGCCGGAGCGGCCCACGACCATCAGCGAGTCTCCGGGCGCCAGAGACAGATCGAGCCGCTCGATCAATTGCTTGCCCGACGGATCGCGCACCTCGACGTCGCGGAGTTGCACCGATCCGTCCTCGCTGGGCAGCGCGGTCAGCGAATCCAGCTTGCGCACCTGCTTGTTGGCCTCGACGAGCCCGTGCAGCCGCAGGATGGTCGCCCGGTAGGTGGCGAACGAGTCGTACACGTTGCGAAAGAACGACAGCGAGTCGTGCATGGCGGTGAAAGCGCTGGCGGACTGCATGACGTCGCCGAGGGTCAATTGGTTCAGAAACAGCCGGGGCGCCTGCACGATGAGCGGCAGCGGCTCGGTGACAAGGCCGAATGTCTGATTCCAGCCGAACAGCAGGATGCTGCGGCGCACGTAGGCTCGGTAGTTCGTGATGACGTCGGTGAGCCGCTTCACGAGCGACTGGGCCTCGGCCCGCTCACCGCGGGAGAACGCTACGGCCTCGCCGACATCGCGCAGCCGCACCAGCCCGTAACGGAACGCCGCATTGGTCTGTTGGTTGCGGAAGCTGAGCCGGATCAGCGGGTGCCCGAGCCGGAATGCGGCCAGGCTGATGACGAATACGTACACCAGCACGAGCCAGAACAGCGCTTTGGGTATGGTCCAGCCGAACATGGTGAGCGACCCGGAGAGGTTCCACAGTATGGGCCCGAAGGACAGCACCGACACGATCGAGTTCACCGAGCCGAACAGCAGGGTGTGCGCCGTCCCGTTCAGCGGGTAGTTCGGCCCCTGGCCGGTGCCCGCGGTGAAATCGTCGATGTCCTGCTGGATGCGCTGGTCGGGGTTGTCGATCCGCTGATTGAGAAACCGCGCGCGGTAGTAGGCCATGTCTGTCAGCCAGCCGCCCACAAAGCGGGTGGTGAGCCATACCCGCCACCCGATGACGAACCGCTGGGTCAGGTAGACGTCGACCAGCATCTGCCCGATGTAGAACACCAGCAGGATAAGGAACACGACGATCGAGAACCAGAATCCGCGCACGCCCGAGTCGCGAACTGCATCGTTACCGGCGCCGGCCCCTTCGAAGGCCACCTGCAGTGACGAGTACTGGTCGTTGCCGTAGTAGGTGAGCAGCACGCTCAGCCGTACCGACACCATCACCGACAGCAGCATCAGGCTCAGTAGTGCCCACACCGGAATGCTGTCGCGCCCTCTGAAGTAGTCGCCGGTGATCTCCCAGAACTGACGGCCCCACACTGTGAAGCGACCCAACAGGAACAGCACCAGGAGCAGGGGAACGGCGGCCAGCAACCAGGCCCGGGTAACCCAGAACAACGAATGAACGATCTCGTTGCTCCAGTCGATCGACGGAACGAACGTCTGCATGTGCGGTCCTCAGAGAGTGGGCCGCTACACCGGCTGCGGTTCGGGCTTGAACCCTTCGCAGCGGCCCAGCCGCCACTCGCCGGCACCGAGCAGTTCCAGTTCCTGCTCGTGGTGCTGGTCTACAGTGCTGCGGTGGGTGACGCTGACGATCACGGTGTCGGGCAGCTCTGTGCGTACCAGGTCATAGAGCATGAACTCCAGGCCTTCGTCGAGCGCGGAGGTCGCCTCGTCCATGAACACCACCTTGGGCCTGGTCAGCAGGATCCGCGCGAACGCGATGCGCTGCTGTTCGCCCGGGGACAGCACCTTGGCCCAGTCCGCATCCTCGGAGAGCCGCTTGGCGCACTGCGGCAGCGCCACCTTGTTCAGCGTCGCGATGAGTTCGTCATCGCCGATGTCGCCGGGCTGGGCAGGGTAGGAGACCACCGCGCGCAGATCCCCCAGCGGGACGTAGGGCAGCTGGGACAAGAACATCGTCTCGTCGGGACCTTCGGGCCGACGGAAGGTCCCGCTGGTGTAGGGCCACAGCTGAGCCAGGCTGCGCAGCAGCGTCGACTTCCCGCTGCCCGACCTGCCGGTGACGATCAGCGTGTCGCCCGCGTCGAGCCGAAGGTCCAGGGGGTGGATCAGCTGCTGCCCGTCCGGTGTGCGGACCTCGACGTCGGCCAACTCGACCAGGCAGTCCGCGCTCGGAGTGACGCTCAGCGACGGCAGCGCACGACCCTGTTCGTTGGCTGTCACGAGGCCGTCGAGCCGGACGATCGAGGCTCGCCAGCCGGCGAAGCTGTCGTAGGAGTTCCGGAAGAACGACAGGCCGTCGACGATGGCGCCGAATGCGGTGGCGGTCTGCGAGACATCGCCCAGCTTGATGTCACCGGCGAAGAAGCGCGGCGCCTGGACCGCCCAGGGTAGCGGGACGATGCTCTGGCTCACGGTGAAGTTCCAGCCCAGAAAACCCATCATCCGGTTGATGAGCCGTTTGTAGTTGGCAACGATCGGCCCGAACCTGCGCCGCAGCTGCAGCCGTTCGGCCGTCTCACCCCGGTAGAACGCCACGGCTTCCGCGGCATCGCGCAAGCGCACCAGCGCGTAACGGAAGGCGGCGTTGTACCTCTCGTTGTCGAAGGTCAGCCGGGTCAGCGGCTTGCCGATCCAAAACGCGATAACCGTGGCAGCGAGCACGTAGAAACAGCCGATCCAGAACATCGACCGTGGGAAGGTGACGCCGAACAGGTGCAGGTCACCGGACAGGTTCCACAGAATCGCGGTAAAGGAGATGACCGAGGCGATCGACGACACCGCGCCGAACAACAGCGTGCTCGTACTCATGTTGACCGGATAGTTGGGTTCCGGCCCGACCCCGGTGGTGAAGATGTCGATGTCGGCCTGGATGCGCTGGTCGGGGTTGTCGATGGAGTCGTCGATGAACCTGCTGCGGTAGAAGGCCCGTCCCGTGAGCCAGTCGCCGGTGAGCCGTTCGGTGAGCCAGGACCGCCAGGCCAGCATGAACCGCTGGGTCAGAAACAGATCCATCATGACCCGTACGACGTGAATCACGGCCATGATGGCGAAAATCGCCAGTGACCACCAGAACCCCTGCCTCCCGGAGTCCTGGATGGCCTTGTCACCGGCGCCCAATGCCTCCCCGAAGGTCTGAATCGCGGTCATCATGTCGTTGCCCTGATAACTGAACAGCACGTCCAGTCGCACGCCGGTGATGACCGAGAGCAGCAGCGCGCCCAACCATAGCCACACCGTCAGGCTGCCTCGGCCGGTGAAATAGGCCCCGGTGATCCGCCAGAACTGGCGACCCCATCGGGTATAGCGCAGCACCAGGAAGAGAAACACCATCGTGCAGACTGCGGCGATCGACCACGCCTTGGCGATCCAGAACAGGGAGGCCACCAGTTCGCTGCCCCAGTCACGCGACGGAGTGAACGTTTCCACCCCGGCAACCTACCGTGAGAACGTGCCGCCGTGCTGTTCACCGCACCGCGGCCACGTCCCGCGTAGGCAAACGTGGCCCGCGGGTGCGCCCGTAACGGCGCGATGTCCGCCAACCGTGAGCGCGAGTTTCCACGCCAGGCTGTGGGCGTCCTGGATTCCGGTGTTGACGCCTGCGCACCGTGGGGGATGGATGTGGGCGCATCGCCGGCCACGAACACCCGCCCGTGCACCGTAG
>CAZEHT010000061.1:0-23575 GCA_964511995.1 uncultured Mycobacterium sp.
GAGATACCCAGCGCGATGTAGAGCTGCGGCGAGACGGTCTTGCCGGTCTGGCCGACCTGGAACTGGCCCGGGTAGTAGCCGGAGTCGACCGCGGCACGCGACGCGCCGACCGCCGCACCGAGTGAATCGGCGAGTTCCTCGACGACGGAGAAGTTCTCCGCGCTGCCGACGCCGCGACCGCCCGCCACGACGACCGAAGCCTCGGTGAGTTCGGGACGGTCCCCGGCGACGGCGGGCTGGCGGGCAGTGATCCGGGTGGCGTTCTCGGCGGCCGGTGCCACCTCCACGTTCACCTGCTCACCGGCGCCGGCGGCCGACTGCGCCTCGATGGCGCCGGGACGCACCGTGATGACCGGGGTGTCGCCGTTGGCCCGCGCCTCGACGGTGAACGCACCACCGAAGATGCTGTGCACGCCGACGGCACCGGACCTGACGTCAACGACGTCGACAAGCAGGCCGGAGCCGATACGTGCGGCCAGCCGGCCCGCGATCTCCTTGCCGTCGGCGTTGGCCGCGATCAGCACACCGGCCGGTGCGACCGATTCGGCCAGTCCGGCCAGCACGTCGACGTAGGGAGTGATGAGCACCTTGTCGACCTCGTCGGACTCGGCTACATAGATCTTCGCCGCGCCGGCGGCCTTCAGGTCGTCGGTCAGACCCGCGGCGGTACCGGGGGCCCCCACCACCACGGCGGAGGGCTCCCCCAGCGCGCGGGCGGCGGTGATGAGCTCGGCGGTGACCTTCTTCAACGCACCGTCGGACTGCTCGACGAGAACAAGTACTTCAGCCATTTGTGTTCAGCCTCTTTGTCTTTCGTTCTTCTACGGCTTAGATAAGCTTCTGGCCGACCAGGTACTGGGCGATCTTGGTACCGCCGTCGCCCTCGTCGCCGACCTTTTCACCCGCAGCCTTGGGCGGCTTCGGGGTCGCCGACAGGACGGTCGATCCGGCGTTCTCGCGGCCCACCTCGTCGGCCTCGACACCGATCTCCGCCAGGGTCAGCGTGATGACTTCCTTCTTCTTGGCGGCCATGATGCCCTTGAAGGACGGAAAGCGTGGCTCGTTGATCTTCTCGTTGACGCTCACGATCGCCGGCAGTGACGCCTCCAGCGTGAAGACGCCGTCGTCGGTCTCCCGCTCGGCGGTGGCCTTGCCGCTCTCGACGGTCAGCTTGCGCACATGGGTGAGCTGCGGGAGGCCCAGGTACTCGGCGATGATTGCCGGTACCGCGCCGCCGACGCCGTCGGTGGCTTCGTTCCCTGCGATGACCAGTTCGGTGCCCTCGATGGTGCCCAGCGCACGGGCGAGGGCCCACGCCGTCTGGATGACATCGGAGCCGTGCATGCCGTCGTCCTTGAGGTGCACGGCCTTGTCGGCACCCATCGACAGCGCCTTGCGGATCGCCTCCCCCGCTCGCTCGGGTCCGGCCGTGAGCACCGTGACGGTGCCCGCGCCGCCTTCCCTCTCCTTTATCTGCAGCGCTTCCTCGACGGCGCGCTCGTTGATCTCGTCCAGCACGGCGTCGGCGGCCTCACGGTCAAGCGTGTAATCGCCATCGGTCAGCTTGCGCTCCGACCACGTGTCTGGCACCTGTTTGATCAGGACCACGATGTTCGTCATGACTCTGGTTCGTCCTCCTCGACGGGCCTCGCGGCAGGGTGGACTGCCGCGAGGGACTTTGGGCCACGGTTGGCACCACCCGGCAATGTTACTTGTTGGTAACTTTGGTGGTCCGCTTGTACACCATAACTGCTCGGGCGGCATTTTCAGCTTGCTCATACCCGTCAACCGGTGCGCTGGGCTGTGGCGTGCGACGGCGGCGGGTTAGCCTGCGATGCGATGAGCGCTTCCCTTACCGACGGACCCGCCGAATCCGGGGCCGGTTCCGCTTCGGCCGGTCGGCCGGAGCCTTCGCTGCCGTTGACCGGTGAGCGCACGATCCCCGGCCTGGATGTCGAGAATTACTGGTTCCGCCGCCACGAGGTCGTCTACCAGCGCCTTGCGCCTTGGTGCGTCGGTCGTGACGTGCTCGAAGCGGGGTTCGGCGAGGGCTATGGAGCCGATCTGCTCGCCGGTGTGGCGCGCCGCGTCGTCGGCGTGGACTACGACGAGTCGGCCGTCACGCACGCGCGCGACCGATACCCACGGGTGGAGGCCGTGCAGGGCAATCTAGCGGACCTTCCGCTGCCCGACGCCTCAGTCGACGTGGTCGTGAACTTGCAAGTGATCGAACATTTGTGGGATCAATCACAGTTCATCTCCGGATGCCGCCGCGTGCTGCGGTCGGGAGGTCTGCTGTTGATGTCCACGCCCAACCGGATCACCTTCACGCCGGGCAGCGATACCCCGCTCAACCCGTTCCACACCCGGGAGCTCAACGCCGCGGAACTCGCCGAGCTGCTCGGCGAAGGCGGGTTCACCGTCGCATCGATGCGAGGCGTGTTCCACGGTCCCGCACTGCGCGTGCTCGACGCCAAGTACGGCGGGTCGATCATCGACGCCCAGATACGCCGCGCGCTGGCCGACGCGCCGTGGCCCGACGACCTGCTGGCCGACGTGGCGCGCGTGACCACCGACGATTTCGAGCTACTTGCCGACTACGAGCGCAACATCGACGAGAGCCTCGACCTCGTGGCGATAGCGGTACGACCGTGACCAGAGTCCCTGGGATGTTCACCCTCGTCCTGCACACACACCTGCCGTGGCTGGCACACCACGGGCGGTGGCCCGTCGGTGAGGAATGGCTCTACCAATCGTGGTCCGCCGCGTACCTGCCGCTCGTCCGGGTACTGCGCACGCTCGCCGCCGAGGACAGGCGCGGACTGCTCACCCTCGGAGTGACGCCGGTCGTCGCCGCCCAGCTCGACGACCCGTACTGCATCGACGGCATGCACCACTGGCTTGCGAATTGGCGGCTGCGCGCCCAGGAGGCGACCACATCCCCGCAGAAGTCCATGCGCTCCTTCGGGATTCGTGAGTACGCGGAGGCGACACGCGCCCTCGACGACTTCGCCGGGTGGTGGCGGCACGGCGCCAGTCCGCTGCTGCGCTCGTTCATCGACGCCGGGACCGTCGAGCTGCTCGGCGGTCCGCTGTCCCATCCCTTCCAGCCGCTGCTGCACCCCAGGCTGCGCCATTTCGCCCTGCGCGAGGGCCTGGCCGACGCCCAGCAGCGCTTCGGCCACACACCAGCCGGCATCTGGGCGCCGGAGTGCGCCTACGCACCCGGGATGGAACGCGACTATGCCGGCGCCGGGGTACGCCACTTCATGGTCGACGGCCCGTCGCTGCACGGCGACACCGCGCTGGGACGGCCGGTCGGCGGTAGCGACGTGGTCGCGTTCGGCCGCGATCTGCAGGTGAGCTACCGGGTGTGGTCGCCGAGGTCGGGCTATCCCGGGCATGCCGCGTACCGCGACTTCCACACCTACGACCACGCGACCGGCCTCAAGCCAGCCCGGGTGACGGGGCGCAACGTGGCATCGGCGGAGAAGGCGCCCTACGAGCCCCGGCGCGCCGACACCGCCGTCGACACCCATGTGGAGGACTTCGTCGACGTGGTGCGCCGGCGCCTTATCTCCGAGACCGAGCGCATCGGCCGGCCCGCCCATGTGGTGGCCGCATTCGACACCGAACTGTTCGGCCACTGGTGGTACGAGGGCCCGATGTGGCTCGAACGGGTGCTGCGTGCGCTGCCGGCCGCGGGGATCGAGGTCGGCACACTCGGCGACGCCATCGCCCGCGGCTTCACCGGGTCCTCGGTCGAACTCCCGCCCAGCTCCTGGGGCTCGGGCAAAGATTGGCAGGTGTGGTCGGGAGAACAGGTCGCCGACCTGGTGCGGCTCAACGCCGAAGTCGTCGAAACCGCGCTGGCCAGCGTGGACAAGGCACTTGAACAGTGTCCCGACGCGGGGGCGGCCAAACCGCGCGACTACGTCGCCGACCAGATCCTGCGCGAAACGCTGCTGACGGTGTCCAGCGACTGGCCATTCATGGTGAGCAAGAACTCCGCGGCCGAGTACGCCCGCTACCGCGCGCACCTACACGCCCACGCCGCTCGCGAGATCGCGGGCGCTCTGGTGGCGGGGCGGCGCGACGCCGCGACCCGCCTCGCCGAGGGCTGGAACCGGGCCGACGGCCTGTTCGGCGCCTTGGATGCGCGACGGTTGCCGCCAGAGTGACCCTCCTTGAATTCCCTCTGAAGGACTCCTATCTACTCCGCGAGCGTGCGTTTCCCCGGCCGACACGCCGTCGCTTTAGCCGCATCTGCGCACGCTCGAACGCCCACCGGCCACGCCCGTGAAGGTCCTGATGGTGTCGTGGGAGTACCCACCGGTAGTAATCGGCGGCCTCGGCCGGCATGTCCACCACCTGGCGATCGAACTCGCCGCCGCCGGGCACGACGTCGTGGTGCTCGCGCGGCGGCCAGCCGGCACCGACCCGTCCACGCATCCCACCACCGACGAGGTCAGAAACGGTGTGCGGGTCATCGCAGCCGCACACGACCCGCACGAATTCACCTTCGCCTCCGACATGATGGCCTGGACGCTGGCGATGGGCCACGCCATGACGCGGGCAGGAGTGCGGCTGGCTGGGTGGCGTCCCGACGTGGTGCACGCGCACGACTGGCTGGTCGCCCATCCCGCCATCGCGCTCGCGGAACTCTTCGACGTACCCATGGTTTCCACCGTTCACGCCACCGAGGCCGGCCGTCACTCGGGCTGGGTGTCCGGCCGGGTGAGCCGCCAGGTACATGCGCTCGAGTCGTGGCTGGTGCACGAATCCGACGCGGTGATCACCTGCTCGGCATCGATGCGCGACGAAATCACCACGCTATTCGGGCCCGGCCTGGCCGAACTCACCGTGATTCCCAACGGCATCGACCTGCGCGGTTGGCCTTTCGTCATGCGGCGGCCTCGCGAGGGTCCCGCCGAGCTGCTGTACTTCGGCAGGCTCGAATACGAGAAGGGCATCCACGACGCGATTGCGGCTTTGCCGCGGATACGGCGCACCCACCCCGGCACCACGCTGACGATCGGCGGCGATGGCACTCAACATGATTGGCTGGTGCAGCAGGCACAACGGCACAAAGTCCTCAAGGCGACGAACTTCGTCGGGCGCGTCGACCATGCCCAGCTGCTGAAACTGCTGCACCGGGCGGACGCGGCCGTGCTGCCGTCCCACTACGAGCCGTTCGGCATCGTCGCGCTGGAGGCAGCCGCGGCGGGCACTCCCCTGGTGACCTCCAACGTCGGCGGGCTCGGCGAGGCCGTGATCGAGGGGGTAACCGGCGTGTCGTTCCCCCCGCGCGACGTGGCGGCCCTGGCGGCCGCGGTCCGCAGGGCGCTCGACGACCCGGCTGCGGCTCAGGGCCGGGCACTGACCGCGCGCGATCGGCTCACCTCAGAATTCGCCTGGCGCACCATCGCAAAACGCACCGCCGAGGTCTACCGAAACGCCAAGCGAGCCGAACGCCATGCTCAGCCGCGACGGCCGATCGTCGAACGCCCGCTGCCCGACCGCGGTTAACAGCGTGCTCCCGGGCCTCACCCCGGCATCGTCAGCGGGCGGGACCCAATCGCCCGCCTCCTCCTCCGGGCCTCACCCCGGCATCGTCAGCGGGCGGGACCCAATCGCCCGCCTCCTCCTCCGGGCCTCACCCCGGCATCGTCAGCGGGCGGCCTTCTTACGCTCGATGTCCTTCAGCGCCGCCGCCAGCACGGCCCGCTCGGCCGCCGAGGTCTCCCACGCCAGCTTGCGGTTCTTGACCACCTTGGCCGGCGCGCCCACCGCGATCGAATAGTCGGGGACGTCGCCTTTGACCACGGCATGGGCTCCGAGCACACAGCCGCGTCCGATGGTGGTGCCCCGCAGGATCGTCACCTTGGCCGCGACCCACGTGTCCGGCCCGATCCGCACCGGACTCTTGACGATGCCCTGGTCCTTGATGGGCGTGTAGATGTCGTCCATCTTGTGGTCGAAGTCACACACATAGCACCAGTCGGCCATCAGCGCCGATTCGCCCAGCTCGATGTCGAGGTAGGTGTTGATGACGTTGTCGCGGCCGAGCACCACCTTGTCGCCGAGCCGTAGGGACCCTTCATGGCAACGGATCGTGTTCTTGTCCCCGATGTGCACCCAACGGCCGATCTCCATCTGGGCCAGTTCCGGCGTGGCCTGGATCTCCACGCCCTTGCCCAGGAAAACCATCCCGCGCGTGATGATGTGCGGATTGGCCAGCTTGAACCGCAGCAGCCGCCAGTAGCGGACCAGGTACCACGGCGTATAGGCCCGATTCGCCAGGACCCACTTCAGCGAGTCGATGGTGAGGAACTTCGCCTGACGTGGGTCTTTAAGCCGTGACCCGCGCCAGCGCTTATGCAGCGGCGCACCCCACATGGTCGTCATGGCCGCAAAGCCTACGCGAGGCCGCGACGCCGACGGGTTACCCTCTGGGGGTTCGGGGCTCTGTTCGAGCGAGAGAGCGAGAGACTGGGAAAGGAACGGCACTGGTGCTTCGGCGACTCGTCGCGCTGGCCTCGACAGTGCTGATGATGCTGATGGTGCTCGCCGCAACCGGCTGCCAGGGCACCGACACCTGGGTGGACGCCGCGCCCGCGCCGGGCTGGCCCGCACAGTACGCCGACGCGGCGAACAGCAGCTACACCCCCACCGCGGGTGCGACGTCGCTCGACCTGTCCTGGACCCGATCGGTACGCGGCGAGCTTGGCGCCGCCGTTGCCCTGGGCGGGGGTGGTTCTCTGGCGGCCAACGCGCAGACCGCACACGGCTGCTCGCTGATGGTGTGGGAAAACGACAACAATGGCCGGCAGAGCTGGTGCACCAGGATGGTGCTGGGGGGCGGGTTCGCCGGCGCGCTGTTCGACGGGTTCGACAATCTCTACATCGGCCAACCCGGCCTGATGCTGTCGTACCCGCCCACGCAGTGGATCCGCTGGCGCACCCGAGTGATCGGCATGCCGATGACGCCACGCCTGCTGGGCCACGGCCAGCTGCTGGTCGTCACCCACCTGGGTCAGGTGCTGATTTTCGACGCACACCGTGGCACCGTCACCGGCAATCCGATCGACCTGGTGACCGACATCGACCCGACCGACTCGCAGCGTGGCCTGGCCGACTGTGCTCATGCCCAACCGCAATGTCCGATCGCGGCCGCACCCGCTTTCTCGGTGCCCGCCCAGCTCATCGTCGCAGCCGTCTGGCAACCCGGCGCGCCCGTCGCAACGCTGCAGGCGCTGCGCTACCACCCTGGCCAGGTGCCGCTGCTCACGCGGGAGTGGACCAGCGACGCGGTGACCGACGGCGTGCTGGCCAGCCCCGTACTGTCCCGCGACGGAAAGACCGTTTACGTCAACGGCCGCAACCGGGCGCTGTGGGCCCTGGACGCATCCGACGGCAAAGTCAGGTGGTCGACGCCGCTGACCTTTCTGGCCCAGACCCCGCCGACCGTGGCACCGTCGGGTACCATTATCGCCGGCGGCGGCCCGGACACGGTGCTCACCGCAATCCGGGACGCCGGAGACCACGCTGAGGTGCTCTGGCGCCGGGACGACGTGATGCCGTTGACGACGGCATCACAGGCCGGCTCCGACGTGGCCTATACGGTGGCGCGTGACGGCGAGACAGGCATGACACTGCTGGTCTTCTCGCCCGCCGACGGCCGCACGGTCGACAGCTACCTCTTACCGGACGCGACCGGTTTCCCGGTCGGGGTATCGGTCGGTCACGACCGCAGGGTGGTCGCCGCCACCAGCGACGGTCAGGTGTACAGCTTCGCGCCGCGGGACTGACCCGCCGGCCTCACCACGGCTCGTCGCCGTCGGAACCCCGATCCTCCAGGCCCCGGGGTGACGTGCATTCGACGTAGCGGGCCTGGTTGCCACCCGCCCGCCGGGCCTCGCCCAGTGCCGACGAAGCCATTTCGATCAGTTCGTCGAGCACGTCGTCGGGCGGCAGACCCGCTAGGAGGCGAATCGGTGCGGACACCACCCCGATGCTGGCGGTCAGCCGCGGCGGGGTGGTCGCGATCGCACCCCGCACCCGCTCCACGAGTGGACTGGAATCGGTGGACGAGAAGGTGTCGGCGATTACATATTCCGCATCGGCGATGTGTCCGACGATCGCATCGCCCCGGGTGTTCTCGCGCAGCGTCTGGGCGATCGCCACGCGCGCCCGGTCACCCGCCACGTCGCCCTTGGTGCCGGTGAGCAGGCTGAAGTTGTCCAGTGCCACCAGCACGATGACGAGGTAACGATCATCGATGCGGCCCCGCACCGAAAGCAGCTCGGCCGTTCGCAAGTAGAACGCCCTGCGGTTGTACAGACCGGTCAGCTCGTCGATCTCCGAGGTCGGAAGCCCGCCCACGAGCGGGTGGATGAGGGCGTGGAACGCGATGGGCACCAGGACGTTGACCAGCACCACCAGCGCGGTGGAGCACACGGCCAGTACCACGTCGACGTGGCTTGCAACGCGCATGGCCAGAACGGCCGTCGTGACCAATGCGATAACCGAGTTGAGCGTAAGGACCCGCGCGGTTTGGAAGAACGCCGCATAGCCTCCGACTGCCGCGAACGCAGCACAGCCGAGCATCCCGGCGACCGGCCGCGACTGGATAAGGCACGTGACGGCGATGCACACCGATAGGGTCACGATGTAGAAAGTCGACCACCGTTTTGACGGCCAGCTCCGACCCAGCCATCCCGCGGCCAGTACGACGCACATCGCGCCCACCGCAAACGCGATGACATGGTTGCGCATGCCGCTCGGGCCGGCGGGGCTCAGGATCATCACCGCGGAGATGGCGCCGAATCCCAGTGTGGACGCCGCCATCATGCGGCACGTGAGCGTCTGCGCGCCGCGCGCCGCCAGCAATGCGGTCATCCAGTAGTAATGGTCCGGACGCCGCCACCAGCGCCGCAACGGCGTGCTCACGACGCCACGCCAGCCACCATCGACGCATCAATCAACGTTGGATCACCTCAACCCCTCGCAGCTAACAACACAACGCTACCAACCGAAGCCGGGGTGCCGTGAGGTATCAGACAGCCGAGTGACACAACGGCGTGGGGTCGGTAGCTACCGAGACGCGCGGCAAATGTATGCGACCGGCCTGGACGCCGTCCCGGCACCGGCACGCATGATCACCACCGACAGCGCGGTGTCACCCCGGAGCCGCAACCGCCGCCGCAATGCGTCAGGGTCGACCCCGACGCCGCGGACGAGGATCTCCAGCGTCCCGCAGCTTCGCGCGCCGAGTTCCCGCCGCAAACCCTTCTCGCTGAACGGCAATTGCTCGAGCACCTCGAATCCGCGTACTCCAGGCGGGAGGTGGTCACCGGACAGGTAGGCGATGTCGGGGTCGAGCTGCCACAGGCCGTGCCGGGCAGCGTACTGGCGGACGAGTCCGGCCCGTACCACTGCGCCGTCGGGGTCCACGATCCACCGGCCCGCGGGCCCGGTCGCGCTGTCCGCGGGATCGTCGTCGGTGAGCTGCTCGTTCCCGTCCAGCAGGACGGCCCGCCGGCTGACGCCCGGTTGGGACAGCGCCTTCGGCCACAGGCAGGCCTCCCGAACGGAGCCTCCCCACGAAACGATCTGCACCTCCCCGTCGAAGCCCATCGCCCGCACCGCGGCGAAATCGATTCCGGGAGCGCATTTCACGACCAGACTGCGCCCGCGGTAGGCGTCGATGAGCCGGTCGAGGCCGGGCAGATAGTCGCGAGGGTCGAATCGGCGCCGGGCCCCCGCCCGGCGCGCCGGGTCGGCGATCACCACGGCGTCGCGGCTGATCGGTGCCAGCGCGTCGGAACGGCACAAAAGAACCCGCCCGCACGCCCCGCGGTGAAGGCCCAGGTTGTGCCGGGCCATCGCCAGCCGCACCGGGTCGACGTCGCTGCCGACGACTATCGAAGCGGTCTGTTGCAGCGCCGCCAGTTCGGTGCCGATCGAGCACGTGACATCGTGCACGGCCAGACCCGCAAGTCGCGCGGCGCGGTCCGCCGCGACGGCAGCGGAGGTGGCCTGCTGCAGAGCCTCTCCGGTAAACAACCAGTTCTGTGTGCCGGGCAGCTTGGCGGTTGCCTTGCGCCGCAGCATCGTGGTTTCAACCAGCACCGGCGCCCGGTCACCGTAACGGGCGCGTAGGGCGACGATATCTGTCAGTAGATCCGTCAGGGGCAGCACCTCGGCGGCGGCCAGAGCGGCGGCCCCCGCCCCCGACGTCAGGTAGTCGACGTCCGAGACGCAGAACCGCAGGCCTGGGTTCAGGACGGTTTGACCCCGGTGACCATCACGTTGTAGAACCAGCCCTTCGGCATCATCGCACGCCAGATGTTGGCGTCCACCCAGCTCAGCGCCATCCAGCTGCCGAACGCGAACTTGGCCCAGCCCCAGCCCAGCTTGCCCGGCGGAACCGTCGCCTCGAAAGTCCGCACCGGCCACCCCAGCATCGCCGCGGTGAACTCTTCGCTGGCGGTGGCAACCTCGACGGCACCGGCGCCGCGGGCCATGCGCTCGAGGTCGCCGGGAATAAACGTGTGCAGGTCGACCACCGCCTCCAGTGCCGCGGCCCGCGAGGATTCGTCGAGCTCGGACTGCGGTCGGCGCCAGCCTCCCAGCCCCGGCAGTCTGGTGACGTTGGTGGTGACCCGCCAGGTCAGCGTCGAGAGCTGGCGCGCATAGCGGTTACCGACCGTGGTGGGTTCGCCCGCGAACACAAACCGCCCCCCGGGCTTGAGCACGCGGACGACCTCCCGCAGCGACAGTTCGACATCGGGGATGTGGTGCAGCACGGCGTGGCCCACCACAAGGTCGAAGGTGTCGTCGTCGTAGGGGATGCCCTCGGCGTCGGCGACGCGTCCGTCGACATCCAGGCCCAGCGCACGTCCGTTGCGGGTGGCGACTCTGACCATTCCCGGCGACAGATCGGTCACCGATCCGCGCCGGGCCACTCCGGCTTGGATGAGATTGAGCAGGAAGAACCCGGTACCGCACCCGAGTTCGAGCGCCCGGTCGAAGGGCAGTTCGCGCTGGACTCCGTCGGGAACGGCGGCGTCGAACCGGCCACGCGCATAGTCGACGCAGCGCTGGTCGTAGGAGATCGACCACTTGTCGTCGTAGGTTTCGGCCTCCCAGTCGTGGTAGAGAATCTGGGCGAGCTTGCTGTCCTTGAGGGCCGCCTCGACTTGCTCCGCGGTGGCGTGCGGGTTGGGAGCGGGATCTGTGCTCGTCATGACGAGCCAGCCTAGCCGCTGCGCCGGATCCGGCCTCCACGCGTCCCGGGCCCGGCCCAGACCTACGGGTTCGCCCCGGGCCGGGCGGCCGCGAACACCTCCACGTAGCGGCGGTGCTCCTCGTGGACCTCCTCGGGGCGCATCGCCGTCGGGCCGTCGATAACGGCCTTGGCGGCGGCCAGCGCAGCCGGCGGAGCATCCACGAAGCGCGACGCCCATGCCGCGGCCGCGTCGAACACCGCATCGGGCGCCACCAGCTCGTCGACCAGCCCCAGCCTCAGCGCCTCCTTGGCGTCGACGAACCGGCCGCTGTACACCAGCTCCTTTGCCCGGCTCGCCCCGACCACCCGGGTCAGCCGGGCCATGCCGCCGCCGCCGGGGATCAGCCCGGCCAGGATCTCGGTCGCGCCGACCCGGACGTTGTCGCCGCTTATCCGCCAGTCAGCGGCCAATGCCAGCGTCAAACCGCTGCCCAGCGCGTATCCGGTCACCGCGGCCACCGTCGGCTTGGGAATCCCGGCCACCGCCTCGATGGCTTCGTAGCGCACTTCTGCCGCCACCGCGGCCTCTTGCGAGGTCAGCGACCGCAGGTCGGGCACATCGTCGCCCGCGCAGAAAATCTCGTGGCCGCCGAACAGGATCACGGCCGCGATGTCGCCGCGGGCCGCCACCTCGGCCGCCGCGGCGCTCAGCTCACGGTACAGCTGGCGGGTCAGAGCGTTCGTGGGCGCACGGTTGAGCAGCACCGTGCCGATACCGGGCCGGTCGGCGTCGGTGTGGATCGACACAAACTCTCGCCTGGTCACGGTGCGCGCCCGGCGCGCGCGGCGTTGTAGCGGGCACTGTCGAAGAACTCGATCTCCCAGTTGCCGCCATGCATCGTCAACCTCGGCTGTACGGCGGCGATCTGGCGCTCGACCATCAACACCTCGGCGACGGAGCGGCCGACCAGCGAGTCCAGCTGGGTCCAGGTGGGCGGTAGCAGAAAGGTGCGCTGGGCGGCGAAGTCGTCGAGCGCACCTTGCGGGGTTGCCCATCCGGACTTGTCGGATTCGGTGTTCTCGCCGTCGGCCCGCTGGCCCTCGGGGAGGGCTCCGACGAAAAAGTAGGTGTCGTAGCGGCGAGTGCGCTCGGCCTCGGGGGTAACCCAGTTCGCCCATGGACGCAGCAGATCTGCCCGCAGGACCAGGCGCTCGCTGCGCAGGAACGCACCGAACGACAGTGAATTGTCCGCGAGCGCGGCTCGGGCCTGCGCGTACACCCCGGCGTCGCCGACGATACCGTCGGGATCGTCGGCGGGCCCCGCGAACAACACCCCGGACTCTTCGAAGGTTTCGCGGGCGGCCGCACAGACCAGGGCCAGCGCCAGATCCTCGTCGACGCCGAACCGTTGCGCCCACCACGACGGCGGAGGGCCGCGCCAGTCGATGTCGGCGCTGCGGTCCCGGTCGTCCACGCCGCCGCCCGGAAACACGATGACCCCGCCAACGAACTCCATCGCGCGGTGGCGCCGCATCAGGAACACCTTGATGCCGGCCGCGGTGTCGCGCACCAGAATCACCGTCGCGGCCGGACGGGCGGCCACCGGGGCGGGAGTGTCGATCATCAGGCCCTCCGGTGGGCCGGGCGCCTACGCATCCGCCGTGCGAAGTAGCGGCCGTCGATGTGGTCGACGGCGATCGACTGGCCGAACGCTCTCGACAGGTTCCTCGCTGTCAAAACCTCCGAGAGCAGGCCCGCCGCGACCACCTTGCCCTCCGAAAGCATGAGGCAGTGCGAGAATCCTGGCGGGATCTCCTCGACGTGGTGAGTGACCAGCACCAGCGCCGGTGCCTCCGGGTCGGCCGCGAGGTCGGCGAGCCGGGCCACCAGCTCCTCGCGGCCGCCGAGGTCCAGGCCTGCAGCGGGTTCGTCGAGCAGCAGCAGCTCCGGGTCTGTCATCAAAGAGCGGGCGATGAGGACGCGCTTGCGTTCGCCCTCCGACAGGGTTCCGAAAGTGCGGTCGGCCAGGTGTTCGGCGCCAAGGCTCTCCAGGGTTTCCACTGCCCGTTCGTAGTCCATGTCCTCGTAGCGTTCCCGCCACCGGCCCAGGACCGCGTAGCCGGCCGAAACCACGAGATCGAGTACCTTCTCGTCGTCGGGGACACGCTGAGCCAGAGCCGAACTCGACAGCCCCACCCGCGCGCGCAGCTCCCCCATGTCGACGCGGCCGAGCCGCTCCCCGAGGATGTAGGCCACGCCGGACGACGGGTGCTCCATCGCGGCCGAGATCCTCAGCAGCGACGTCTTGCCCGCCCCGTTGGGGCCGATGACAACCCAGCGTTCATCGAGCTCCACCTGCCACGAAACGGGCCCGACCAGCACCCTTCCACCGCGTCTGAGCGAAACCTTTCGCAGGTCGATCAGCAGGTCGGGGTCGGCGGGCGACTCGGGGGGCGGCGAGGACACCCGCTCATGGTAACCAGCCGTTTTCGGCCGTACTCGGCCCGTGCGGCCCGCTCGTCATGCGCTGTCGCTCCCGGGGGTCGGGTGTTCCGACCGCGCCTGCCGCGACTGTGAGCCTTACGCAGGAGAATCGGGCCGATTCCCTGCGTAAGGCTCACAGTCGGCGTGCGTGTGGTCGGGCGCCCGCCTCCGCCCGACCTCGGCCACCCGAAAGTTTCGCCCAGCCGCTGCGCATCAGCACTGGCTCGGGGGTAAGGCGCACAAACAGCTGCACCAGAGGGCCGATGCCGAATGCGTACACCACCGTCCCGAGCCCGACGGTTCCCCCCAGCAGCCAACCTCCGGCCAGCACGGTCGCCTCGATCGCGGTGCGGACCAGCCGGATGGAAAGTCCGGTGCGCGCCACCAACCCGGTCATCAAGCCGTCCCGCGGTCCCGGCCCCATTCCGGCTCCGATGTAGAGCACCGTCGCGAAGGCATTGAGAACCACGCCGCCGAGCATCATCGCCACCCGCGCCGGCAGTGTCGCTGGAGTAGGCAGCACCGACAGCGAAGCGTCGACACTCACCGCGATGACGACGACGTTGGCGACCGTGCCGGATCCCGGGCGGGTTCGCAACGGGATCCACGCCAGCAATACGGCGAGGCCGACGATCGCCGACGCGGACCCGATGGTCCAGCCGGTGTAGCGCGAAATGCCTTGATGCAGAACGTCCCATGGGTCGAGGCCGAGGGAGGGGCGGACCATCAGTGCCATCGACAGGCCGTAGGCGACCAGCCCGGTGACCAACGCGGTCCAGCGGACCGGCACACTCATGCCGATTCCGTGCAGCGTGCCCGGATCGCGTTGAGCTCGATCTGGATCCGGCGCCGGTCGGCGTCCAGATCGGCGGGCATGGCGATGCTCGAGCGCCGCGCCGGCCAGCGGGCGCTTCGGTCCGTCAACAGGTGAGCAGCTGCCCAGTAACTAAGCCAGTTGATCCTCATCTGCCGATGATTTCGGCTAACTGGCTTGTCTATCAATAGCCAGTTGCGTCAAACTGGCTGCAAATGATCACCGACATGGCGCAGCGCAAGCTCGACGTTGAAACGTTGGCTCGCGAGCTGGGGAACTGGCGCACCGCCAGTTCGGGTGGACCGGTCTATCACGGGTTGTCTGACGGGCTGCGGATGTTGATCGTCGACGGGCGGCTGCCGGTCGGGTCCCGGCTGCCGAGCGAACGGGCGCTCGCCGAAGCGCTGCGGGTGTCGCGCACCACGGTCACGGCAGCCTACGCACAGATGCGTGACGAAGGTTACCTCAATCCCCGCCGCGGTTCGCGCTCCACAGTGGCCTTGCCGATGGAGGGGTTCACACCCGTGGCGGTCGGCGCCACGCAGCCCGTGCACACCGTGAACTTCGCGGCGGCGGCGATGTCGGCACCCGCGTCGGCAGTGCTCGACGCGTACTCGGCGGCGGCCGCGGACATCAGCTCCTACCTGCACACCACCGGTCATGAGATCTACGGCGTCGAGGCGCTGCGCGCCGCGATCGCACAGCGGTATTGCGCGCGTGGGCTTCCCACCGAACCGGACCACATCATGGTCACCGCCGGCGCCCTCGGTGCGCTCGGCCTGATCTTGTCGACGTTCGTCGAGCCGGGCGACCGCGTACTCGTCGAGCAGCCGACCTTCCCGGGCGCTCTGGCGGCCATCGCGGCGGCCGGTGCCCGCCCCGCCCCCGTGGCGGTCGCACCGGACGAAGGCTGGGACCTCGGCGCGATGCGCATCGCGATCCGTCAGCTCGGCCCCAACCTCGCCTACCTGATTCCCGATGTGCACAATCCGAGCGGTTTGACGCTGCCGCCCGCGCAGCGCCGGGAGTTGGGCCGCATTGTCGACGAGACGCGGACCCGCACCGTGTTCGACGAGACCATGTCCGAGATCTGGCTCGACGAACCGATGCCCGAACCGGTCGCAGCCGCAGTCACCCGACGCCCGGATCTGGCGATCACCGTGGGATCGATGTCGAAATCGTTCTGGGCCGGCCTGCGCATCGGCTGGATCCGCGCCGAGCGGGCCACCCTGGCGACCATCGCGGCCCGCCGGCCATCGGTCGACCTGGGCACCGCGATTCTCGAACAGCTCACCGCAGCCAGGCTGCTCGCGGTCTCCGACGACGTGCTGCCGGAGCGTAGAGACCTGATCCGAAGGCGCCGAACAATGCTGACCGCGCTGCTGGCCGAGCAGCTGCCCGACTGGACGCCGTGCAACGCCGGCCTGCCCACCGGTGGGCTTTCCCTGTGGATGCGCCTGCCGTCACCGATGAGTTCAGCGCTGTCTGCCGCCGCCCTGCGACTCGGCCTCGACATTCCGCCCGGACCCCGTTTCGGCGTCGACGGAACCCTCGAACGCTATATCCGCGTCCCCTACACGCTGCCCGAGGCCCAGTTGACGAGCGGAGTTCACCTGCTCGCGCGGGCATGGGCGCAGATCACCGGTGTCGACGGCGCACCACCGGTCGTGGGCACCGGCACGCCCATCGTGTAGTCGGTGCTTGCACCGCCTTCTATGCGGGTGGGATCTCCACGCGCCGCAACGTCCCGTCGACGGCATCGGCCGCTTCGATTTCGCTGCGGGTCACACCCAAGATGAACAAGACGGCGTCCAGATACGGATAGCTCAGCGAGGCATCGGCGACTTCACGCAGTGCCGGCTTGGCGTTGAACGCCACTCCAAGTCCCGCGGCCGCCAGCATGTCGATGTCGTTGGCGCCGTCGCCGACGGCAACCGTCTGCTCCATCGGCACCCCGACGGATTGCGCGAAGTCGCGCAGGGCCTTGGCCTTGCCCTGCCGGTCGATGATCGGGGCAATGACCCGGCCGGTGAGCGTGCCGTCGACGATCTCGAGCTGATTGGCCGCCACGAAATCGAGCATCAGTTCATGGGCCAGCGGTTCGATCACCTGGCGGAAGCCACCCGAGACCACTCCGCAGTAGAACCCCAGCCGCCGAAGCGTCCGGATCGTCGTGCGCGCCCCAGGCGTCAGCTCCACCCCGTGGGCGACCTCGTCGAGGATGTCCGCGGGCAGGCCGGCCAGCGTCGCCACCCGCTCCCGCAGCGAGTCCTCGAAATCCAATTCGCCCCGCATCGCGGCTTCGGTGATCTGAGCGACTTTCGCCTCGGCCCCCGCCCGAGCCGCCAGCATCTCGATGACCTCGCCCTGGATCAGCGTCGAATCCACGTCGAACACGATCAGTCGCTTCGCCCGCCGCTCCAGGCTGTAGTTCTCCAGCGCGATATCGACGCCCTGGTCGGCGGCAACCTGCGCCAGCACGGTCTGCAGCCTCCCAGCAGCCCCGGGCGGCACCGATACCCGCAGTTCAAGGCCCGTGACCGGATAGTCGGATACGCCACGGATCGTGTCGATGTTTACTCCGAGGCTGGCGGCGGCGCGGGCCAGTATGCCGAATGCCTGCGCGGTTATCGGCCGGCCGAGCACCACGATCGTGTGTGTCGGCGGTTCGGCGATAACCGGGCCGCCGTCGCTGCGCTCGATCGTGACTTCGAGGCCGACGGCCTGGATCGTGGCGGCAATCTGGTCGCGGAACTCGGCACTCGCGGCCACCTCCGGCGGGCAGGCGATCAACACGCCGAGAGTCAGTCGCTTATGGATCACCACCTGCTCGACGTTGAGCAGGTCGACACGGTGTCGCGACAGCACTTCGAACAGCGCCGAGGTCACCCCGGGTTGATCGACGCCGGTAACGGTGATCAGCACCGACACCTTCGACGTCGTCACCGGCTCAGGTGCGGACGTTTTCGTTCTCGAGCCGCGTCACGTCGCCGCCGGCCGGACCGTGCCCGCGCCCGACATGGGCCTCGGCCCGCATCCGCTCAACCATATGCGGGTAGTGCAGCTCGAACGCCGGGCGCTCCGAGCGGATGCGCGGTAGTTCGGTGAAGTTGTGCCGCGGCGGGGGGCAGCTGGTCGCCCATTCCAGCGAGTTGCCGTAGCCCCACGGATCATCGACCGTCACGACCTCGCCGTAGCGCCAACTCTTGAACACGTTCCAGGTGAACGGAAGGACCGACAAGCCGAGGATGAACGCGCCGATGGTGGACACGACGTTGAGCGTGGTGAACCCGTCGGAGGCCAGGTAGTCGGCGTAGCGGCGGGGCATACCCTCGTTGCCGAGCCAGTGCTGCACCAGGAACGTCGTATGGAAGCCGATGAACGTCAGCCAGAAGTGCAGCTTGCCCAGACGCTCGTCCAGGAGTCGGCCGGTCATCTTCGGGAACCAGAAGTAGATGCCGGCGTACGTCGCGAACACTATGGTGCCGAAAAGCACGTAATGGAAGTGGGCCACCACGAAGTAACTGTCGCTGACGTGGAAGTCCAGGGGCGGGCTGGCCAGCAGCACACCCGAGAGCCCGCCAAGCAGGAAGGTGACGATGAAGCCGACCGAGAACAGCATCGGGGTTTCGAAGGTCAGCTGGCCCTTCCACATCGTGCCGATCCAGTTGAAGAACTTGATACCGGTGGGAACCGCGATGAGGAACGTCATGAATGAGAAGAACGGAAGCAGGACCGCCCCGGTCGCGTACATGTGATGCGCCCACACCGCGACCGACAGCGCGGCGATCGACAGGGTGGCATAGATCAGCGTGGTGTAGCCGAAGACCGGCTTACGCGAGAACACCGGGAAGATCTCGGTGACGATGCCGAAGAAGGGCAACGCGATGATGTACACCTCGGGGTGGCCGAAGAACCAGAACAGGTGTTGCCAGAGCATCACGCCACCGTTGGCGGGGTCGTAGACGTGGGCACCGAGATGGCGGTCGGCGGCCAGGCCGAACAGCGCGGCGGTCAGGATCGGGAAGGCCAGCAGCACCAGGATCGACGTGACGAGGATGTTCCAGGTGAAGATCGGCATCCGGAACATCGTCATACCCGGAGCGCGCATGCAGACCACGGTCGTGATCATGTTGACGCCACCGAGGATGGTGCCCAGACCGCCGACGGCCAGGCCCATGATCCATAGGTCCGCACCGGCGCCCGGCGAGTGGATCGCGTCGGTCAGCGGCGTGTAGGCGGTCCAGCCGAAGTCGGCGGCCCCGCCCGGCGTCACAAATCCCGCCGACGCGATCAGCGCACCGAAAAGGAACAACCAGAACGAGAACGCGTTCAATCGGGGAAACGCGACGTCGGGAGCGCCGATCTGCAGCGGTAGCACCAGGTTGGCGAACCCGAACACGATCGGGGTGGCGTAGAACAGCAGCATCACCGTGCCGTGCATGGTGAACAACTGGTTGAACTGCTCATTGGACAAGAACTGTAGGCCCGGCATCGCCAGCTCCGTACGCATCAGCAGCGCCATCAGGCCGCCGATGAAGAAGAAGATGAAGCACGCGACGCAGTACATGATGCCGATCAGCTTGTGATCGGTGGTCGTGATGAGCTTGTAGACGAGGTTGCCCTTCGGGCCCATCCGCTCCTTGAACGGACGCGTGGCGTCTAGCTCACCAATCGGGGGCGCTTCGGCAGTCAACAGCTCCTCCAAACCTCACGGATCGTAACCAGAATCGTAGCTCCCGGCACGCCATCTGTCGGGCCGGGTCCGACATTCCGTCGTAGATGTCGAAGGCCAGTCGTCCGTGGGACGGTGTTACCGTCGGGCCGTGCGCTCCGCCCATCCCCGACCCGGCCCGCTCATTGGCCTGGCGGCGGTCCTGACCGCGGTATCGGTGACGACGCTCACCGCATGCTCCAAACCCCAGGGCTTCGCACCCGTCACGCCTCATACCAGTGTCATCACCAGCACCACAAAGATCGCCAGGGCGGGCGTTCTGGGCAATCAACGCAAACCCGACCACTCGTGCCCAGCCGAGCCGGCGCGCCTCGATCCAGGCGAATCGATGCGGCGCGTGCCCAGCGGCACCGAGCGCGGAGACGTCGACGTGCCCGCCGACCCCCAGCGCATCGTGGCGCTGTCGGGCGACCAGCTCGACGCGCTGTGCGCGCTGGGCCTGCAGTCGCGCATCGTCGCCGCGGCGCTGCCCGAGACCGCAACAGGTCAGACCGGACCCCAGCCGTCCTATCTCGGCACCGTCATCCACAACCTGCCCGCCGCGGGCACCCGCACCGCACCCGACCCGGCCGGAATCGCGGCCGCGCAACCGGACTTGGTCCTGGGCTCGCAGGCGCTGACTCCGCAAGCGTTCGACGAGCTGTCGGCGATCGCCCCCACGGTGTTCACCGGCGCCCCGGGTGCGCACTGGCAGGACACACTGCGCACCGTCGGTGCCGCCACCGGTCGCGGCTCGGCCACCGACGAGCTGATCGCCGAGTTCACCGAGCAGGCCAAGCAGACGGGGATGGGTGCCGACGCCGCGCACTACCAGGCCTCGGTCGTGCAGCTCACCGGGAACACGGTGCGCGTCTACGGCTCGGACAACTTCCCCGCATCGGTGCTGGCGGCCGTCGGAGTGGATCGTCCTGCCGAGCAGCGTTTCACCGACACGCCATATGTGGAGATGGGCTCGGGCAAGGCCGAACTGGCCGACACCGACTTCTCGCCGGCCGATGCCGACATCGTCTACGTGTCGTTCGAATCCGCCACCGCCAAGCAGCGAGCCGACGAAGTGCTCGACAGCGACGCGTGGCACGCGCTTTCCGCCTACCGTGACAACCGGGTGTTCATCGTGAACAACGAGATCTGGCAGACGGGCCAGGGCTTGGTAGCCGCCCGCGGAATCCTCGACGATCTGCGCTGGATCAACACCCCGATCAACTGAAACGTGCCCGGTCGACTCACATGGGATTGTTCCGGGATCAGGTGGCGTTACCCCTCGCGAGCCGCGTTTCGCAGCGTCGGGCGTTTGTCCGCGTTAACAGACGATTCACGCACCACTCACTCTCATGGGAGAACCGCGATGACCACCACCGTTCCCGCCTACGCCGCCAGTTCACCGACAGCACCGCTGGCAAAGGTCACCGTCGAGCGCCGGGATGTCGGTCCCCACGATGTGGCGATCGATATCAAATTCGCCGGAATTTGCCATTCCGACATCCACACGGTCCGCGCCGAATGGGGCACACCGAACTACCCCGTCGTCCCGGGCCACGAAATCGCCGGCGTGGTCAGCGAAGTGGGCTCCGATGTCATCGGGTTCGCCGTCGGCGACCGGGTCGGCGTGGGCTGCTTCGTCGACTCTTGCCGCGAGTGCGACAACTGCCGGGCGGGATTGCAGCAGTACTGCACCGGCAAGGGCGGGATGATCGGCACCTATAACTCGACGGGCCGCGACGGCACCCCGACCCACGGCGGCTACAGCACCGCCATCGTCGTCGACGAGCATTACGTGCTGACGATCCCCGACGCCATTCCGCTGGACAAGGCCGCTCCGCTGCTGTGCGCGGGCATCACGCTCTTCTCCCCCTTGCGGCACTGGAACGCCGGACCCGGCACGAAGATCGCGATCATCGGCCTGGGCGGACTCGGTCACATGGGTGTCAAGCTCGGCGCCGCGCTCGGGGCCGACGTGACAGTGCTCAGCCAGTCCCTGAAGAAGATGGAAGACGGTCTTCGGCTGGGCGCCTCGCACTACTACGCCACCAGCGACCCAGCCACTTTCGCGGCGCTGGCGGGCAGCTTCGACCTGATTCTCAACACCGTGTCGTCCAACTTGGATCTGGGCTCATACCTGCGACTGCTGAAGGTCGACGGAACACTGGTCGAACTCGGGATGCCCGAACATCCCATGCAGGTGCCGCCGATGCCGCTGGCCGGCATGCGGCGCAGCCTGTCCGGTTCGATGATCGGCGGCATTCCGGAAACCCAGGAGATGCTCGACTTCTGTGCAGCCCACGGCGTCACCCCGGAGATCGAGGTGATCGACGCCGGGTACGTCAACGATGCATACGAGCGTGTGCTGTCCAGCGACGTGCGCTACCGCTTCGTCATTGACGGTTCGACGATCTAGCCGGCCCGCCATTGGCCGAGCCGCCGTTCAGCCCGGCCAGGGGCCAGCCGCCGGCAGCCAGTTTCGAGGCGACCCGGCGGATGTTCTCAGGACCGGCGTCGTGGTGCGCGAAATCCTCGATGAAGGTCTGGATCTCGTCGCGTTCGATCTTGCCGTCGTCCAGCGCCGGCGAATCCGGCGCGGTCAGATTGCGAACCACCTGCTTGACCTCGTCCTCGGTCAGCGGAGTGTTGCGCAGCAGAGCGAGGAGCGGCACTCGATCGGACCCCGGGACTCCGTCCGGGTAGCCCGCGCGAAGCCAGTCGAGCACGGAATGCAGATGCGGTAAGGGTGGCACGACGGCCATTGTGTCGACTCCGGGCTTCGGGCGCCACCAACAGCTGCACAGTTAGAGGGGCATTCACTGCCCGTTCACCTGTCGCTAGATTCGGCCTTCAATCCTGCTGTTCGATTCGCCGCAACCGCTGATTGCCGACGTCGGCAATGAGGATGCGTCCCGCACTGTCGACGGCGATACCCACCGGGCCCCGAAGGCTGGCCTGCGGCCCTGGTCCGCCGTCGCCGGAGAAGCCGGGGTTTCCGTTGCCGGCCACCAGTCGGACGGCACCCACGGCCAGCTCGACAAGCACCACGCGATGGCGTTCGGTGTCGCTGACGAGCAGATTGCCGTCGTGATCGAGCGCCAACTCAACGGGGCGGCCGAGGCTCACACTCGTCGCCGGTTTGGGGTCGATGCCGGGGTCGTTGTCTCCCCCACCGGCGACGGTGGTGATGATGCCGCTGGCCGCATCGACCCGGCGAATGCGGTGGTTGATCGTGTCGGCGATGTAGAGGTTCCCCACCGGATCGGCAGCAACACCCGCGGGTGAATTGAGATGGGCCTTCGTTGCCTGACCGCCGTCTCCTGATAACCCCGGCACGCCGTCGCCGAACTCGGTTTCGCCCGCGACCGTCGAGAGCTTGCCCGTGCCGGCGTCCACCTTCTGCACGCAGTGCAGACCCGCGTCGGCGATGTAGAGGTTGCCCTCGCGGTCGACACAGGTACCGAGCAGAAATCCCAACGGCGTCCGCGTTGCGGGCATGTCGGGGAAGAAGTCGCTGGTCCGGCCGTTGCCCGCCACGGTGGAGATGATCCCGGTCCGGCCATCGACCTTCCGGACACGACTGTTGCCGTGGTCGCTGATGTACACATTGTCGGCAGCGTCGACCGACAGCCGAAACGGCGAATTCAGCTCGGCGTCGCGGGCGGGTCCGCCATCGCCCGAGAAGCCGGCCACCGACCCTGCGAAGAGGGAGATATCCCCCGTTTTGCCATCGATCTTGAAGACGCAATGGAACGCGTCGGTCAGGTAGACGTTGTCGTGCTTGTCAACGGCCAACCCCTGTGCCTGGTAGGACCTCAGCAGCGGCGGGCCGTTGCCGGCCACCGACGAGATCGCTCCGGTCGGCGCGTCGACTTTCCGCACCCGGGAGTTTCCCCGGTCACCGACGAATACGTCACCGTCCGCGTCGACCGCCAGCACGAGAGGGTGGCGCAATTGAGCGTCAAGCGCCGGCCCTCCATCACCGGAGAATCCAGCGGTGCCGGTACCGGCGACCGTCGCGGTCGTTCCGTCAGCACCTACGCGAAAGACGCAGCTCTTGGCCGTATCGGCGACGTAGACGTTCCCATCGGCATCCACGGCCGCCGCACGTGGGGATTCGGTGACGCTGTCCACCTCACCCGAGCCGAGGATCGTCGAGAGGACACCGGTCTGGGCGTCCACCTTGCGGACACGCCGGTTGAACGGTTCGGGGATGTAGACGTTGCCGGCCGCGTCGACCGCGATGCCGTAAGGATCGCCGGTCGGCAGGACGAAACGGGCTTCAGTCGCCAGTACGCCATCGTCGGAGGATCCCTCTTGCGATCCCGC
>CAZEHT010000062.1:0-23254 GCA_964511995.1 uncultured Mycobacterium sp.
CCTCCGCGTACATACCGCTCAGCTCCGCCAGCAGCCCCTCCCGCGAAATCGCCGGGGGCACCACCGCCTCCAAGGCTTCACGGGCCGGCTCCGCGGGCGCGACAACGCGAAGATGCGGGGGGTGCGACGGCGACGGCGCCGAAGTCTGCACTGGCGATGAATTTCCCTGTGCAGCCTGGAAGTCGCGCAACACCGCACGCGCATGGCCGCGCAATTCCCCGGCACGGGCCGCCCAGAACGATCGGCGCACAGCCTCGTCGACGTCCGGAAGAAGCAGCGCCGCAAGAGTATCAGCATCATCGGGGGCGTCTGCGAGCGAGGCCAGCGTGCACCGGGCTCGCCGGAACGACTCGGCGGGGTCGCCGACGCCGTCGACGCACGCCACGGCCATGGCATCGGGCACCGAATCGGAAACGAAGCGCGAAAGTGCGCCGCCCACACCGGCTTCGACGAATGTGTCCGCGCCGGCAGCGTGCAGCGCCGCCAGGGCCGAGGTGAACGGAACAGGCATGGTCAGGTGGGCCGCCAGCTGGTGGGTGATCCGGTCGTCGTCGGTGTAGTAGCGGCCGAGGATGGGCGAATAGACCCGGGCCGTCAGAGGCGCCTGGTGCAGCGGCGCGAGCCGCTGGGCCAGGCGCTCAGAAGCCTCGGCCAGCAACGGATTGTGGAACGGGAACGGCGAGCGAAGCCGCGTCGCGGAGATCCGCAGGACGCGCGCAATGGCTTCGACGGACTCCATCGCCGCGTCGGGACCGGAAACGACGGTCTGCCGCGGGCTGTTCTCGGCCGCGACAACGGCGTTGGCGTCGCCGATCACCTCGAGTATCTGCTGGACGCGGCGAGCCCGCGCACCCAGCGCCGTCATGACACCGCCCGGATTCGTCTCGCCCACGGCCGCGGTGCGGTGCAGCACGATCTCGGCGCCCTGCCCGACGGTGAACGCCCCGCCGCAGACCAGCGCGGCGATCTCACCGAGGCTGTGTCCCGCCAGCGTGTCGGCCGCGACACCACGTTCGGCGAGCGCCCGATAGATGCCGACGGCGGTGGCGTACAGCGTGAGTTGCAGGATGTGGGGAGGTTCGTCGAGAAGCAGGCGCTCCAGTTTCGGGCAGCTCCCGCCGGTGACCGCGGTGGACACCGGCGCCAGCCCCGCGCCCGCGGCCACCGCATCCACCTCCGCGAACATCGCTGCCAACTGAGGCAATTCACTGCTCAGCCGGTCCAGCACCCCGGGAATGTAGGCCCCTTGACCGGGGAAGAGCAGCACTGTCTGGTGCGACATGTCGAGTCCTTTCGCGGATTCCGAGCAGGTGCAGCTTTCCGGCGCCGTGGCCCGAAGTCCTGCATGCACGTAAAGAGCGCGGCCGCAGCCCCCAGATACGCCCGTCCTAAATCCACCGCCATGCGCGATTCGCGGGTCCCCGATAGGCATCCGAAGTATTCGATGTATTCGGCCGCCGGGCCGGCCGCTCCTAGTCAACGACACCGAATCGGCACAGCGCGTTGAGGAGCACTCCATGTTCGGACAGGCACAGGATCTGCAGGGGCGGATCGCACTGGTCACCGGGGGCGCCAAGGGCGTCGGGAGAGTCGTTGCCGCGCAGCTGGCCGGGCGGGGAGCGCATGTGCTCATCAACTGCTTCCATTCCTACGAGCAGGCCAAGCAGACCCGCGACGAGCTGGTGTCGCTCGGAGCGCGCGTCGACGTGTTCCGGGCATCGGTGGCCAAGCGCGATCAGATCGACAGGATGTTCGACGAGATCGAGCAGCGCTTCGGCCATCTCGACGTGCTGGTCAATAACGCCGCCGATGGTTGGCTCGGCCCGGTGGCCGAGCTCACCGAGCAGCATTTCGACCGGGCTTTGGGCACCAACCTGAAGGGCAGCTTCTGGTGTGCGCGGCGGGCCGCGCGGTTGATGGCGTCGCGCGGCGGGGGCTGCATCGTCAACATCTCGTCCAACGGCGCGGGGATGGTCCCCGGCAATTACCTGGCGGTGGGAACGTCCAAGGCGGCGCTGGAGGCGCTCACCAGACACCTCGCGGCCGAGTTTGCCCCGCTCAACGTGCGGGTCAATACCGCCTCGTGCAGCCTGATCGACGGCGACGTCGCGAACCTGTTCCCGCAGTCCGACGAGATGAAGGCGGTGACGGCAGGCGCGACGCCGCTGGGCCGGCTGGCGACCGCCGAGGACCTCGCCGGTGTCGTGACCTTCCTGACCTCCGAGCTGTCGCGTTGGGTGACCGGGCAGGTCGTGCTGGCCGACGGAGGCCTGAGTCTGGGCCATGCGATGTTGTCGGCACCCCGGCCCACCGAACCCGAGCCCAGACCCGAGCCCGACCTCGGGCCCGAGCCGGAAACGGGCGAGGCGCCGGCCCCCGAAACGGCCGATGGTCGCGAGGACGACCCAGTCGTCATCGTCGGCATGGGACTGGTCACCCCGGGCGCCAACTCACCCGAGGAATACTGGGAACTCGCCACCGCCGGCGCTGAGCTGTTCGTCGACGTCCCCTCCGAGCGATGGGACGGCGGCTGGTTCCACGACCCCGACGCCGACGCGGCGGACAAGACGTATCAGACGAAGTCGGGATTCATCACCGACTTCCGGCCCGAGCCGGACCTGGCCGATGAGATCGCCCGTGGAACAGCCAGTTCCGACGACACGACACGGTGGCTGCGCCACGCGCTGATACAGGCGATCCGCGGTGTCGCACAAGCCGACTCGGACCGGTTCACGTTCTGCGTCGGCTACACCGCCGACGGAAACCAGAACCTTGAGGAAGCACTGGTGCTGTCCGGGTTCCGCGAACGCCTGCACCGCCTCGGCGGCGGGCTCTCCCCCGCGGTCCGCCAGCAACTCACCGAGGCGGTGGCCGGACGATTGCGGCGCGGCCACGGAGGTGGCCGACAGTTCCTGCCGCACCGGGTCGGACAGGACGCGATGAAGGACTTACTGCCCGAGGGCACGGAGGTTCTCATGCTCGACACCGCGTGCTCGTCTTCGCTGTACGCCGTCGACGTGGGCATGAAATGCCTGCTGCTGGGCACCCACGACATCGCGGTGTGCGGCGGCGCTTTCGGGCTGGGTCCCCGCGGGGCGGTGCTGTTTTCGAAGCTGCACGGCCTGTCGACCGGCGGCGCGGTCCGCTCCCTGGACAAGCGGGCCGACGGCGTGCTGTTCTCCGACGGGGCGGGCGTCGTCGTGCTCAAGCGGCTCAGCCGGGCACTCGCCGACGGCGACACCGTGCTCGGGGTGCTGGCCGGCATTGGCACGTCCTCGGACGGCAAGGGCAAGGCCATCGCCGCGCCCGCGTCGGCGGGACAATCGATTGCGGTCCGCCGCGCACTCGCCGCGCCCGGGGTGCGCGGTGTCGAGATCGACTGGGTGATCGCGCACGCGACCGGGACGACGGCGGGCGACCACGCGGAGATCACCAGCCTGCGCCAGTCACTCGGCGCGGTCGCGCCCGCGGGGCGTCACATCCAGGTGACGTCGAACAAGTCGCTTGTCGGGCATACCGGGTGGGCGGCCGGCGTCGTCTCGCTGATCGAGGTCCTGTTGGCGCTGCGCAACGAGACGATTCCGCGACAGCACCGATTCACCGAAGCCCCAACGGAATTCGAGCTGGCGGACAGCCCGCTGCGCATTCCGGTCAAGCCGGTGCCGTGGCCGCGCCGGGCGGGCCGCCCCCGTGCGGCGGCCGTGTCCGGCTTCGGTTTCGGCGGAACCAACGCGCATCTCGTGGTTCGCGAATACGACGGCTCCGCGGTCCCGGTTCCACCGGTGGAACCCGCCGAACCGATCGTCGTGGTGGGCTGGTCGGCGCGGCTTCCCGGCCTGGAGCGGCGCGCGGACATCGAGGCCTGGCTGGGCGGGGGCCCGCGCGCCTCGGAGCCGGACGCGACGTTCGGCGATGTCTATCCGGCGCCTCCCCTGGCTCAGGTCAAGATTCCCCCCGCCACGATCCGCAGCCTGGACCGTTGCCAGCTGGCGCTGCTGGAGTCGGTGCTGCCGCTGCGCGACGCGCTGGGCGGGTTCTGGGAGCAAAGTCGCGACACGACGGGCGTCATCGTCGGCCATCTGGGGGCCACCCGCAACGCGACGCTGTACGCCCACCGTTGCTATCTCGACGAGCTGCGGGCCCTGATCTCGGCGGCACGCGATGGCGAGTCTGGCGATGCCACCGACACTTTCGAGGCATTCGAGGCCTATGCCGCCGAAATCCGGCGCCTCGTGCCGGAGTCCAACGAGAACTCGTTCCCCGGGATCATGCCGAACGTCATCCCGGCGCGCATCTCGAACTACCTGGACCTGCACGGGGTGAACATGACGGTCGACACCGGGTTGTCGTCCGGGCTGTCCGCGCTGGAGGTCGGCATCCGCTACCTTCGGTCCGGCGACCTCGACCTGGCGCTGGTGGCGGGGGTCAACGGCAACAGCACTCCCGAGAACACCGAGATCGCCGCTGAGTTGTTCGACATCGGATCCGCGACCGTCGCGGAGGGGGCTTTCACCGTGGCCCTCGTGAGGGAATCCACCGCGCTGGCGCACGGCCTGAGTCCGCTTGGGCGCATCGACACCACGACCGCCGCGGCGGTGGGCGATGCCGGGGCGATGATGGGTCTCGCCGGCGAACGGGCCACCTACTTGGGGGCCGACGGCCTGGTCGCGTTGTTGCGGGCCGTCGTCGGCGGGGCGACACCGTCGACCATCGCCACCGGTGATCGCACCGGCGTGCTCGTGACGCCGTGGGGGGTCGGCGATACGGAGGCCGCGCCCACCGGCGACACCGGCGAAGAGGATCCGCTCAACCCGGGCAAGTACGGCGGCCGGCACCCGATCACGGTGCACCGCCACCGTGCCGTGACCAAGCCGTTCCCGCTGGAGACCGTCCGCCCTGTGGTGCGTTTCATCGAACCGGGGACCGTCGTCGTCACCGACGACCCGGCCCTGCTCGCCGGGGTGGACGTTCCCCGAACAGCGGCGGTGCTGACCACCCGGGCGGGGGCACCGATCGCCGGGGTGGTGCACCTGGCCGAGCCCTCTGCCGAAGGCGTCCGGGAAGCGCTTGCCGCGCTGGCCGGCCAGGTCCGCCACGTGCGCGTGCTCACCAGGCTCACAGCGCCCACATCGGGCACCACACCCGATGAACTGGCGCTGCACGACCTGTTGTTCGTGACGTTGCAGCACTGCTACGCGGGGTTGTCCGAACCGGGCGCCACCCTGGCGGTGTGCCTGCTCGGCGGCTGGGACGGTGGCGCGCCGCATCCATCGGCCGGGTTGTGGACCGGCCTGGTCAAGAGCACAGCGGTGGAGCTGCGCCGGCTTCTGGCCTACACCGTGCTGACCAACAGCACGAACCAGGTCGAGGGCATCGCGCAGGTGGTCGGCGAGTCCGGCGCCCGCCACTTCCTGCCGGTGGTGATCTACGACGACGGCGTGCGCAAGGCCAGCTTCCTGGAGCCGGCCGAACCGGTCATCGACGCCGGCGCCCCCTGCGTGCTGGGACCCGACTCGGTGGTGGTGGCCGCGGGCGGTTCACGCGGGATCGCAGCCGAGCTGCTGTTCGAGGTCGCCCGGCGCTACCGGCCGACCATCTATATCCTCGGCCGCAGCGAACTCCCCGACGGCCAAGCCACGACCGGAACGCGCGCCGAGTACGTCCGCACGCAACTGGCGCGCCGGCCCGGTGCCAGCGTCGCCGATCTCAACCGCGACTACCAGCGTCTCGTCGACGCCGACGTGACCCGGTCCAACCTCGACCGGCTGGAACGGCACTGTGGTTCGGGGCGGGTGCGTTACCTCAGCACCGACCTGGCCGACGAAGGCAGCGTCCGCGCCGCCATGAACACCGTGCTCGGCGAAGGGAGCCGTATCGACCTGCTGCTCAACGTGGCCGGCACCAACCGGGCCGCCGACATCCCGAGCAAGCGCATCGAGGATTTCCGGGCCGTCCGCGACATCAAGGTGCGCGCGTACCGCAACCTGGCCGCGGCGCTGGGCGACGAGCCGGGCGACAAGCTGAGCAGCAGGGTCGGCACCTGGTGCAACTTCGGCTCGATCATCGGGTTCACCGGGCAAGCGGGCGAGACCGACTACGCCGCGGCCAACGACTTCCTCGTCACGGCCGCGCAGGCCGCCTCGGCGCGGGGCCGCAGCGAGGTGACCATCGGCTGGTGCCTGTGGCGAGACGCGGGGCTGGGCGCCGACCCGGTCAAGCAGTCATTCCTGGAAAAGAGCGGCATCTACACGGGCATGTCCTCGGCCGAGGGCGTCCACCACTTCCTGCGGGAAATGCTCGGAACCCGCCGCGATCCGGCGGTGGTGTTGCTGGGCGCCTCCGAGGCGGCGGCGCTGGAAGACTACCGGCCCGGCTACCTCGCTGCCGGAGCGGCGACCGCCGGCACGACGGCACCCGAAGCACCGCCACACAGGCCCGGATTCATGCTGGACCGCCGCGTGACCGGCGATCGGGAGTCCGCGGAGTACGAGCGCTGCTTCGACCTGGACCGTGACGCGTACCTGGCCGAGCACCTCGTGCTCGGACACCCCACCCTGCCGGGAACGTTCGTCACCGAGATCGCCGCCGAAGCCGCGACGGACCTGGTCTCGGGACGAATCCCGGTGGCGTTCGAGGACATCACGTTGTCGTCGTTCCTGCGCGTATACGACGGCGGGCGCCCCATGCGCAAGCGCATCACCGCGCGGTTGCTCCACCACGACGCGGAATCCAGCCGGGTCCGGATCCGCGTCCTCGGCGACGTCGTCGCGCCCACCGGGCAAGTCCTGGTGCGGGGCCGTCAGCACTTCCAGCTCGACGTCGTGCTCGCCGAGCACACGCCACCGACGCCACACTGGCAACGCTGGTCGGAAAACGACGACGGCCAGGCCGTCCCGGATCCGTACCACATGGAGAATTCGCCCGTTCTGCTCACCGGCAGGCTGGTGTCCACCACGCACACCCGGCTGCACGCGCTGGGCCGGCGCGCAACGTACCACCTGCACGTGCCCGGCGACGACGATGCATTCACCAGGTTCCGTGTGCCTGCCATCCTTCTGGACGCGATGCTGCGGGTGTCGGTGCTCGACCCCGTCCGAGACGGCCACCTCATCGTCGCGGCACCGACGTCCATCCGCCGGATCGACCTGTACACCGCTCACAACGACTTGGGTATGAGCCGTGCGCATCCCGTCGTCGACCTCTACTCCTGCCCACGGTCGCTGGACCTGGAGGGCCCGACCGTCTCCAACCGGTGCGTGGCCGCCACCCCCGGCGGCGCCATGCTGGTGCAGATCCACGACACGGCCACCGCGGTTCTCGGCTACGTCAACATCGAGACCGGGCGCTACCTGACGCGTGAGCAGATGGCCCGGGGCGCCGCGGAAGCGGTCCTGCGATGACCCCGTCAGCGTCGAGCGGCCAGCAGGATTCGGTGCGGCGCTACGTGTGGCACCCGACGGTCGTCGCGGCGCCCGCGTCGAAGCCCGGGGCGCTTTCGGGCCGCCGCGTCGCCGTCCTGGGGGGTCGCCCGAACACCCGGGTGGCCGTCGCGGCTGCGCTGAGCGTCGCCGGTGCGCGCACCGCTACGATCGAGTCCCCGTCGCCTCGGTGCAGCCCCGTGGCGGTGGCGGACGCGGTGGCCGAACAGCTGAGACGCGCGGCGCCATGGGACCTTCTGGTGGACCTCAACCTCGAGGACGCCGGACCGGACGACGCGCGGCGATCGTGGCGGTGCGCGTTCGCGCAGTCGGTGGCCGCCGTCCAAACCGTTTACGACGACTGGGCCGGCGAAAGCGACGCCCGTCGCTGCGGATATCTGGCCGTCACAAGGCTCGGCGGACGGATGGGCTACGACGGCCAGGGCGTCGTAGCGCCGCTGGGCGGCATCTGGGCCGGTTTCGCCAAGAGCCTGCCGCACGAACTGCCCGCCTGCCGGATCAAGGTCCTCGACGTCGCGACGTCCGATCCGGCCGAACTCGCCGGCCTGGTTGCGGCCGAGCTCGCCGTCTTCGATTACTACGAGGTGGGTTGGCGCGACGGTCAGCGGACCACTCTCGCCTGCCGCCACGAGCCGGTGCCGCCACCGCGCCTGGAGCTGGGCCACGACGATGTGGTGCTGCTATCGGGAGGGGCGCGCGGTATCGGGTTCAAGCTGGCGGTCGCACTGGCACGCGCGCACCGCTGCCAGGTGGTGGTCACCGGCCGGCGCGACCTGCCGCGCGCGCACGAGCCGTGGGTAGCCCTGGACCACGAGGCGTTCGGCGCCTTCCAGCGGGAGCGACTCGTCGCGGCGGCCGGATCGGGCGCGGGATCGGGGGTAGGCGCCACGCGCAAAGAGAACGCGGTGCTGGCCGGCGTCCGCGAAGTCGCGGCCAACCTCGCCGCGGCACACCGCGACGGTTTGGCGATCAGCTACCAACGATGCGACATCCGGGACCCCGACGACGTACGCCGGCTGGTCGACGGAATAGGCGCGCGGCTGAGGGTCGTCGTCCACAACGCCGGCATCGCCGCACCGACGCGCTTGCGCAACAAGAACATCAACGTCGTGCTCGACGTCGTGGCCAGCAAGCTCGACGGGTTCGTCAACCTTGCCGACGCGGTCCGCGGGCGCGATCTCGACTGGTTCTGCAACGTCGGGTCGGCCGCGGGCCGGATGGGCGGGATGATCGGCCAGATCGACTACGCCGCCGCCAACGAGGCCCTGACCCGGCTTGGGTTCTGGGCCTGCGCGCAACATGGCCTGCCGGTCGGCACGCTGGCGTGGACCACCTGGGATCGCATCGGCCTGATCGCCAACTTCGACGCGGCACTGCGCTACGGCACGGCGCTGCCCGTCGACGCGGGCGTCGCGAAATGGCACGCCGAACTCCTCGCCGCCCGGCCCGGCGAGGTGATGTTCCTCGGCCGGGTCGGCACCGCCCTGGTCCCTTCGCAGCTGTCCGGGTTCCTGAAGTTCACCGACCACCCCGACTACGACCGACTGCACTCGCTGCGCCATTTCCTCGGCGAGGTCGAACAGCATCGCCAGTTCCACAGCGTCAGCAGCCGCATCGTCGCCGAAGCCGGGCATCCGTGGGCCGGCGCCGTGACCGTCGCAGGCGCGCCGTCGATTCCGGTGGCCATCGCGTTGGAGTACGCGGCGTCGGTGGGCACCTGGGTTGGCCCCGAAGGGTGGCCGGCCCGATACCTCACCGAACTGCGCGACGTGCGCGTCGACGTGGACGCACTGGTCCTGCACGGCGGCGAACTGACGCTGCGGCGGCGGGCGGAAGGATCGCGGGTCGACGGCCGGTGGTGCGTCGATGTCCGCATGCACCGTGACGACGACGGGCGGGAGGTGGCCACGGCACGCCTGGTCTACAGCGACGACCCGGTGGTGCCGTCTCCCGTCACGCCGCAGCGCAACGGGATCCCGCCCGCTTCAGATTCTTGCCGAGGCCGCCGACTGCGCGGCCGACCCGACGGCCTGGCCTGGCACGGCCTGGCGATCCCGGCAACCGAATGGTCGGCGCATCAGGACCGGCTACGGGGCCGGGTCCGGCCGACGAGTACGGCCGACCTGTGGGCGATGCCGAATCCCCCGCATCATCTGCTCCCGACGAACGCGCTGGAGGGCATCCTCGCGGCGCATGCCTCAACTCCGGGCGCGGCCACCGGCGTGCTTCGCATCGGGCGTCTGCGCCTGTCCACCGGTGGCCGGGAGGACGTCGTCGAGGGCAGCGCGGGGGCGGGCCGATGGACGGTCCTCGATGCTTCGTGCTCGCCAATCCTGACCGTCGAAGAGATGAGCCTGCGATGACGTTCTTATCTGCATCCCACCAAAGGCCGGGAGGCGTCATGGCGCCCGCTACCCCGGCGTTTCACCCGCTTGAGGCCATGGCCCGGCTTGCCCTCCGCGCGCCACGGCAGATCGTCGGGATCGCGCTGCTGGTGATGCTCGGCGCGGCCGTTTTCGGCATTCCCGTCGTCAAGCAGTTGTCGGCGGGCGGATTCGCGGATCCGACCAGCGAGTCGGCACATGCGGCGCGGATCCTGTCGGAAAAGTTCGGCCGGGGCGACATGTCGATGATCATCAGCGTGACCGCCGACTCCGGCGCCGACAGTCACGCCGCCCAAACGCTGGCCATCGATATCGTCGACGGGCTCAAACGCTCGCCCGGCGTCGCTTCGGTCGAGTCGGCGTGGACGGTGCCGCCGCCCGCCGCGCAAGCGCTGATCAGCAAGGACGGCAAGACCGGCCTGATCGTGGCGGGCATCACCGGCGGGGAAAGCGGGGCGCAGCAGCACGCCAAGGAACTGGCGGCCGCGCTGCCACACGACCGCGACGGGGTGCGGGTGCGCGCGGGCGGCGAAGCGATGGCCTACACCCAGGTGAACGCCCAGATCGAGAAGGACCTCCTGCTGATGGAGTCCATCGCGATGCCGTTGAGCTTTGCGGTACTGGTGTGGGTGTTCGGGGGCGTGCTGGCGGCGGCGCTGCCGCTGGCGGTCAGCGGCTTCGCGATCCTGGGTTCGATGGCGGTGCTGCGGGGTGTCGCCTCCTTCGCCGACGTCTCGATTTTCGCGCTGAACCTCACGCTGACACTCGGCCTGGCGCTGGCCATCGACTACACCCTGCTGATCATCAGCCGCTACCGCGATGAGCTGGCGCACGGCACAGACCGTGACGAGGCGCTGATCCGCACCACGGTCACGGCCGGCCGGACCGTGCTGTTCTCGGCGGTGACCGTGGCGCTGTCCATGGCGGCGATGCTGCTGTTCCCCATGTATTTCCTGAAATCCTTTGCCTACGCCGGTATTTCGACCGTCGCGTTCGCCGCCGCCGCGGCCGTCATCGTGGCTCCGGCAGCGATCGTGCTGCTCGGCGACCGTCTGGACGCCTGGGATGTGCGCAGGCCCGTCCGCCGGTTGTTGAGGCGGCCCGAAGCGAGCCCGCGCCCGGTCCAGCAGAACTTCTGGTATCGCTCGACGAAATTCGTGATCCGCCACTGGCTGCCCGCCGCATTCGGTGTCACCGCGCTGCTGCTGGTGCTCGGCGCCCCGTTCCTGGGCATCAAGTGGGGTTTCCCCGACGACCGTGCGCTGCCCGAGTCCGCGACCGCGCGGCAGGTCGGCGACCAGCTCCGCACGGATTTCGCGTTCGACGCCGCGACCAATGTCACGGTGGCGATCCCCGATACCGCCGTGGTGACGCCCGACGAGCTGGCCCGCTATTCGGCTGAGCTGTCGCGGGTTGCGGAGGTGAAGACGGTATCGTCGCCCGTCGGCGCGTTCACCGCCGGGGTCCTCGACGGCCCGCCGACGGCACCCACCGGGATGGCCGAGGGCGGCGCGTTCTTGACCGTCGCCAGCGACGCTCCTTTGTTCACCCAAGCGTCGGAGACCCAGCTGGACCAGCTGCGCGCAGTCACCGGCCCGGGCGGCCGGCAGGTGTTGCTCGGGGGAACGGCGCAGACCAACCGCGACAGCTCGGCGGCCGTCAGCGAGCGGATTCCCGCTGTGCTGGGCGTCATCGCGGTGATCACGTTCGTGCTGCTGTTCCTGCTGACCGGCAGCGTGATCCTGCCGGTGAAGGCGCTACTGCTCAACCTCCTGTCGCTGACCGCCACGTTCGGAGCCCTGGTGTGGATCTTCCAGGACGGGCACCTGAACGCCCTCGGCACGACGGCCACCGGCACCCTGACGGCCAACATGCCGGTGCTGTTGTTCTGCATCGCGTTCGGTTTGTCGATGGACTACGAGGTCTTCGTCGTCTCCCGCATCCGCGAGTACTGGCTGCGCTCGGGGGGGACCGCGGCGGACAACGACGAGAGCGTCGCGCTCGGCCTCGCCGGCACGGGACGCGTGGTGACCGCGGCCGCGGTGATCATGTCGATCTCGTTCGCCGCACTCAGCGCCGCCCACGTGTCGTTCATGCGGATGTTCGGCGTCGGCCTGACACTGGCGGTGCTCATGGACGCGACACTGGTGCGGACGCTGCTCGTACCCGCGTTCATGCACCCGCTCGGACGCTGGAACTGGTGGGCGCCGCGCCGGCTTGCCCTGGTGCACGACCGCTGGGGAATCAGCGAGGCCGGCCCGCGCCACCCGCTCGGCCCTGATGCCGGCCGGGGAGCCGAACGGCACTGCAATCACGAACCGCGCGCCAGCTGAGCCGATAGGCTGCGCCGTGGGCGGCCTACTCAGCGGGGAGCGGCTATGGAGCATCATGACGTCGACGTCGTGATCGTGGGCACCGGATTCTCCGGCTTGTACGCGGTGCACCGTCTCCGCGGCGCGGGTCTGAGCTTGCGCGCCTTCGAGGCCGCAGACGACTTGGGCGGCACCTGGTACTGGAACCGCTACCCCGGTGCCCGTGTCGACATTTCCAGCATCGACTACATGTTCAGCTTCGACCCCGACTGGAGTCGCGACTGGCAGTGGTCGGAGAAGTACGCCACCCAGCCCGAGATCCTGCGCTACCTCGACCACGTCTCGGACAAGTTCGACCTGCGCCGCGACATCACGTTCGGCACCCGAGTCACGCAGGCCCACTGGGACGACGCGGCATCGGCCTGGCTGACGCGCACCGACCGCGGTGACGAGGTCCGCTGCCGCTACGTGGTCATGTCCACCGGATGCCTGTCGGCCCCCAAACGACCCGACATCGACGGCATCGACCGGTTCACCGGCGAGGTGTACTTCACCAGCAGCTGGCCCCACGATCCGGTGGACTTCACCGGCAAGCGGGTGGCGGTGGTCGGAACCGGATCTTCGGGCATCCAGTCGATCCCGCTCATCGCCGCACAGGCCGAGCAGTTGGTCGTCTTCCAGCGCACGGCGTGCTTTTCCCTCCCGGCGCACAACGGCCCGCTCGCAGCGGAGAAGCTCGCCCGCCTGGCCGACGAGCGGGCCTACCGCGAGGCCGCCCGAACCTCCCCCGGCGGGGTGCCGATCGAGCGATCCAAGACACCGGCCTTCTCGGTCAGCGCGGCCGAACGCCGCCGGCAGTATGAACGCGCCTGGCAGCGCGGCGAGTTGATGGAAACGCTGAACGTCTACGCGGACATGCTGAGCAATCCCGCCGTCAACGAGGACTTCTCGGAGTTCATCCGGGACAAGATCCGCGGCGCCGTGCACGACCCGCAGACCGCCGAGATGTTGTGCCCGACTGAATTTCCGGTCGGCGCCAAGCGGCTGTGCCTGGACACCGGCTACTACTCCACCTTCAACCTGCCGCACGTCCGGCTGGTCGACCTGCGCGCCCAGCCGCTGGTGGGCGTCACCGAGACCGGGATCGAAACCGCCGGGGAATCCTTCGAATTCGACGTCATCGTGTTCGCCATCGGATTCGACGCGATGACCGGGGCGCTGGCGGGGATCGATATTCGTGGACGCGACGGGCTGGCGCTGAAGGACAGGTGGAGCGCGGGCCCGTCCACGTATCTGGGACTCACCTCGGTAGGTTTCCCCAACCTGTTTCTCATCACCGGTCCGGGCAGCCCGTCGGTGCTCTCGAACATGGCGGTGTCGATCGAACAGCACGTCGACTTCGTCGCCGATGCGCTGAGATATCTGCGCGCCCACGATTTCGAGCGGATCGAACCCACTGCGGTGGCCGAGGCCGGATGGATGCGGCACGTAGCCGACTGCTCAGCGATAACCCTTTTCCCCCAAGCTGATTCATGGTACAAGGGCGCCAACGTCGCGGGCAAGCCGCGGGTGGTGATGCCCTACACCGCCGGCGTGGACTTCTACCGCGCCGCCTGTAACGACGTGGTGGCGGGCGACTACCTGGGCTTCCGGTTGTCCGGCCCGGCGGGCACGCAGTGCCACGACGGCGTGGTGCGTCGCCTGCAGCCCGACGTGCAGATGATCCTGCAGGACATCGCGGCGCTGAGCCTGCCCCCGCTGGAATCCCTGTCCGCCGCTCAGGCCCGAGCCGTCATGATCGCCATGCGGGCGGTGCGCCAGCCGGGCCCGGAGGTCGGCGAGATCGTCGACGGCACCCTGCCCGGCCCGGCGGGTGAGTTGGCCTACCGCCTGTACCGCCCGGCGACCCCGGGGCCGCATCCGATCGTCGTCTACTTCCACGGCGGCGGCTGGACATGGGGCGATGCCGTCTCCGACGAGCCGCTGTGCCGGGACTTGTGCGTGCGCAGCCAAACGGCGATCGTCTCGGTGGACTACCGGCACGCCCCCGAGCACCGCTTCCCCGCCGCCGTTGACGACGGCTTCGCCGCGGTGCGCTGGGTGGCCGGCAACGCGGCGGCGCTGGGCGGCATCCCCGGCCGGCTGGCCGTTGCCGGGTGGAGCGCCGGCGCCAACATCGCGACCGTGGTGTGCCGGCAGGCCCGCGAAGAAGGCGGCCCGGCGATCTGCGGGCAGGCCCTGCTGGCTCCGGTGACCGACCGCAGCACCGACTACCCGTCATGGCAGGAGAACGCCAGGGGTTACGACCTGACCTGGTCGCTGATGCAGTGGTTCCACGACAACTATGCCGATGACGCCGACCGCGACGATCCCCGGCTTTCACCGTTGCGCGCCGCGGATCTGTCCGGTCTGCCGCCCGCGATCGTGGTGACCGCCCAGTTCGATCCGCTGCGCGACGAGGGCGACGCCTACGCGGCCGCCCTGGTCGCGGCCGGGGTGCCGACCGAGCACGTCCGGGCCCGCGGTCATACGCATCAATCGCTGACGCTGGTCGACATGGTGATCTCCGGCGACCCGATCCGCGTCCGGATGGCGAGCGCGCTGCGGAGGTTCACCGGCGCATAGCCGGGAACCCGAACGTCGCACCCCCGCTACGGCGCGGTCTTGGGCCTGACGTCGATCCCGGCCTCCTTGCGCTGCTGCGCGGTGATCGGCGCGGGCGCGTCGGTCAACGGATCCACGCCCCCGCCGGTCTTCGGGAACGCGATGACCTCGCGGATCGAGTCCTGCCCGGCGAGCAGGGCGGTGATGCGGTCCCACCCGAACGCGATCCCGCCGTGCGGTGGTGCGCCGAAAGTGAAGGCGTCCAACAGGAATCCGAATTTTGCTTCGGCCTCATCCTTGTCGATGCCCATCATCGCGAACACCCGCTCCTGGATGTCGCGGCGGTGGATGCGGATGGAGCCGCCGCCGATCTCGTTGCCGTTGCACACGATGTCGTAGGCGTCGGCCAGCGCGCTGCCCGGATCGATGTCGAAGCTCGCCACCGACTCCGGCTTGGGCGCGGTGAACGCATGGTGCACGGCGGTCCAGGCCCCGGAGCCTACGGCCACTTCCCCGGAGGCGGTGGCGTCGGCGGCGACCTCGAACAGCGGGAAATCGACAACCCAGGTGAACGCCCACGCGTTCGGGTCGATCAAGCCCAGCCGCTTGGCGATCTCTATGCGGGTTGCGCCCAGAAGCGCCCGCGCCGGCTTGGCCGACCCCGCCGCGAAGAACACGCAGTCACCCGGCTGGGCCCCCACGTGCGCCGCCAGTCCGTCGCGTTCGTCGTCGGACAGGTTCTTGGCCACCGGGCCGCCGAGTGTGCCGTCATCGGATGCCAGCACGTAGGCCAGGCCCTTGTGCCCGCGCTGCTTGGCGAACTCCTGCCAGCCGTCCAGGGTGCGGCGGGGCTGAGAGGCGCCGCCCGGCATCACCACGGCGCCGACGTAAGGTGCCTGGAAAACCCGGAACGGCGTGTCGGCGAAGTAGTCCGTGCACTCGACCAACTCCACCCCGAACCGCAGGTCCGGCTTGTCGGAGCCGAACCGGCGCATCGCGTCGGCGTAACCGATCCGGGGCAGCGGCAGCGGCAGGTCGTAACCGATCAGCGCCCACAGCGCCTTGAGGACCTCCTCGGAGACGGCGATCACGTCATCGGCGGCGACGAAACTCATCTCCACGTCGAGCTGGGTGAACTCGGGCTGGCGGTCGGCCCGGAAGTCCTCGTCGCGGTAGCACCGGGCGATCTGGTAGTAGCGCTCCATGCCCGCGACCATCAACAGCTGCTTGAACAGCTGAGGGCTCTGCGGCAGTGCGTAGAACGAGCCGGGCTGCAGCCTCGCCGGAACGAGGAAGTCGCGTGCCCCCTCCGGCGTCGAGCGCGTCAGGGTCGGTGTCTCGATCTCGATGAAGTCGTGCTCCGCCAGCACGCCACGCGCCGCGGCATTCACCTTGGAGCGCAACCGGATTGCCTTGCCAGGCCCGTCTCGGCGCAGGTCGAGGTAGCGGTAGCGCAGCCGCGTTTCCTCGCCCGCGGCTTCGTCGAGCTGGAACGGTAGCGGGGCGCACTCCCCCAGCACCGTCAACGTCGTGGCGTTGACCTCGATCTCACCCGTGGCGATGTCGGGGTTGGCGTTGCCCTCCGGCCGGATCTCCACGACGCCCTGCACCGACACGCAGAACTCCGCCCGCAGCCGGTGCGCCCTGGCCAGCACTTCCGGGTCGCGGAACACCACCTGTGCCACGCTGTGCCCACTTCCCGGATCCTGCCCTCCGGCGCCGTCGCGAAGGTCGATGAAGATCACGCCGCCGTGGTCCCGGCGGCGCGCCACCCACCCGGCCAGCGTCACCGTCTGGCCGGCGTCGGCGGCACGCAACGAACCGGCGGTGCGGGTACGCAGCACGAAGTACTCCTCGTCAGTTTCGGGTCTGGAAACGACTGACCAGTCTAAGTTCCCGACACCGGTGCCCCACGAACAGCTACCCGCGCGCCGGCGTCACGCGCTCTCGCAACCGTCCGTGAGGAGCTTGTGCCCCACGCCCTCCTCGGTCGCCACCGGCTCCAGGAGAGGCCGCCGTGGCTACCTCCCACAGAAAATCCGTGTGGCGCGTCCAGCAGCGGAGCAGAGCGAGAAGATTCGTGACAAGCATGAAATCTTTCCCCTACCGGCGCATTTGGCAGGCTTTCTGGCGCCTGGGCGCCGATGGCCCAACAGCCGGAAATCCACACAACCGGCGGCGCCAACCCGGGGAAGAGCGAATTGCCAATACCCCATCGCAGGGCTTTCGATTTTGCACTGCTTCCGCAAGTAATCGTCTTTCGAGAGACGCCTGCACCAATCTCTCATCGCGGGATTTGTTCCACTACCCTGCATGCCACGCTGTGCGACTGATGTACGATCCGGCCAGGGATCTGATCTTGTTCGCTTGATCCCGGCTGGGGAGGCATCGGGGCCATGGCGCTTGAGATTCCGCGCGCACTCATCGAATACATACTTCTCGGCAGCGGCGACAGCCGGCGTCAAATACAGGATTCGCCGATCCTCGGCGATGTATGGGTGCACTATGCTCAACGGCCTAAATCCCCGGCCGACCTGCTCATCACATCGCATAAAGATTCCACCGCGAGCCAGCTCGCCGCCGCGATCGACGCGGGCGTCGAGCGGGTGAACAGTAAGTCTCGGCCGGCCGACGAGGACCCCGAAATCGCTCCGCTGCAAACTTTCGTCGCCGCCAAGTTGTACTTCGACGAGCTGCTGACCATCGTCGTACCGATGACCAAGTGGTGGCACGAGGAACAGACCAAAAAGGAGATCCACGCCTACAGCACTGAGACGGCCGAGGGGAAGAAGAAACTCGAGCAGGCCGTCAGGGACGTGAGCGCCCTGCTGGCTCGGTGGTCTTCCGCCGAGCCGGCAGACATCCACGGACGTACCGCTGTCGAACGATTCGTTGCGTTGTGTGCACTGGTCTTCTTGGCGGCGGAGAACATTCCGTCTTCCGTGGCGGAGGCCGAGCTGGGTGGTAGCACGACGACCATGACCGCCCTGGAGGTCGAGACGACGACCGCCCAGGTCGTCGAGAGTCTGCGTCAAAGCTCCGATACGGATATCTCCACCGCGGTCGCCGCGGTGCTGCAGTCGATGACGTCCGATACCAAAGTCGCGCCGAAGGTGTTTCAGGTCTCGCTGAATCGGGATGCCACACCCGCGATCGCGCGGTCGGTCCCGACCGTGAAGGCTGACGCAGCACGACGGGTCTTCGGCATCGAGAGCACGGACATCAACTGGGCGATCGTCGATTCGGGTATCGACCGGGGCCATCCGGCTTTCAACGACACCCAGATCAAGGGCACCTTCGATTTCACGAACTACCGCCAGATCGTCAGCCTTGGCAACAAGAAAGATGCCGTGCGCAAGAAGAACCTGGCGGCGCTGGAAACCACACGCGGCACCGATTTTGCCGATGACGCCGACGCCGACCTCGAAACCATCGCCCTCAGCGTGGTGCACGGCCACTCTCTTCGATGGGATCTGGTCAGGAAATTCGTCGAAATCCCCGGCGACAACGCACCTAAACCCCGCAGTGAGCACGGCACCCACGTGGCCGGCATCATCGGCGCCAACAAGCGTGCCGGCAATGCCGAGTCCGCCGACGGAATGTGTCCGGGCATCGGTCTCTACGACTTCCGCATCCTGAGTTCGGAGGCCCAGAAGAATATCCAAGACACCGAGTTCGCGGTCATCGCCGCCCTGCAGTTCATCAGGTACATCAACGAGCAGGCGGGATTCCTCCTCGTCAACGGCGTCAACCTGAGCCTGTCGATCCCCCATGACGTGCGCAACTATGCGTGTGGCGGAACCCCGGTGTGCGTCGAGAGCGAGCGGTTGATCGACAGCGGCGTGGTGGTCGTCGCCGCCGCGGGCAACCGCGGCTACCAACACACCGTCATCGGTGGCCAGCAGTTCGACAACTATGCCGCGCTGTCCATCACCGACCCCGGCAACGCCGACCGCGTGATCACCGTCGGTTCGACCCACAAGTCCGCACCCATGACGTACGGTGTGAGCTACTTCTCCAGCCGCGGACCAACCGGAGACGGCCGCCTCAAGCCCGACCTCGTCGCGCCGGGCGAGCGGGTCCAGTCGACGGTGCTCGACGAGCAGTGGCGCGAACTGGACGGAACGAGTATGGCCGCACCGCATGCCAGCGGGGCGGCCGCGATGCTGATGGCCCGCTATCCCGAGCTCATCGGCAAGCCCGACCGGATCAAGCGAATCCTATGCGAAACGGCGACCGACCTCGGTCGCGAACGGAATTTTCAGGGCCATGGCATGCTCGACGTGCTGCGCGCTCTACAAAGTCAGTAACCAAATTCATCGGGGGCAAAGCGATGGGCAACAACGTCTTCAGCCTTGAGATCCTGCGGGCCAAGCACGGCGACTGCATGATGCTGCACTACGGCACCACCGAGGAGCCCGCGCTCGCGTTGATCGACGGCGGACCGAGTGGCGTCTACAGCTCGTTTCTCAAACCGCGACTGCAGGCATTGCGCCTCGAACGCCGGCTACGTCCCGAACAGCCCCTGCCGATCGATCTCTGCATGCTCAGCCACATCGACGACGACCACGTACTCGGGTTGAAAGACCTGACCAAGGAACTCGTGCAGGCCAGGGAAGACAACAAGGCTGAACTCGTCCGAATTCTCGACCTGTGGCACAACGCGTTCGACGACATCACGGACAACGACTCCACCGAAATCGCCGCCGCAGTCGCGAACCGGTTCGGGCCCGCGGCCCTGGACGGCGGCGAGCTACCCGACGACGCGGGGATCAATCCATCGGCGATGATGGTGCTGGCCAGTGTCAACAACGGGCGCCAGCTGCGTGACAACGCCATCAAGCTGGGCATCGACCGCAACGTCGACACCGATGGCGAGATAATCGTCGCAACCGACCACGGCGAGCCACTCGATATGGGCAGCGGTCTGACCTTCACGGTTATCGGGCCGATGCTCCCCGAAATCGAGGCCCTGCAGGCCGATCACGCGAAATGGGTCGACGCACACCCCGCGGAGGTCGCCAAGTCGAAGGAATTCCTGGCCAGCTTCGACGACAAATCGGTGCCGAACTTGTCGAGCATCGTGGTCCTCGCCGAGTCGGGCGGCAAGACAATCCTTTTCACCGGTGACGCGCGCGGGGACAAGATCCTGGAGGGCATGGAACTCGTCGGCGTCGTCAAGCCCGGTGCCTCGATACGCGTCGACGTACTCAAGTGCCCGCACCATGGCAGCATCCGCAACGTCGACGAAGTGCTCTTCAAACGTATCAATGCCGACCACTACGTGTTCTCGGCCAGCGGCAAATTCGGCAACCCGGATCGTCAAACCCTCGAAATGCTTGCGGAAGTCCGCGGCAACGACAAGTACCGCGTCCACCTGACGTACCCGATCGCCGAGATCGACGCGAACCACAAGAAGGAATGGGAGACCAAGAACGACACGCCTTGGGACGCCGAAACCCAGAGCCTGGCAGCGTTTCTCGAGGCAAACCCCGCATTCGAGGAGCGTTTGGTGATCACCGGCGAGGATGCACTCCATCTGATCGACCTGGCGGGGGCATGATGCCAAGAAACCTCGTGGTCTGCCTCGACGGCACCAGCAATGAACCAGAACACGGCGCCACCAACGTCACCCGCATCTACCGGGTCGCAGAGAAGGGTGATCGGCAGCTCGTGTACTACGACCCGGGAGTCGGCACCATGGGCGCCCGCGGCGCCGTTACTCCGCTGGGCAGGACGCTGACCCGGATCGCGGGTCTGGTCGCCGGTTTCGGGATCAAGGACAACATCGAAGAGGCGTACACCTGGTTGTGCCGCAACTACCAATCAGGGGACCGCATCTATGTGTTCGGGTTCTCGCGCGGCGCTTACACTGCCTGCGCGCTGACGGGAATGTTGCGCACCGTCGGACTGCTGCGGCCCGGCACCGAGAATCTGGTGCCGTACGCGGTCAAGCTCTACGCACAGAGCGGCAAGTCGCCTGCCCCGGGCGATGCGGAACCGGGAGCAGAACCCCATGCCGAGCAAGGTGGCGAGGCCAAGACCGAAAAGGATCGATATTGGCCCCTGCGGCGTGACTTCAGGAATCAGTTCGGCAACCCGGCCCTTCCCAATCCGTTCGACTCCAGCACCCACCAGGTCCGCTTCCTCGGGCTGTGGGACACGGTGAAATCGGTGGGCTGGCTGAATCTAAAGGCACGCGTCGAGATGGCCCACTGGCCGTTCACTCACAAGGTCACGAACGTGGAAACCGCCCGCCTCGCTATGGCTCTCGACGAGCGTCGACGCCCTTATCCGGAATACCGATTCGACGCGAAGTCCGTCGCCACGTCAAACGGGCGGTATCGGGAGATGTGGTTCGCAGGCGTGCACAGCGATGTCGGCGGCTTCTTCCCCGACGACCACAAGCTGGCCGACGTCGCGTTCGCATGGATGGTCGCCGAAGCCGCCGAGGCAGGCCTGATCATCGACGAGAAGGCCTACTTCAGCGTGCTTAAGCACAAGCGGGGCGAGCAGCTACCACCCGAATACGCATTGGGCACCATCCACGAAAACGGCAAGATGTGGATGCTGGCAGGAGGATGGCGGCCGCGGCCTGTGTTACCCGGCGACGAGAAGCATCCCAGCGTGCTGTACCGCGTCGAACGCACCAAAGGCGACGCCAAGCCCTACCGACCCGACCTTCGGCCGCTTTAGCTCCGTTGCGCGGCTGACAGTGCGTCAGACACCACGCCAGATCGCCTGAGTACCGACAAGCGCGAGCAGCAACGAGTCTATTGCCCGGCCAGGCCACCATTGCCCACCCTGCACGACGAACGAGACTGAATGCGGAGACTCGAATAGAAAAGAGCCGTCCGGCGTAGAACTTGTCACAGGTGAGGGGGAACGGCAGGCAATCAAGGCTTCGATTCGCGCGATAGCACTCGCGTCAGCAATCGGGCATTCCGGCGCTTGCGGCATTGACATCTTTCCAGCCCTGCGCACGTCGACTTTTCGGTGTGTACTGGCCTCCTCGCTGTTTCAAGCGGACTTGATCTTGTGATGTTGTTTCGCTGAGGCCGTGTTGGTGGTTCGGTGGCAAGCCGACCCGCACCGCCGGCGCCGAGGAGCGGAAGCGGCGCGGCAGCCCTGCTCGCGGTTGACCGGCGCACCGGTCGCGTCGTTGACTGGGTGACTGTCGTTGACGTTGTCGCAGGCGAGGAGATCGCATGGACGAGTCCGGATTGTTCCCCGCGGCACTGGGTTTGACACCGCCATGGCGGGTGAGTCGGGTGGAGTTCGACCTGGAGCAGACACGGCTGGACCTGCACCTGGACTTTCCGCGGGGTGCCCGGTTCGCGTGCCCGGCCAAGGGCTGCGGCCGGCGCGAGTGTCCGGTCCATGCCAGCGCCGCCAAGACGTGGCGGCACATGGATTTCTTCCAGCACAAGGCGTTCCTGCACGCTCGGCCGCCGCGGGTGGCCTGCCCCGTGCGGGGTGCGCCAGGTCGGGGCGCCGTGGGCGCGGGAGGGATCGGGGTTCACCCTGCTGTTCGAGGCGCTGCAGCTGCAGTTCGCGGCGGCGATGCCGGTGCGCAAGGTGGCCGAGATGACTCGTGAGCAGGAACACCCGGATCTGGCGGGTGCTGCACCACCACGTGGACGCGGCCCGCGCCTGCGCGGACTACTCGCGGGTCGACAGTCGTCGGCATGGACGAGACCGCCGCCGCCCGCGGTCAGGACTACGTGAGCATCTTCGCCGACATGACCCGCGGGAAGGTGCTCTACGCCACCGAAGGCCGTGACGCAGACACCGTGGCCCGCTTGGCCGCCGACCTACGCGACCACGGCGCTACCCGCAGGCCGTGTGCGACACCAGCTCCGACATGAGCGCCGCCTACATCGCCGGGATCGGCGAGCACCTCCCGAACGCGGCGATGACCTGCGACCGCTTCCACGTCGCGACGAAACTGTCTGAGGCCGTCGACGCGGTGCGCCGCGACGAGGTCGCCTGCCGCCCCGAGCTCAAACGCACCCGCTGGCTGTGGCTGAACAACCATGCGAATCTGACCGACACCCAACAGGCCGAGCTGTATCGGCTGACCCGCCCCTCGCCGCGGCTGGCCAGCGCCCGGGCGCTGCGATGGCGCGAGGACTTCCAGGCCTTCTACGACCAGCCCGACGACTACGCCGGCCAGCATCTGCGGCGCTGGTGCTACGGCGCGAAACGCTCACGGCTGCAACCGATCAAGAACTTCGTAGCGACCGTGGAACGGCACCGGGACGGCACCGTCGCCTGGCACGCCAGCAGACTGAACAACGGCCTGCTGGAAGGGATCAACTCCCTCGCGCAAGCCGCCAAGGCCCGCGCCCGCGGCTACCGCAGCAAGCGCAACATGATCACCATGATCTACCTCATCGCCGGCGACTTCACCCTGCCCACCGTCGCCAACCCCGCCCTCGCGTACCCATCCGCTGCCGCCTGAACAGACCACTTAAGCCAAACCTCACCAACCCACTTGAAACAGCGGAGAACC
>CAZEHT010000063.1:0-23123 GCA_964511995.1 uncultured Mycobacterium sp.
TCAAGAGCCAGGTCGGCGCCACCATCACCCACCGCGTGATGGCCAAGCTGTTCGAGGACCGCGGCGTGCAGCTGGACCGCACCATGCAGCTCAACGTCGGCGGCAACATGGACTTCCTCAACATGCTCGAACGTGAGCGCCTGGAGTCGAAGAAAATCTCCAAAACCCAGGCCGTCACCTCCAACCTGCAGCGCGAGTTCAAGACCAAGGACGTCCATATCGGCCCGTCCGATCACGTCGGCTGGCTTGACGACCGCAAGTGGGCCTACGTGCGCCTGGAGGGCCGCGCGTTCGGTGACGTGCCGATCAACCTCGAGTACAAGCTGGAGGTGTGGGATTCGCCGAACTCCGCCGGTGTGATCATCGACGCGGTGCGTGCCGCCAAGATCGCCAAGGACCGCGGCATCGGCGGCCCCGTCGAGGCAGCTTCGGCCTACCTGATGAAGAGCCCGCCCAAGCAGCTGCCCGACGATGTCGCCCGCGCCCAGCTGGAGACCTTCATCGAAGGCTGAACCCAGAGCCCGCATCACCGACGAGTGTGCGGTGAGCTCGCGTTTCACAACGAAACCGCGATCTCACCGCACACTGGTCGTATAAAAGGGGCGTGATGTCCGACGAGGATCTGCTCGCGCTGGGCGAATTCGACCTGCTGCCCGAAAATGCCGAGCAGGCCGGCATCAGCGGGCCACTTCCGCCGGTACACCGAGTCGAACTGGGCGGGATCAGCGCGATCGCCTGGGGCGAAGGCCCGGCAGAACTGGTGTACCTGCACGGCGGCGGGCAGAACGCCCACACCTGGGACACCGTAATCCTCGGGCTGGGCCTGCCCGCCGTTGCCGTCGATCTGCCCGGGCATGGTCATTCGGCGTGGCGCGAGGACGGCGACTACGGGCCGCGGCCCAACGCCCAGACGCTGCGCCCGGTGCTGCGGGAGCTGGCACCGGACCCTCGCCTGGTTGTCGGGATGTCGCTCGGCGGACTCACCGCGATACGGCTGGCCGCCTGCGAACCCGCCCTCATCCCCGAGCTCGTCCTCGTCGACGTGACGCCGTCGGCACCCGAGCGGCACGAGCAGATGACCAAGGCACAGCTCGGAACCGTAGCCCTGCTCAAGGGCCGGCGACACTTTCCGACGTTCGCGGCGCTGGTCGAGGAGGCGGTCGGCTCCGCACCGCACCGCAGCCGGAACTCGTTGCGCCGCGGCGTCTTCCACAACTCCAAACAACTCGACGACGGAACGTGGACGTGGCGCTACGACTCGTTTCGCACCGGGAAGGGCTTCGAGGGTCTCTGGGACGACGTCCCGGCGGTCACCATGCCGACCACATTGGTGCGGGGAGCCAACTCCTATTTCGTCAACGACGCCGACGCCGCACAGTTCGCCCGGGAGGCACCCGGTTTCCGGCGCACCATCGTGGTGTCCGACAGCGGCCACTCGGTCCAGGGCGATCAGCCCCGGCGGCTGATCGAGATTCTGCGGGACCTGCTGGCCGAGCAGAACTAGGGTCGAAAGAATGCACTCTCCCATCCGCGTCGGCGTGCAACTGCAACCGCAACACGCGCCCAACTACCGCGACATCCGCGACGCGGTCCGGCGCTGCGATGACATCGGCGTCGACATCGTGTTCAACTGGGATCATTTCTTCCCGCTCTACGGGGATCCCGACGGCGCGCACTTCGAGTGCTGGACCATGCTGGGCGCCTGGGCCGAGCAGACGAGCCGAATCGAGATCGGTGCACTGGTCTCGTGCAACTCTTACCGCAATCCGGAGTTGCTCGCCGACATGGCCCGCACGGTCGACCATATCTCGAACGGCAGGCTCGTGCTGGGCATCGGGTCGGGCTGGAAGCAAAAGGACTACGACGAGTACGGCTACCCGTTCGGCACTGCGGGCAGCCGCATCGACGATCTGGCGGCCGCGCTGCCGCGCATCATGTCGCGGCTGACGAAGCTGAATCCCGCTCCGCTGCGCGAGATTCCGGTGCTGATCGGCGGGCAGGGCGAACGCAAGACGCTGCGCCTGGTGGCTGAATACGCCGACATCTGGCACGGCTTCACGACCGTGGAAACCTACCCGGGCAAGGCCGAGTCGCTCGCCCGTCACTGCGCCGCCATCGGCCGCGACCCGGAGACGATCGTGCGCTCCGCGGGGGTCGAGCTCATCCCGGGTGCGCACCGCAGCAAGGGAACCGATGCCCTGCTGGCGAACGCCGACGCCCTTGCCGGCCTCGGTGTCACCCTGATGACCGTCGGAGTCAACGGGCCCGATTACGACCTGGCCGGTGCGCAGGCGCTCTGCGGATGGCGCGACAACCGGTAACCCCCCAATAACGCAGGATGACGCATTCGGCAAATGCGCTGCTCGGGGTCCTAAACAGGTTAGACTGGCAAATCATGTCCAACGCCGAGACCGAGGCGATAGCCGCACCCGACGTGACAGAACTCGCCGAGGGTCTGCAGCGAACGCTGTCCAAGTTGTTCGCCGTGCTGCGAAGGGGCGACGTCAACCGGGAGACGGCCGGAGAACTGACGCTGGCTCAGCTCTCCATCCTGGTCACGCTGCTCGATCAAGGTCCGTTACGGATGACCGAATTGGCCGCCCGTGAACGCGTGCGCACCCCGACCACGACCGTCGCGATCCGCCGGCTGGAGAAGCTCGACCTGGTCAAACGGTCCCGCGACCCGTCGGACTTACGCGCCGTGCTGGTCGAGATCACGCCGAAAGGCCACGCCCAGCACGCCGAATCGCTGGCCAATCGGCGCGCCGCCCTGGCGGCGATGCTGCGCCGCCTCAGCAGGGACGAACTGGAGATCCTGCAGCGCGCTCTGAGCCCACTGAGCCGCCTGGCCGGCGACTAATCGGAGGGCGTCAGCCCAGCCAGTCGAGCACCGCCGCCGCGGTCCACGACTGTTGCATGCTGCCCAGCGGCTCACCGGTGAACGGCTCGTAGTACTCGGCGAAGGTGCCGTCGCTGGCCTGCCGCAACCCCTCGCGCCGCAACACCGACGCGCGCTCCGCCCAGCCCCGGCGCGCGAACGCCCAGGCGAACAGCCAGGTCATCACCGGCCACACCGGCCCCCGCCAATACTCCCTGGACCGGAAGTCGCGTGACACCGGCGAGGTCGACGGGATCAGCGGAAACTTCAGATCGGGATGTCCCAGGAAGCGCGGCCCCTCCAAGAGCCTCAGCAAAGCGCGTTCCCTGTCGTGCGGCAGCCCACCACACAGCAGCGGCGCGAATTGCGCGACGGTCTCCGTGGTGATCCAGCGCTCCGCGCGGACATCGTAATCTCTTGCGGCACCGGCTCTTTCATCGGTGGTCTGGATGACCCCGGTCTGGAACCGGTCGGCCCAAGCGTACAGGTCGCGGACGTCGGCGCGCGGCCGCTTGTGATCCTCGCCGATCTCGGCGAGCACGGCGCAGGCAACCGAGAAGATCGCCGAGACGAAGACGTCCTCGACCGCGAAACTCATCGCCTTGGCGAGAAGTTCGTCGTCGTAGCGAACCGCCTTCATCTCCTCCAACAACCACAGGTAGCGTTCGTATTCGCCGTCGGACGGCCGCTGGCTGGCGTCGGTGATGATGTTGTTGTCTTCTCGCTGGTACTCCGGGACATCGCCGGGCACCACGTTGGCGTACGAGCTGTCCCAGCGCGGCGAGTTGTCCATGCCGGACTCCCAGCCGTGATAGAGGGTCACGCGTCCCCGTTCGTTGGGGTCGCGGGCCTCGGCCAGCCAGCGATGCCACCGGACCAAGTCGTCCCACCGGCGGTCGAGGAAGGCATCGGCCACCGCCCGCGTGGACCGCCCGCGGCTGCGCGCCCGGTCGAGGATCCGCTGCACGGCGATGGCGTGCACCGGTGGTTGCGTGATACCCGAGGTATGCCGGCCGCGGGGCGCGCTGCTGGTCAGCGCCGCGCACGCCCAGCGCGCGGGCCCGGGAAAGTACCCGTCGACGCCACTGGCGAACACGATGTGAGGGATCATGCCGTTGGCCCACTGCGCCGACAGCAGGGTGTCGAGCTCGACGACCGCCCGCTCGACGCTCAGGGGCGCCAGCCCGACCGAGACGAACGCCGCATCCCAGCTCCACATGTGCGGGTACAGCAGCGGCGCGGCTGTGGTCATGACCCCCAGGTCGTTGCCCCGCAACAGATAGGCGGCGCGCGCCGCCAGCTGTGTCGGCGAGAAACTGGGATCGGGAGCCACGCCTCCATTCTGGGGCCAGCGCGGCGCACCCGCTCGGCGAGCAGTTCCCTGAACCAGAGTCGTGACTAGAGTCTCTGCCATGCCCACCGCGATGATCACCGGTGCGAGCGGCGGTCTGGGCGCGGCGATCGCCGACGCGCTCGCCCCCACCCACACCCTGCTTCTGGCCGGGCGCCCGTCGGCGCGGCTGGACGCGGTTGCCGAACTCCTCGGTGCCACCACCTGGCCGGTGGATTTCGCCGACGTCGACGCGATCGGCACAGCGGTGGAGCCGATCGTCGAACTCGATGTGCTGGTGCACAACGCGGGCGTCGCCTACCCCGGTCGCGTCGCCGAATCCAGTATCGACGAATGGCGCGCCACCATGGCTGTCAATGTTGTTGGAGCCGTGGCGCTTACGCTGGCCGTGCTGGAGGCGTTGCGGGCCGCCGGCGGCCATGTGGTGTTCATCAACTCCGGCGCCGGGCGCGCTCCCTCACCCGGGCTGGCGTCGTATTCGGCCAGCAAGTTCGCACTGCGGGCCTTCGCCGACTCGCTACGCGCCGACGAGCCGGGCCTGCGGGTGACGACGGTGTATCCCGGCCGTATCGACACCGACATGCAGCGCGATCTGGTGGCCTACGAAGGCGGGGAGTACGAACCCGCTCGATACCTGACGCCGCGGACGGTGGCGCAGTTCGTCGCGCAGGCCGTCAACGCGCCGGCCGATGCCGACGTGCACGAGGTCGTGGTCCGGCCACGTTAGCGTTGGCGGCCCCCAACCACCGGCGGCAGCTGGGCCCGCGTCAGACCACCAGGTTGACCAGCCTGCCCGTGACCACGATCACCTTCCGGGGCGTCGCACCGGCCAGGAACGCCTGCACCTTCTCATCGGCCAGTGCCGCGGTCTCCATTACGTCGTTCGCGGCACCGGCGGGCACCCTGACCTTGCCCCGAACCTTGCCGTTGACCTGCACCGGAACCTCGACGGTGTCTTCGATCAGGTACTTCGGGTCGGCGGTGGGGAACGGGCCGTGCGCGAGCGACGCGGTGTGCCCGAGCCGGCTCCAGAGCTCCTCGGCCAGGTGCGGGGCCAGGGGAGCCAACATCAGCACCAGCGGTTCGACTGCGGCGCGTGCCGTAACCCCGCTCTTGGTCAGGTGGTTGGTGTACTCGATGAGCTTGGCCACGGCGGTGTTGTTGCGCAGGTTCGCGAAATCCTCGGACACGCCGTCGACGGCACGGTGCATCTCCTTGAGCGTCACGGTGTGGAGCGGTTCGTCGGTGATCCGCGGCGCGCCGGTGCCCTCGTCGACGACCAGCCGCCACACCCGCTGCAGGAACCGGTAGGCGCCCACGACATCCTTGGTCGCCCACGGCCGCGACGCCTCCAACGGGCCCATCGACATCTCGTAGATCCGCAGCGTGTCGGCGCCGTATCCGTCGCAGATCTCGTCGGGGGAGATCGAGTTCTTCAGGCTCTTGCCGATCTTGCCGAACTCCTGGAAGACCTCGCTGTCATCGAGGTAGAACTTGCCGTCGCGCTCGACCACGTCGGCGGCGGGGACGTAGGCGCCGCGTGCGTCGGTGTAGGCGAAGGCCTGGATGTAGCCCTGGTTGACGAGCCGCCGGTACGGTTCGCGCGACGTCACGTGGCCGAGGTCGTGCAACACCTTGTGCCAGAACCGTGAATACAGCAGATGCAGCACCGCGTGTTCGACGCCGCCGACGTAGAGGTCGACGCCGCCGGGATCCGCGGGCCCGTGCTCGGCCGGCCGTGGACCCATCCAGTACGCCTCGTTCTCGATCGCGCAGAGCTCGTCCGCGTTGTGCGGGTCGGTGTAGCGCAGCTCGTACCAGGAGGAGCCGGCCCACTGCGGCATCACATTGGTGTCGCGGGTGTAAGACCTCAGCCCGTCGCCGAGATCCAGCTCGACGTGCACCCAGTCGCCTGCCTTGCCCAGCGGGGGTGACGGCTCGCTGTCGGCATCGTCCGGGTCGAACAGCGCCGGCGCGTAGTCGGGTAGGTCCGGGAGTTCTACCGGCAGAGCGGATTCTGGCAGGGCGTGGGCGCGGCCTTCGGCGTCGTAGACGACCGGAAAGGGCTCACCCCAGTAGCGCTGGCGGGCGAACAGCCAGTCCCGCAGCTTGTATTCGACGCGATCGCGCCCGCGCCCGTCGACGATCAGGTGCTCGGCGACCACCTTCTTGGCCTGCGCGACCGAAAGCCCATTCAGGTAGTCCGAGTTGACCAGGACTCCGTCGCCGCCGTACGCAGCTTCCGAAATATCGCCTCCGGCAATCACTTCGACGATCGGCAGGCCCAACTCACGGGCAAATTCCCAGTCCCGCGCGTCGTGGCCGGGTACCGCCATGATGGCGCCCGTGCCGTAGCCGACGAGCACGTAGTCGGCGATGAATATCGGAATGCGTTGCCCGTTAACCGGATTGATGGCATACGAGCCGAGGAACGCGCCCGTCTTGGACTTGTTCTCCTGACGCTCCAGGTCGGATTTGGCGGCGATCGCGCGACGGTAGCCCGCGACCGCTTCGACGGGCGTGGCGGCCGCGTAGGTCCACCGCTCGTCGGTGCGCTCGGGCCACCGCGCAGCGGTCAGCGCGTCGACGGCCGGGTGCTCGGGGGCCAGCACCAGGTAGGTGGCACCGAACAGGGTGTCGTGCCGGGTGGTGAAGACTTCGATGTCGATCTGCCCGGCCGGGGACTGCGCGGCGAAAAGCACCGACGCGCCGGTGGACTTGCCGATCCAGTTGCGCTGCATCGTCTTGACCTTCTCGGGCCAGTCCAGCACATCGAGGTCGTCGAGCAACCTGTCGGCGTAGGCGGTGATGCGCATCATCCACTGGCGCAATCGTTTCCGGAAAACCGGGAAGTTCCCCCGCTCGCTGCGGCCATCGGGGGTGACCTCTTCGTTGGCCAGCACGGTGCCCAATCCCGGGCACCAGTTCACCATCGAATCCGCCCGGTAGACCAACCGGTGGCCGTCGACGGCATCAGCGCGCTGGCCCGCGTCCAGCTCGGCCCACCGGACTCCGTCGACAGTCCTTGCCCCGGATTCGAATTCGGCGATCAGCTCGGAGATCGGGCGCGCCCTGCCTAACTCGGGATCGAACCAGGCGTTGTAGATCTGCAAGAAGATCCACTGGGTCCACTTGTAGAAGTCCACGTCGGTGGTCGAAAAACTGCGCCGGGTGTCGTGACCGAGTCCGAGACGCCCCAGCTGGCGGCGGAAGTTGACGATGTTCGCCTCGGTCCGGGTGCGCGGATGGGTGCCGGTCTGGATGGCGTACTGCTCGGCGGGCAGGCCGAAGGAGTCGAACCCCAGGACGTGCAGCACGTTGCGGCCGCGCATGCGGAAGTACCGTGCGTACACGTCGGTGGCGATGTAGCCCAGCGGGTGACCGACATGCAATCCCTCGCCGGACGGGTACGGGAACATGTCGAGAACGAACATCTTGTCGGCCGGGACCGTGGTGCCGTCGGCGGGTGCCAGCGAACCCACCGGGTTGGCCACGTTGAAGGTGCCCCATTGCGCCCAGTTGGTCTGCCAGGTTGCTTCGATCCGTCCCGCCAGCTCGGCGGTGTAGCGGAAGGCGGGCTCGCCGGGGTCCTGGCCGGCGGCCAGGCTCGGGGATACGGTCACGCGAACAGGGTATAAGGATGGCTCACGGTGGCGGAAAACAGCGATGCCGACCTGGCGGCATTGCCGGTCGCCGTTTGAAGGTCTCAGTTGCGTTGCAGACCGATCATCGGATGGTCCCAGGTCGATTCCAGCTCGCTTTCACGCGGCGCCGCCTACACCGAACGCCGATACATTCGGCTCCTAGGGCGGATTCCTTACGGCCCTTCGACATTGAATGCCCGGAAGGACTGACATCGATGTTCTCCAACACCGGTAACCGGCGGGTCCTTTCAGGTGGACTCGCAGGGGCCGCAGCCGCCGGCATCGCCGCGGTGTTCGGGTTCGCCGGGACCACTATCGCCGTCGCCGATCCCATCCTGCCGCCCGCACCCGTCCCGGCGCCGGTCACGGTCACCCAGACCGTGACGGTCGCGCCGACACCACTTGCCGCGACACCGGCGCCCCAGGTCGCCGCATCGCCGGAGGTCCCGACCACGGTCGTCGCCCAGCCGGCCACCCAGCCCGCGCCGGCTACCCCGGCTACCCCATCGACGCCCGTCCTCGTCCCGGCCACGTCCGGCAGCCTCACCGACTATCTCCGGGAGAGGAGCGTAGCGCTGGAGCCTCAGCACGCGCGCGACTTCCGGGCACTCAACATCACGTTGCCGATGCCGACCGGGTGGACACAGGTCCCCGATCCAAACGTGCCCGACGCGTTCGCGGTCATCGCCGATCGCACCGGCGGCGACGGCCTCTACACCTCCAACGCACAGGTCGTCGTCTACAAGCTGGCCGGGAACTTCGCTCCGAACGAGGCGATCACCCACGGGTTCGTCGACAGTCAGTCGCTGCCCAACTGGCAGTCGACGAACGCCTCCCTGGCCACCTTCGGCGGCTTCCCGTCGTCGCTGATCGAAGGCACGTATCGGCAGAATGACATCGTGCTCAACACGTCGCGGCGGCATGTGATCGCCAGCGCCGGCGACGACAGGTACCTGGTGTCGCTGTCTGTGACGACCTCTGCCAACCAGGCCGTGGCGACGGCCAACGCCACCGACGCGATCGTCAACGGGTTCCGCGTCGCCGACCCGGCGACCGCGCCTGCCACCACGCACGCGGCCACACCCGCCGCTCCGGTAGCCCCCGGGCCGACGACGGTGCCGCCGTCAGTCAGCTGACCCGGCCCGGCGAGACACGGCGGTACTCGACCGCTTAATGTGTGCACATGCCGCTGGCGGGTGTGCTGTGCCTGTGTGCGGCCGTCCTCTGCGCGGCCGCGGGTGTGCGGTCACTGATGCGGCCCGCCGTCGATCCGATCGGCCAAGCCGCCCGTGCGCTCGGTCCGACCCAGCTGGCGGCTGCGCTGATGCTGGCCGCCGGCGGTGTGGGTGTGCTGGCCAGCGAACCGAAGACCGGGCTGACGCTGCTGGTGGTGTGCATCCTCGGCGCGGTGGGCACCGTCGCGGCCGGTTCGTTGCAGGGTGCGCGCTATGTGACCCGAGCGCAGGCCGCGCTCGCGACTCCGCGCTCGTGCGCGGGCGGTTGCGGGTCATGCACACGGTCGTGCGCTGACTAATTGCGGCTCAGGTCGATCGGGTGCGATGCCAGCATCGACAACGGCAGCGGCTGGCGGCGCAATATCCGCGCCCACAGATCTATTCGCTGATCGACGAGCACATCGGTGGGGAGCGCCGACAAGACGATCCAGTCGTCGCGTTCGATCTCGCCCTCGAGCTGACCGATCGTCCACCCGGAGTAGCCCGCGAAAATCCGCACGCCCTCCAGCGCCGGTGCGACGGCGTCGGGATCGGCGTCCAGATCGACCATCACGATGCGGCCCGCCACGTGCCGTAGACCCGGTGCGCTTTGCGGGTCGAACCCGCCTCTCAACGCACCGAGACACAACGCGGCGTCGCGTTTGACCGGACCGCCGATATACATCGTCTTGGGTTTGGTGGCGAGCTTTGCCCACTGCGGTAAGACGTTGTAGACGGCGATTTCGCTGGGCCGGTTCAGCACCACGCCGAGCGTGCCGCCATCATTGTGCTCGACGACGTAGATCACGCTGCGCCGGAAGGTGGGCTCCATCAGGTCGATATTGGCCAGCAGCAGCGAACCCGCGCGCACCCGCTGCGCCGCGGGTGCGACGAAATCCTCGGGATCCTCGGGTTGCGCCACGGCATCCATCATGTCACCAGCGGGGCGCCCACGTGGCTCACAGACGATCGCCGCATGGATATTTGTACTGTTGTGCCGGGCCGCTTATTTCCCGCGTGCTCTGCTGCCCGATCGAGGAAGTGGTTGAGTGGTTGACGCACGGGCTTCCATCGCCGTATGGCGGTCGGTGCGCGCCTTGCCGGAGTTCGTCCGCCTGCTGCAGGTGCGGCTGGCCAGCCAGTTCGGCGACGGTCTCTTCCAAGCCGGCCTGGCCGGAGCGCTGCTGTTCGACCCGAACCGGGCCGCCACTCCGTGGGAGATCGCGGCCGCATTCGCGGCGCTGTTCCTGCCCTACTCGCTGCTGGGACCGTTCGCCGGCGCACTCCTGGACAAATGGGACCGGCGTTCGGTGCTGGTCGGCGCCAATCTGGCCCGCCTGATGCTCGTTGTCGGGGTCGGGGTGATGTTGGCGACCGGCGCCGGCAATCTGGCGGTGCAGTGCGGCGCGCTGGCGGTCAACGGGTTCACCCGCTTCGTCGCCTCCGGGCTGTCGGCGGCACTGCCACACGTGGTGCCGCGCGAGCGGGTCGTCACGATGAATTCGCTCGCCACCGCCGCCGGCATGGCGGCCGCCTTCGTCGGCGCGAACTTCATGCTCGTGCTGCGGGAGCTGCTCGGCCCCGACGAGGCCGGTTCGGCGGTCATCATCTTCATCGTCGCCGTCCCGGTGGGCCTGGCACTGCTGTTGGCGCTGCGCTTCGCCCCGCACGGCCTTGGGCCCGACGACACCGCCCGGGCGATCCACGGGTCGGTGTTCTACATGGTGACCACCGGCTGGATGCACGGCGTGCGGACGGTGGCAACATCGCCGACGGTCGCCGCGACGCTGAGCGGGCTGGCCGCGCACCGCATGGCCCTCGGCGTCAACACCATGCTGCTGCTGATACTTGTCCGCCACGCCGACGCCTCGGTCGCTGTCGTCGGAGGCCTGGGCAAGGCGGTGCTGGCCGTCACTGCGATCGGCGCCGGCGCGTTCCTGGCGAACCTGGCCACCCCCGCAATCGTGCGCCGCTGGGGGCGTAATGCCACCGTCAACGGCGCCCTGGCGTCGGCGGCTCTCGTCCAGTTGTGCGGCACGGGCCTGCAGCTTCCGGCGATCGTCGTGTGCGGATTCTTTCTCGGCGCTGCCGGACAGGTGGTCAAGCTGTGCGCCGATTCGGCCATGCAGATGGACGTCGACGACGCGCTTCGCGGCCACGTCTTCGCGGTCCAGGATTCGCTGTACTGGGTGTCCTTCGTCGGCGCGATCGCCGCTGCCGCCGCGGTGGTGCCCGCCGATGGTCACGCGCCCGGGCTGGTCATGGCCGGGTCCGCGATCTACCTCGGCGGACTGGCCGCTCACGCGCTCCTCGTTCACCGGGCGTCGGATTCGGACTAGAGTCCGACGGATGGGTGTCGCGGCGGGCCGTATCGTCGACGAACTACGCGCCGAAAGCGACAGCTTGGACGCCCTGGTGTCGCGTCTGCCCGACGCGGACTGGGCCATACCCACCCCCGCTGCCGGCTGGACCGTCGCCCACCAGATCGCCCATCTGCTATGGACGGACCGGGTGGCGTTGATGTCGGTGACCGACGAAGCGGCCTTCGCCGATGCGCTTACCGCGGCGGCAGCCAACCCGACGGGTTTCGTCGACGAGGCCACCGAGGAACTGGCCACGACGGATCCCGCGGCGTTGCTGGCCGACTGGCGGACTACCCGAGGCCGGCTCCATGCCGAGCTGGACGCTGTGCCGGAGGGCCGGAAGCTCATCTGGTTCGGACCGCCGATGACCGCCGCCTCGATGGCGACCGCCCGGCTGATGGAAACGTGGGCTCACGGGCTTGACGTCGCCGACGCTCTCGGCGTGACCCGGCCCGCCACCAGCCGACTGCGTTCGATCGCCCACCTCGGTGTGCGCACGCGGGACTACGCCTTCGGTCTCCACGGCTTGACTCCCCCGTCCGAGCCGTTCCGGGTCGAGCTTCGGGCACCGGACGGCGGCGTGTGGGAATGGGGGCCTGCCGATGCCGCTCAACGGGTGACGGGCTCGGCCGCCGATTTCTGCGCGCTGGTCACCCAGCGCCGGCCGCGGGCATCGCTCGACGTCGTAGCCACCGGCGCGGACGCCGAGAGCTGGTTGCGGATCGCGCAGGCCTTCGCCGGGCCGCCCGGCGTGGGCCGCTGAGCGCTTGCGCGAAGCGGAGCCACGCCGAAAACCCGAGCGTGGGCCGCTGAGCGTCACAGCGCCCGAGCGTCGTCGGCCGCACCGTCACCGTCTCGGTCGACGAGCGTGACGTCCCACCGACCGTCACCGTCTACGTCCACATAACCGCGCGGATATCCCCCGGAGCTGTCCCCGCACAACACCCGGTCGGCCATCCCATCCCCGTCGGTGTCGAACAGTCGGTCCTCAACACCGTCGCTGTCGAAGTCCGCGCTGTCACTGCCCGATTCCGGCCCGCCTTCCAGCGACAACCAGCGCATCGAGCGTCCCCGCTCGGAGCCGCCCCGCTCCGCCGGCATCGACCAGGTGCCCGTCCCGTCGTCGGTGAACCAACGCTGGCCGGCGCCGGCATCGAGCACCGCATGATCGGCCATCCCGTCTCCATCCAGGTCGGCCAATGCGTCATCGCGAAAGCCGTCCCCGTCGAAATCCAGACCGATCGCCTCCAGGGTGCCGTCGCCGTCGAGGTCGACATTGGGGGGTGCGTCCCACATCTCCGCCACGCCGTTGTCGCCGAAGCAATATTCCATACCTGTCTCAGACGGACCGATCGCCGCGGGCGTTCCACCACGCGAGAAGTTCCGCTTCGGCTTGCTCGGGTGTCATCGGTCCGCGGTCCATCCGCAGCTCCTTGAGATGGCGCCATGCCTCACCCACTTGGGGTCCGGGAGGCAGACCAAGCAGCTCCATGATCGCGTTGCCGTCGAGGTCGGGCCGGATGCGGTCGAGATCCTCCCGGGCCGCCAGCTCGGCGATGCGCTTTTCCAGCTGGTCGTAGTTGGCCTGCAAGCGGGCGGCCCGGCGTTTGTTGCGGGTCGTGCAGTCGGCCCGCACCAGCTTGTGCAGCCTGGGCAGCAGCGGGCCGGCGTCAGTGACATAGCGGCGCACGGCGGAGTCGGTCCACCGGCCATCGCCGTACCCGTGGAAACGCAGGTGCAGGTAGACGAGCTGCGAAACGTCGTCGACCATCTGCTTGGAGTACTTCAGCGCGCGCATTCGCTTGCGCACCATCTTGGCGCCGACGACCTCGTGGTGATGGAAACTCACGCCGCCGTCGTGCTCGTGCCTGCGGGTGGCCGGCTTTCCGATATCGTGCAGCAGCGCCGCCCACCGCAGCACCAGATCGGGTTCGCCGGCGGCGCCCTCGAGCTCGATCGCCTGGCGCAAAACGGTCAGCGAATGCTGATAGACGTCCTTGTGCTGGTGGTGTTCGTCGATCGCCATCCTCATGGCGCCGATCTCGGGCACCACTTGCTCGCCCAGCCCAGTCCCCACCATCAGGTCGATGCCGGCGGCGGGGTCGGCGCCGAGGATGAGCTTGTCGAGCTCGGCAGCGAGCCGCTCCGAGGTAATGCGGGTGAGCTGGGGGGCCATCTGCTCGATCGCCGTGAACACCCGCTTCGCTACGGTGAACCCCAGTTGGGAGACGAAGCGGGGAGCCCGCAGCATTCGCAACGGGTCGTCGCCAAACGAAACTTCCGGGGCCGACGGGGTGTCGAGCACCCTGGCGCGGAGATCGGCCAGACCGCCCAGCGGGTCCAAGAACTGTCCCGGGCCCTCTGCGGTGATCCGCACCGCCATCGCGTTGACGGTGAAGTCCCGGCGTACGAGGTCGGCTTCGAGGGTTTCGCCGAAGCGCACCTGCGGGTTGCGTGACACCTGGTCGTAGCTGTCGGCCCGGTAGGTGGTGATCTCCACCCGCTGGTCGCCACGGGCGGCGCCGACGGTGCCGAATTCGATACCGGTGTCCCATTGCGCCTCGGCCCACGGGCGCAGCAGCTTTTGCACCTCGCCGGGCAGCGCGTCGGTGGTGAAGTCCAGATCACCGCCGAGCCGGCCCAGCACCGCGTCGCGGACGCTTCCGCCCACCAGATACAGTTCGCGGCCCGCCGCGTCGAACAGTGCGCCCAACGTCCGCAGCGGCTCGTCGACGCGATTCAACGCCACGGCCGCGCCCGCCAGCAGTGTCGCGTCGTCCGCGTGGCCGCCGTCACCGCAACCCGATTGAGGCACGTTCGGTGAGCCTACTGGGCGCGGTGTTCTCAAAGTAATCGGCAAGTGATTCGGCCGACGGACGCACACCGCGGCGCGCACCGGCGATCGCGCCGCATCCCACCTACCGGCGAGTGGCCGCCAGGTGGCGGTCCCGCGCCAACTACTATCGCTGAGGTGTCGGACGGCGAAGAAGCCAAACCACGCCGGCGTCGCGGTCGCCGGCGTAGTCGTCGTGTGGCTGGGCCACCCCAGTCCGCCGGCGCCGCGCCGGACACGTCCGCCCGCCGCGTGGTGCAACCCGACACCCACTCTGCCGGGCGCCCCGCCACGGGGGGCCAACCGATCCCGGCATCGCCGCAGCAAGCGCGGACGGACCGAACCGCCTCCCGGGGACTGCGCACCGTCCACGAAACTTCAGCAGGCGGGCTGGTGATCGACGGCATCGACGGTCCGCACGAAGATCAGGTGGCCGCGCTGATCGGCCGCGTCGACCGGCGCGGACGGATGCTCTGGTCGTTACCCAAAGGGCACATCGAGCAGGGCGAGACCGCCGAGCAGACAGCTATCCGGGAGGTCGCCGAAGAAACTGGCATCCAGGGCAGGGTTCTCGCGGCGCTGGGCAGCATCGACTACTGGTTCGTCACGGAAGGACACCGGGTCCACAAGACGGTGTACCACTACCTCATGCGGTTCTCCGGCGGGGAGCTGTCCGACGAAGACGTCGAGGTCAGCGAGGTGGCCTGGGTTCCGGTCGATGAGCTGGCGTCGCGGCTGGCCTACGCAGACGAACGCCGGCTCGCGGAGGTCGCGGGAGAACTCATCCGAAAGCTGCAGACCGACGGCCCCGGCTCGCTGCCCCCGCTACCGCGGACGACCGCCCGGCGGCGATCCCAGACGCATTCCCGTACCCGCAACGATCGGTCCGACGGCTCCGCGCACGGCCGGGCGAACGGTTGCGGACCCGCGACGTGAGGCCGCCTCGGCGCTCGATGTCTGCGGCGCCGACGTCAGGCGCGCTGGTCATGTTGATCGCCGTGATCATCGGCTTGCATGCGCTCGCGGCAACGCCCCACGCCGAAGCGTCTGAACCCGGGCCGAAGCCCTTCCTGGTGGTCAGCATCAACACCGTCACCCCGGGCGTCGTGACCGCAACCACCGGTCCCGTCCTGACCGTCACAGGAACGGTGTCCAATGTCGGGGACCGCGGGGTTCGCGACATCGTGGCACGACTCGAACGCGCTGCGCCGATCCAGACGTCGGCCCAGCTGCGCACCGACCTCGACGGCGACACCTCGCAGTTTCAGCCGGTGGCCCCATTCGTCGACGTCTCCGCGGACCTCCAGCGCGGCGAGAGCGCCGACTTCTCGCTGGAGTATCCGTTGCGATCGGAGATCGGACCTGCCCTGGGGTTGCAGGCACCGGGGGTCTACCCGCTGTTGGTGAACGTCAACGGCACACCTGACTATGGGGCACCCGCCCGACTCGACGACGCCCGCTTCCTCCTTCCCGTGGTCGGACTGCCCGCGCAGGTTTCGCCGACCGGCGAGGAACTCGACGCCGCCGTCATCGCCGACACGACACGACCCGTGCAGACCACGCTCCTGTGGCCGCTCGCCGACCACCCGCGGCTGGCGCCCGGCGTACCCGGGGGCACCACCCCGGTAAGGCTGATGGACGACGTGCTAGCGACTTCGCTGGCCCCCGGCGGCCGGCTCGACACGCTGCTGGGTGCGGCGGAGTTCGCGACCAGCCCCGCCGTCGATCCCGACGCGACCGTGACACGCGGCATATGCCTGGCGATCGACCCCGATTTGCTCGTCACCGTGAACGCGATGACGGCGGGCTACACCGTGTCCGACGCGGCCGACGGCCTCGGTACCACCAGCCGCCCCGGGACCGGGCAGGCCGCCGCGTCGGCCTGGTTGGGTCGCCTGCGCGCGCTTGCCGGACGAATGTGCGTCGTCGCGGCGCCCTACGCGCAAGCGAACCTGGATGCCTTGCGGCGCGTCGGCGACGCCCGGCTCAGCGCGTTCACCGTGTCCGGCGCCGTCGACGTCGTCGAACAGCTCCTGGGTGTCCCGACAACGCGGGGTGCCACCCTCATCGGCGACGGCATGCTCAACGACGACGTCGTGGACCTACTCGATGCTCACGGGCCCACCGTGGCGATCGCCGCTGCCGACTGCGTGGCACCCGACAACGCCGGCGACGTCTCCGCGACCGCCGATGTCGCGCCCCGGCGTCTGTCGGCGCAGGTGGTTGCGGCCCCGTTCGATCCGGCAGTCGGGGCGGCGCTGGCGGGAGCGGGCAACGACCCGTCGGCACCGTCGTATCTGGACAGCTCGCTGTCGGTCCCGTTGCGCCATGCCTCGGCGGTCGCACGCCGGCAGGACGCGGTGGCCGCGCTGATGTGGCGCTCGTTGAGCCCGGGCACCGAACCTCGGACCCAAATCCTGATGCCGCCGCTGGTGTGGACCGTACAGCCCGGCGACGTGCAGGCCGTGTTGACCGCCTTCGCCGCCTCTATTCGCGCCGGCCTGTCCATTCCACGGCCGTTGACCGCGGTCATCTCCGAGACCGCCGGCGACCCGGAGCCACCGCGGCCCATCGGCGCGCCGGATGACGACAACTCCCGGGGCGGTTTGGACCAAGGCATCGTCGAGAAGATCCGCAGCGAGATCGAGCGGCTGTGGGGATTGACCGCGGCGTTGACCACCAATGCCCAGACGGGTCTGACCGGACCGCAGTACACCGCGCCGCTGCGCGAGGACATGTTGCGCGCCCTGAGTCAATCCGAACCGCCCGATGTCCGTGAGGGGCTGTCGGCGCGACGGCTGGCCGTGGTGAGCAAAATGCTCGACGACCTATTCGGCGCGGTCACGATCGTCAACCCCGGCGGCTCCTACACGCTGGCGACCGAGCACAGCCCGTTGCCGCTGGCACTGCGCAACGACCTCGCCGTCCCGATCCGGGTCAGGTTGCAGGTCGACGCTCCGCCGGGGATGACCGTCACCGATATCGGCGAACAGGAACTGCCGCCGGGCTACCTGCCGGTGCGGGTACCGATCGAAGTCCACTTCACCCAGCGGGTAGCAGTCGACGTGGCCCTGCGAACCCCCGATGGCATCCCGCTGGGCGAGCCCGTGCGGTTGTCGGTGCATTCGAACGCCTACGGCAAGGTGCTGTTCTTCATCACACTGTCCGCGGCGGCGGTGCTGACCACTTTGACGGCACGCCGTCTGTGGCACCGCTTCCGCGGCCAACCCGATCCGGCCGACCTGGACCGGCCGCCCAGGCGGCGGCGATGAACGCGGCCACGCCTCCTCGGTCCTCCCCCGGTTCGCTGCCGCGTCGTGCCTCGCCGGCACCGTCGGGCGACACCGTGCGGCACCCGCGGGCGCCCGCCCGTGCCGAGCTTTCGGATGCGGCCGTCGTGTCGCGGTCCTGGGGGATGGCCTTCGCAACTCTGATCAGCCGAATCACCGGCTTCATCCGGATCGTCCTGTTGGCGGCGATCCTGGGCGCGGCGTTGTCCAGCTCTTTCACGGTAGCCAATCAGCTGCCCAATCTTGTGGCGGCCCTGGTGCTGGAAGCCACATTCACGGCGATATTCGTGCCCGTGCTGGCCCGCGCGGAGCGTGACGACGCCGACGGAGGAGCGGCGTTCGTACGGCGGCTGGTGACGCTCGCCACGACCCTGCTCGCGGTGGCGACCGTGCTGTCGGTGGCAAGTGCCCCGCATCTCGTGCGATTGATGCTGGGCGACGACCCGCAGGTCAACGAACCGCTGACCACCGCGTTTGCGTACCTGCTCTTACCCCAGGTCATCTTCTACGGGCTGTCGTCGGTGTTCATGGCGATCCTGAACAACCGCAACGTCTTCGGCGCCCCCGCCTGGGCGCCGGTGGTCAACAACGTGGTGGCGATCGCCACGCTCGGCGTCTACCTTCTCGTGCCCGGCGAGCTGTCGGTCGACCCGGTACACATGGGCAACACCAAACTGCTCGTACTGGGTCTGGGCACCACCGCGGGGGTCGCCGCCCAGGCGGCGGTACTGCTGTTCGCGATCCGCCGCCAACGCATCAGCCTGCGGCCGCTGTGGGGCCTCGACGACCGGCTCAAACGCTTCGGTTCGATGGCCGCCGCGATGGTTCTCTACGTCCTGATCAGCCAGTTCGGACTCGTCGTGGGCAACCAGATCGCGAGCGCGGCCGCGGCGTCGGGGCCGGCCATCTACAACTACACGTGGCTGGTGTTGATGCTGCCGTTCGGCATCATCGGGGTGACCGTCTTGACCGTGGTGATGCCGCGCCTGAGCCGCAACGCCGCGGCCGACGACACCGACGCCGTGCTTGCTGACTTGTCGCTGTCCACCCGCCTCACAATGATCACCCTGATCCCCATCGTCGCCTTCATGTCGGTGGCCGGACCCGCTATCGGCAGCGCGCTGTTCGCGTACGGCAAGTTCGGTCAGGTCGACGCGAACTATCTCGGCGTTTCCATCGCGCTGTCGGCGTTCACGCTGATCCCCTACGCATTGGTGCTCTTGCAACTGCGCGTCTTCTACGCCCGCGAACAACCCTGGACGCCGATCCTCATCATCGTCGCGATCACCGCGGTCAAAATCGCGGCGTCGCTCGCGGCCCCGCATGTCGCTGACAACCCCGAGTTGGTCGCCGGATTCCTGGGCACCGCCAATGGCCTGGGTTTCCTTACCGGAGCCGTCGTCGGCTACATCCTGTTGCGCCGTACTCTGCTGCCACGAGGCGGGCACCTGGTCGACCTCGGCGTCGTGCGGACCGTCTTGGTGACCGTGACCGCATCGTTGCTCGCGGGGCTCATCGCCCATCTGTGCGATCGGCTCCTGGGCCTGGGCCGGCTCACCGCCGACGGAGGTGGCGCGGGTTCGTTGCTGCGGCTGCTGATCCTCGGATTGATCCTGCTGCCCATCGTGGCCGGGGTGATGCTCGCGGCAAATGTCCCGGAGGCACGTGCCGCGCTCGCTGCGGTGCGCAGGCGGGCGCGACCGCGCCCGCCGCCGGTCAATCGACGCCCCATCCCGCCGGACTCACCTTCCGCCGGCGTTGCTGTCACGTACCCTGTGGCCGTGGGGAAGCCGCTGCCGCGGCCCTCGCCGGAATACCGCGGTCCGGGTCGGGCGGTGCCGGTACGCGCTGCCGGCGGGCATAGGCGGAAAGGACCGGACGTGACCGACGAACCCTCGGCCAGACGTTTGCCGGACGGCGCAACCCAGGTGCCGCCAGCGGATGTCGGGCCCGCCAAACCGGCAGCCGACGCGACGGATACGGCTGCGGCGACGACCGACGACGGTCAGCTGATTCCGGGTGCCAGCGTCGCCGACGGCCGGTACCGCTTGCTGGTGTTCCACGGCGGTCCGCCGACTCTGCAATTCTGGCAGGCGCTCGACACCGCGCTGGATCGCCAGGTGGCGCTGACGTTCGTCGATCCCGACCACGCGCTACCCCCCGACCGGGTTCGCGACATCCTGGCATGCACGTCGCGGCTGAGCGCGATGGAACGACCGGGTATTGCGCGGGTGCTCGACATCACCCACATCGGCACGACCGGCCTGGTGGTATCGGAGTGGATCCGCGGCGGCTCACTGCAGGAGGTCTCCGAAACCGAGCCGTCACCGATCGGCGGTGCACGGGCAATCCAGTCACTGGCGGCCGCCGCCGAAGCGGCGCACCGGTCCGGTGTGGCTTTGTCGATCGACCACCCCAGCCGCATCCGGGTCAGCACTGAGGGCGAGGTCGCGCTGGCCTTCCCGGCGACGCTGCCCGACGCCACCCCCGAAGACGATATCCGCGGCATCGGCGCCGCGCTCTACGCGCTGCTGGTCAATCGATGGCCGCTGCGGGAGGCCGGCGCTCCCAGCGGTATGCGTCCCGCGACGCTGGATGCGGCCGGGCAGCCCGTCGAACCGCGGTCGGTGAACCGCAACATTCCGTTCCAGATCTCCGCGGCTGCCGTCCGCTCGGTTCAGGAGGGCGGCGGCATCCGCACCGCGCCGACCCTGCTCAACCTGCTCCAGCAGGCTACGGCGGTCGCCGACCGCACAGAATGGATCGAGCCCGTCGATTCCGCTGCGACCCCTCGGCCGGCTTCCGCCTCGCAAGCCGATCCGGATGTCGACGAAGCGGTGCGGGCGAAGCGCCGGCGCGGCATATTGATCGGTCTCGGTATCGCCAGCGCCATCATCATCGTCGCGCTCATCGCGCTCGGATCCCTGCTGGGCAGGATCTTCGGTGACGTCAGCGGGGGCATAGACGGAAACCAGCTGGGCCTCAGTCCGGCGACGCCCGGCACGTCCGCCGAGAGTTCGCCCGGCACGAATGCGGTCATCGCACCGGTTCGTGTCAGCGTGTTCTCTCCCAAGGGGGAGGCTGACGCACCCAGTCTGGCCGGGCTGGCGATCGACGGCAATACGTCGACTGTGTGGCCGTCCGATACGTACTCCGACCCGACGCCGTTCCCCGACTTCAAGAACGGCGTCGGCCTGATGCTCCAGCTGTCGCGACCGGCGGCGGTGTCGTCGGTGGATATCGTCGTCAACAGCACCGGAACTCAGGTGCAGATCCGCTCGTCGAGCAGCACGTCGCCCCCGTCCTTGAACGACACCGTGGCGCTGACGTCGCCGACGGCGCTCAAACCCGGCAAGAACACAATCAAAGTCAATGCCGCTGCACCGACACCGAACGTCTTGGTGTGGATCTCGACGCTGGGCACCATCGACGGCAAGAGCCGCACCGAGGTCGCCGAGATCACCCTGCGCGGCACTACGTAAGGCGAGGATCCCAACAATTGGCCGTTTCATCATCGGCCACCACTGAGGGTGTGCCCACCCAGTTCGAGTCTGGTCCGAGGTTCGCACGAATCGCGCGCGGCCGCCCGTGTCCCCAGCGGGTCAGGCGGCGCCGCGCCGCAAGCAGGCCATGACGTGGCGCCCTCGGCGGTGGGGGCGACGATCACAGGGGTGGGACGGGGTCACCACGAACCCGTCCAGGTCGAGTTCGTACCCGTTGATTTCCCGACCCTCCGCGGTCCAGGCCGTCATCGGGTCAGTGACGACGATGGCCAAACCAGGCGGGCGAGCAGCTCCCCCGCTGTCCCCAGCCGGCCTCCGCGGTGAAGTGCCGGCCACGTGTTACGCCGATACCGTGCGGCGCGTGGTCAACACCGGAGCTTCTTCCCCGACGCGACGCAGTGACGCCGAATTGCTGGCCGCACATGCGGCCGGCGACCGCTACGCCTTCGAAGAGCTGTTCCGGCGACACCACCGCAAGCTGCGGCGGCTGGCCCGGCTCAACAGCCGATGTCCCGAGGACGCCGATGAGGCGCTCCAAGACGCGATGCTCGCCGCGCACCGAAACGCCGGCGCGTTTCGAAACCATGCGGCAGTCGCCAGTTGGCTACACCGCATCGTCGTCAATGCCTGTCGAGATAGATTGCGGCACAATAGAACTCAGCGCCACCTCGGTCTCGATGCGGTCGTCCTCCCGGCAGTCGACCGTACCGGACAAGTGGATACCGCCCTCATGGTTCGTCGGGCCCTGTGGCAGCTGCCGGCAGAGCACCGCGCCGTACTCGTCACGGTTGACATGCACGGGTACTCGGTGGCGGACGCCGCCCGCCTGCTGGGGGTACCCGAGGGCACCGTGAAGAGCCGCTGTGCCCGCGGACGCGCACGGCTAGCCGCACTGCTCGGCCGGGACGATGCCGAGTGGATAAACGGCGCGTCCACGCCGGTCGATAACCGGTTGTCGGCGTAGCCGCCACCGCTGACAGTCGCCTTGCGGGACCCTGCCGCGGCGAGAGCGGGAACAGTGCGCCCTACCCTTATGTTGACAATCGTGCTAGCGCCCGGCAGGCGAACACCCGCCGGCCTCCGCCAGAAAGGCCCGCATGACCGACAGCACGTCCATTCACGAGGTCGTCATCATCGGCTCCGGTCCCGCCGGATACACGGCGGCGATCTACGCCGCACGGGCTCAACTGTCTCCGGTCGTCTTCGAAGGGTCGTCGTTCGGCGGTGCTTTGATGACCACCACCGAGGTCGAGAATTATCCCGGCTTCAAGGACGGGATCGACGGACCCGTGCTCATGGACGAGATGCGCGAACAGGCTCTGCGGTTCGGAGCCGGTCTGCGCATGGAGGACGTCGAAACGGTGAGTTTCGACGGCCCGATCAAGACGGTCACGTCCGCCAGCGGGGAGACGATCCGTGCGCGGGCCGTCATCCTCGCGATGGGCGCCGCGGCCCGCTATCTCGGCGTCCCCGGAGAACAGGAACTGCTCGGCCGAGGCGTGAGCTCCTGCGCCACCTGCGACGGATTCTTCTTCAAAGACCAAGACATCGCGGTGATCGGCGGCGGCGACTCCGCGATGGAGGAGGCCACGTTCCTGACCAAATTCGCCCGCAGCGTCACGCTCGTACACCGCCGCAGCGAGTTCCGCGCGTCCCGAATCATGCTCGAACGTGCCCGCGCCAACGAAAAGATCCGCTTCGTCACCGACACCGAGGTGCTGGGGGTGGAAGGCGACGGGACGGTGAGCGGCATACGGCTGCACAACAAGGTGACGGGCGAGGATTCGCTGCTGCACGCCACCGGCATGTTCGTGGCGATCGGCCACGATCCGCGCTCCGGTCTGGTGGCCGGCATCGTGGACCTCGACGAGGACGGCTACGTTCGGGTGCAGGGTCGCACCACGGCCACCTCTGTGGAAGGAATCTTCGCGGCGGGTGATCTCGTCGACCACACATATCGCCAGGCGGTGACCGCCGCTGGAAGTGGGTGCGCCGCCGCGATCGACGCCGAACGCTGGTTGGCCGAAACGGCCGATCGGCGGCCGAC
>CAZEHT010000064.1:0-22269 GCA_964511995.1 uncultured Mycobacterium sp.
CTCGACGCCGGGATGCGGGCGTGCTCGAGGGCCTCCCAGGTCAGTTCGAGCGCCATCCGCTGCTGCGGGTCGATGTTGTCGGCCTCCATCTTCGACAGCGCGAAGAACTCGGCATCGAAACCCTTGATGTCGGACAAGTAGCCGCCGCGGGTGCGTGCCCGGGCGACCCGCTCGGCGATACGCGGCTCGCTGAGGAACTCCGCCCAGCGTCCCTCCGGAAGATCTGTGATGGCGTCGCGGCCCGCCAGCAGCGCGGCCCAGGTCTCGTCCGGGGTGTTCATGTCGCCGGGGAACCGGGTGGCCAGACCGACGATCGCGATCTCGGTGACATCCGGGTCGATACCGGCCGGCCGCGACCAGTCCTCGGCGTCACCGAGGGAACGGTCTTGGTCGGGTTCGCCCTCGACGATCACCCGGGCCAGCGCCTCGATGGTGGGGTGACGGAACGCGACGGTCGCGGTCAGCGCGGTGCCGGTGAGATCCTCGATGTCCGACGCCATCGCGACTGCGTCACGCGAAGACAGGCCGAGTTCGACCATTGGCACGGACTCGTTGACCGACTCCGGCGCCTGGCCGGTGGCGTTGGCTACCCAGTCACGCAGCCATTGACGCATCTCCGGAATCGAAATGTCGGGCCGGGCCGGGGTGTTCGCAGCAGAGGGCGACGACGATGAGGCGGCCGCGGGCACTTGCGCCTCGTACTCAGAGGCCTCGCGATCGGGTACCGGACCCTCGGGACTGCTGTCGGGTGACACGTTGTCTTCGGACATGTGGGTGAGGCCTCACTCGTCGAGCCTGCGTTGGCTCGCTCGTCGGTTTCCTGTTGGTGGTTCAGTCCGCCTGGTCGGGGAACGCGTTGGCCACCTTGCCGGCACGCAGTGTCCCGTCGAGGTAGGCGGAGCGGCAGGCCCGCCGACCGATCTTGCCGCTGGACGTGCGCGGGATCGCGCCCGCGGCGGTCAGCAGCACGTCACGGACGGTCACCCCGTGACGCACCGCGATCGCGGCGCGGATGCCGTCTGCGATGGGAGCCATGTCGAGCTTGTGCGCGCCGGGCGCCCGCTCGGCGACGATGACCAACTGCTCGGACGTATCGTCGGGATCGCGTTTGAGCCCGGCGTGGGAGTTGTCGAACACCTCGTCGGGCAGTTGATTGGCCGGCACCGAGAACGCCGCGACGTAGCCGGTGCGCACCGCCTTGCTCGCCTCTTGTGCCGAGTATTCGAGATCCTGCGGGTAGTGGTTGCGGCCGTCGACGATGACGAGGTCCTTCACCCGGCCGGTGATGTAGAGCTCGCCGTCGTGGTAGGCGCCGTAGTCGCCGGTGCGCACCCAGGTGGCGTCGTCGGTCGCACCCTCGGCGTGCGACGGGTTGGTGCGCGACTTGAGGATGTTATGAAATGTTTCGGCGGTCTCTCGTTCTTTGCCCCAGTACCCGGTACCCATGTTCTGGCCGCTGATCCAGATCTCGCCGATCTGGCCGTCAGGTAGTTCGCTCGCCAGGTCGGCGTCGACGATGACAGCCCATTCGGCGACGCCGACCTTGCCCGCCCCGGCCTGGGCGACGGCCTTGGGAGAATCCGCGGGCACCTCGACGAACCGATGCTCGTTGAGCGCGTCGCGGTCCACCGTGACGATCTTCGGCGGCGCGTGCAGCGGTGTGGTGGAGACGAACAACGTCGCTTCCGCCAGTCCGTAGGACGGCTTGATGGCCTCCGGCCGGAAGCCGTACGGGCCGAAGGCCTCATTGAACCGGCGTACCGTGGCCGCCGAGATCGGCTCGCTGCCGTTGAGGATGGACTTGACGTTGGACAGGTCCAGCGGTTCCTCGCCGTCGCGGGGCAACCCGCGCGCCGCGGCGTGGTCGAAAGCGAAGTTGGGCGCCACGGAGATGGTTCCACCGGTGTCGCCGGGCCTGCGCGCGAGCTCCCGGATCCAGCGGCCGGGGCGGCGCACGAAGGCGGCGGGCGTCATGAACGTCACATAGTGCCCGAACATCGGCGACAGCAGCGCCGTGATCAGCCCCATGTCATGGAAGAACGGCAGCCAGGTGACGCCGCGATCACCCTCCTCGCCTTCCAGTGCCTCGATGACCTGCACGATGTTGGTGCCGAGGTTCAGGTGGGTGATCTGGACGCCGGTCGGGATCCGGGTCGATCCCGACGTGTACTGCAGGTAGGCGATGGTGGTCTCGTCGACATCCGTGGGCGCCACCCAGGTGGCCCCGACCTCGTCGGGCACCGCGTCGACCGCGATAACGCGAGGACGGTCCTTGGCTGGCCGGGAGCGGAAGAACTTGCGCACCCCCTCGGCGGAATCGGTGGTGGTCAGGATGGCCGAGGGCTGGCAGTCGTCCAGCACGGCGTGCAGCCGGCCGACGTGGCCGGGCTCCGACGGGTCGAACAGCGGGACCGCGATGCGCCCCGCGTACAGCGTTCCGAAAAACGCGATCAGGTACTCGAGGTTCTGCGGGCACAGGATGGCGACACGGTCGCCCGGCTGGGTCACCTGCTGCAGCCGTGCCCCCACGGCTCGGTTGCGGGCGCCGAAGGTGGCCCAGTTGAGGTCGCGGGCGACGCCGTCGCGTTCGGTGGAGAAGTCGAGGAACCGGTAGGCGAGCTTGTCACCGCGCACCCTGGCCCAGCGCTCGACGTGTTTGACGACATTGCTGCCCTCGGGGAAGGTGATGCGCCCGTCCTTGAGGAATGGGTTGTGGAACGACATGCCATCTCTCCTGTCAAGCCTGTTCGGGTGAGCGCGAACGCTATCGAACGCTATGGACACCCGGTCGCGTGCCGCATATCCCAAACCTCACAGATCGTACAGAGACGAGGGCGTTTGCCGACGATGCACCGGCGCGCGTGGGCGGCCGATTGGACTCTTAGTTTTTTCTTAATGTTACTGGTCGGTGTGACTCAGACCAAATCCTGCGCCGCATGTCGACAGGGCGAGTTCGGGCTAGTTCAACCATGCCTGGGATGGGGCGCGCTGTCGATAACGGAGCGCGCCCAGTTCAGTGTCCAGTCTGCGGCGGACACACCGTCGAGGCTCCAGAACTGCGGGGTGCCGTACAGCGCGTGCACGGGCCGGCCCGCCCCGCCGGCCAGCACGTCGAGCGTGGTCGGCAAGTTGACGATGCTGAAGGCGCCTTCGGGCGCGGCGCAGATCAGATCCCCGGTCGCGCATATCTGGTTCGTCCGGTCGTTGAGCGCGCCAAAGCCACCCGGACGCGGCCCGGTCATCGCCAGGCCCAGCGCCGAGAGCATCGGCACTTCGTGCAGCGTGATCTCGGCACCCTGACCCGGAGGGTTCGGCCCGACATCTAGGCCCACACCGGTCTGGCGGCGACCGTCGGCGATCAGCGTCACCCCGAGGACCAGGTCCTCGTCGACCGGTCCGCGACCATTGCCGATGTCACTGGCGATGTCGCCCGCGATCACGGCGCCCTGTGAGAAGCCCACCAGCACGTAGCTGGTCAGCGGACATCTGCCGGCCATTTCGGTCATCGCGGTGATCGCGGCGCGGGTGCCCTCGGCCCGGCTGTCGTTGTAGGACATCTGCTTGTCGGCCGAGAACGGGTTGTGGAACTGGGCGGTGTAGGGCACCGTGAACACCTGCAGCCGGTCGGTTCCGAACTGTTGTTGAAGCGTCCGCGAGACATGCAGGAGCAGGGCCAGCGGGAACTGCGTCGGATTCGCCGGATCGTCGGTGGGTGACGACTCCCAGGTGCCCGGTATCGCGATCATCTGGACGTCGGGGCAACTGGCGTCCTGGAACTCCGGCCGCGGCTTGCCCGGGCTCGGTGCGGCCGTCGTCGGGGGCACCGCGGTGGGCGGGACCGCGGCCGGCGGGGTTTCAGGGCGCCGGAGGACGATCACGATGACGGCCACGATCAAACCGACGACGACGGCGACCGCGCCCGCAGCGATCAGGGCCAGGACGCGATGACGGCGCCGCCGGTTGTTCCGCGAAGTTCGGTTGTTCCGCGAAGTTCGGGCCATCTTCTCCTGCTAGCAGAGTCGTTCGGTGGCGATGCGAATGTACGCGACGGTGGTGTCGTGCACCGACATGGGCCGTTTGCCGGGGAGCTCGGCGTCCGCCAAGTCCCCGGCGTCCCCGGCATGCCCGGCATCCCTGGCATCACCGCGTACCAGCGGGAGCACGAAGTCCCACACCGCGCGGTCGTCCTGCCCGGCGGCACGAGCCTGGCACACGTAGGAACCGATGGACAACGCCATCAGGTCGCTCGAACTGTCGACCCCGGCCGCCACCAGCGCGTCCAAGTACGCCCGCTGGCGAGGACTGACCGCCACGGTGCGCGAAGTGGGCCCGCCCGGTTCGGTCAGCGCCACACCGGCGGACTGCGCCGGCGAACCGGCCAAAGACTTTGCGACGACCTGCGTGCCGTTGAAGCCGTCGACGCCGCACGCGGTTACCAGCGGCGCGGCAAGGGCGGTCACCAGCACGGACGGTACGAACTTCGAGAACAGTGCCCACCAGGACGGCCAGGCGGCCACCCGGGCAAAACGGCGCCGGTTCGGACGACACCGGCAGCTGCACGCCTCCAACGTACCGGGTTGCGCCGTGCGGCTTTGGTCGAGCGCGTCGCCGCTCAGCCCCCGACCTGCGCCACGGCGGGTACCTCCGCCGCGGCGGGCGCTTCCGCGGCGCCAGGCGCCGTCGCTTCGGCGGCACCGGGTGTCGCGGCCGGGTTATAGGGCACGGCGCCCAGCACACGCTGGATGTCGGGCTTCATCTGCTGCACCTGCTGGCCCCAGTAGTTCCAGCTGTGGGTTCCGTTGGCCGGGAAGTTGAACACTCCGTTGGCGCCCCCGGCAGCCAGGTAGGCGTCCTTGAAGGACTTGTTCGTCCGCAGCGTGAACCCTTCGAGGAACTTGGCGTTGAACAGGTTGCCCGCACTGACACCGGCGTCCAGGTCGGACGGCGTGCCGTCACCGCAATAGATCCAGATCCGCGTGTTGTTGGCCACGAGCTTGCCGACGTTGACCATCGGATCGTTGCGCTTCCACGCGGGATCGCTGGAGGCACCCCACATGTCGTCGGGTGAGAAGCCGCCGGCGTCGCCCATAGCCAGGCCGACCAGCATCGGCCACCAGCCCTCGGAGAGGTTCAGGAAGCCCGACAGCGACGCCGCGTACGGGAACTGCTCCGGATGCCAGACCGCCAGCGTCAGCGCGGCCGAACCCGCCATCGACAAACCCACCGCCGCGCTGCCGGTCGGTCGGACCGCCTTGTTGGCCGCCAGGTAGGCGGGCAGCTCCTGGGTGAGGAACGTCTCCCATTTGTAGGTGAAGGTGCCGGCTTTGCCCTTGGCCGGCTTGTACCAGTCGCTGTAGAAGCTCGACTGGCCGCCAACGGGCATGATCACCGACAGGCCCGAGCCCTCGTACCACTCGAATGCCGGGGTGTTGACATCCCAGCCGTTGTAGTCGTCCTGGGCGCGCAGGCCGTCGAGCAGGTAGACCGCCGGGGAACCGGGGCCGCCGCTTTGGAACTGGATGCGGATATCGCGTCCCATGCCTGCTGACGGAACGTCGAGGTACTCCACCGGCAGACCGGGCCGCGAGAAGGCCCCCGCGGTCGCCGTCTCACCGACAAGTCCGACCAGCCCGGGCAGCAGCGCCGCCACAGCGACCGGCATTCCGAGCCTGCGCATGACCGGGCCGCGCAGGCCCCTCAGTTTCTTGACGACACCCATCGAGCTACCCATCCAATCTTGTCTATTCCGCATCGGGACGCCGGGCACACACCGGCCCCGCATGCGGTGTTCAGTGAACCACATATCGCGGGATTGCTCCCTTTTGCGCGGGCCGGCGAACCACCGGCGGGGTTGGACATCCGTGCTCGCTAACCATTGAGCGTCTTGGCCAAATCGTCGTTGAGTGCCTGCAGTTGAGCACCCCATTGGGTCCACGAATGATCGCCCGCGGGCGGGAAGACGAACGTCGCGCTGGAGCCGCCGGCGGCCAGGTAGAGCTGCTGGAATCGCCGATTGCCGACCAGCGCCAGCGACTCCAGGCCGGCGGCGCCGAGCGCTCGAGCCGGGTCGGTGTTCGCGCCGAGTGGCGCCTGCCCGTCCGGCCCGCAGTGGATCCACAACCGGGTGCCGTTGGCCGCGATGAGCGCAGCCTGTTCGACCGGGTCGTTGCGCTGCCAGGCCGGGTCCCAGGGCGGTCCCCACATGTTGTCGACGTTGTAGCCTCCCGCGTGGAGCATGGCAACGCGGATCGCCTGCCTCATGGCCGCCGAGGACGGGTCCAAAATGCCCGACAGCGATGCTGCGTAGATGAACTGGGCGGGGTGATACGCCGATAATGTCAGCGCTGCGCCGCCCGACATCGACACCCCGACGACCCCGTTGCCCGTCGGCGACACCTGCCGCGCGGTCTCCAGGAAGGCCGGCAGTTCTCGTGTGAGGAATGTCTCCCACTTGTACGTGTAGGTCTGCCGGTTGAACGTCGAGGGCGAGTACCAGTCGGTGTAGAAACTCGACTCCCCGCCGACCGGCATGACGACCGCGACGCCCGAGCCGTAGAACCATTCGAACGCGGCGGTGTTGATGTCCCAGCCGCTGTAGTCGTCCCGGGCGCGCAGCCCGTCGAGCAGATAGACGGCCTTGGTGCTCCCGGTCTGGACAGACTCGGCGGGGCCCGCTCCCTGGAACTGTACCCGGACGTTGCGGCCCATCGCCGGCGAGTAGACGTCGAGGTACTCGACGGGAAGGCCCTCGCGGGAGAACGCGGCCGCGCGGGGCATCGTGCCGGGCGTGGCCGCTGCGATGCCGAGCAGTACCACCGTCACGATCGACACCATCGCCACGGTGACCGCGCCAATCCTGGCGATCGCCGGCAGTCTCCGGTGTGCCCACGCCGGCCCGAAACGGGCGGTCCCCGCCCTGCTCACACGCACGTCCAGCTTCTTTCCGTTCGATCGTGGATCGCCCAGCCGCGGCGCGGTCGCGCCGGCGTCCGATCCACCTGACTGCGGTATCGGACAAGCCGCACCTCGCTGTTACCCCGGGTGTTACCGCGCAGGACAACACAGCAAAGTGACGCCGGGCCGGCGGGCTAGGGGCCCGTCGCCGGTAACCCAGTGTAGGGCGTGCCTTCCATCTCGGGTTCGTCCAGACCGCAGCGGATCAACTCGTACTGCGGCACGCGGTCGATGCGGTACTTCGTCAGATCGTAAGCGTGCAGCACGTTCGACAGGAACCGGCGGACGGTCAGCGGCTCCCGTATCGACTTCATGACGTACTGGGTCGCGGGGCATTCCAGTGCCGCCTCGGCCTCCTTGATCCACCGCTCGTCGAGATAGCGCGGGATGTACGGATCTTTCTTCAGGAAGGGTCCCTCGGCAACCACCCAGTCCGGGAACAGGTTCTTGTCGTGCCCGATGCGGCCGTCTTCGAGCCGCGCGGTGTGCGCCGCCAGCGGGTTGGCGAGACCGATCTGGTCGATGACGCGGACGTCGAGGCCGACGTTCATCCCGACCATCCCCAGATTGGTGAAAAATACGGTGACCGGCCCCTTTTCGCGATACGGCGCCTGGTAGGGCTCGGTACGGGGTGGGACGGGCGGCGGCATGGCAGGCACCACGTCCCACACGTCGTAGTTGCCCGAGGGCAGCAACAGCGCGCCGTCGGGCGTGTTGTTGATCGCCACCAGTATCGCGCGCATGCGGGGGTAGTCGAGATAGTCCGCGGCGGTCAGGGGATGGGCGTGGCCAGTGGCCTGTGAATAGAAACGGCGCTCGTCGACGATCCCCGAATAGGTCACCCTGGTGGCTTCGTAGCCCAGCCCGGGAGAATTGGCCGCCCACAGCGACCAGGCGAGGAGCGAGCCCCACAGGACGGTTGTGGCCCCGGCCAGCAAGCGCCCGGCCTCGTCTGACAGTTTGGTTCCCTCGGGCAGCATCAGCGGGACGACCGCGACGGGGGCCACCATGCAGAAGACGGGCGTCAGCAAAACCCGGCCGTGCATGAAGTCGCCACCTTGGCGAGTCCAGAACACCGCCTGCAGCAGTCCGCCGCCCACGAACAACACCACCACCGCGGCGGGGCTCTGAGCGGTTCGGGCCAACCACCCGTGCTCGCCGGGGACGTCGCGGCGTGTCCGCCACGACTGGGTCCCGCTCATGAGCAACACCAGGGCCGTGCCCATCAGCAGCACAGCCGGGATCCACAGTGCATACGGCTTGTTGAAGTTCGCGAGATACACCAAACCCTGAGACCACTTCGCCCCCGAGGCATCCTTGGCGATCGCCGGGGCCGGCACGACCAGTCCGTAGTAGCCCATCCGGAAGATCTGGTAGGCGACGGGAAGCAGTCCGCCCGCGACCACGATGAGCACCCGCCGGCGCCGGCCACGGGCCGCGGCCAGCATGAGCACCAGCGCCATTCCGCCGATGAGCGCCATCTCGGGCCGGATCAGCACGCTGAGTCCGGCAACACACGCCAGCGCCGCCGTGAAACCCCGACCCGCCGCGTGGGGGCCCGTCACGGCACGTACCTCGGTGGTCCGCGCCGCCTGCGACCAGCAGACCATCATCCACCAGAGCAGGCCGACGTAGGCCAGGACCAGGCCGTTCTCCAAGCCTGATGTCGCGAAGTCGCGGGCGGGCGGAATCGCGATGTACACCAGCACGCCGGCGGGCAGCAGCAGGCCGCGCCGGCCCTGCAGGCCCGGCGCATACAGCCGGCCCGCGCCGAGCATGAGCAACACGATGCCGAGCACCGAGAGCATCAGCGCCAGGGCCAGCGCGACGTACTCCAGACGCAACGGTCCGCCCACCCAGCCGCCGAAGTACATCAGATACGTCCACGCTGTCGAGGTGTTGGATTCGACACGCTCGCCGGCGTTGAAAACGGGCCCGTTGCCGGCCATCAGATTGCGCACGGTGCGCAGCACGATGAGCCCGTCGTCGGCAATCCACCGGCGCTGCCACGCGCCCCAGCCGAACGCGGCGGCAACCACCGCCACCCCGATCCACAGGCTGAGCCGGACCGGCGCCGGATAGGGGAAGGCGGGCCGGCGAAACATCCGACGAAGGGTCAGCTCCGCGCCACCCGGAGTGCGCGTGGCCGACCCCGCCCCCGAAGTCGCCCCCGAACCAGCCCCCGGACTAACCAAAGAAGACCGCCAAACCCACGGTTGCGATCCAGGCCAGCGCGAGCATTTGCAGCACCCGGTCGTGCAGCGCGATCTCCTCGGGCTCTCCGGCCTCGCCGCCGTCGATGTCGACGGCATAGCGCAGGATCGCCACGGTGAAGGGCACCATCGACACCGCGAACCAGGCACCACCCCCGGCATCCCGCTCGAACGCCCACAGTCCGTAGCAGAGCACCACTGCGGTGGCCGACAGAGTCCAGACGAACCGCAGGTAGCTACTGGTGTAGCTCTCCAGCGACTTGCGGATCTTGGCGCCCGTGCGCTCGGCCAACTGCAATTCCGCAAACCGCTTGCCGGCTGCCATGAACAGCGAGCCGAACGCCATCACCAGCAGGAACCACTGCGACAGCGGGATCCCGGCGGCCACGCCACCTGCGATGGCCCTGATCAGAAAGCCCGACGACACGATGCAGATGTCAAGCACCGCTTGGTTTTTGAGGCCGAAGCAGTATGCCAGCTGTACCGCGATGTAAACGGCCATCACCACGGCGAGGTCCGACGACGTCCACCAGGCGATGGAGATGGACGAGACGCCCAGCAGCGCCGCCAACCCGTACGCCAGGGAAACGGGCACCACACCGGCCGCGATCGGGCGGAACCGCTTCACGGGATGCGCGCGGTCGGCTTCGACGTCGCGGGCGTCGTTGATCAGATAGATGCACGACGCCGCCATGCAGAACACCACGAAGGCCAGGCCCACGTCGGCGAAAACCTGCTTGTAGTCGTAGTGACCGTCGACGCCGAGGGCTGCCAGTGGCGCAACCAGCACCAGGAGGTTCTTGACCCACTGTCGCGGACGGACCGCCCTGATGACTCCGGTGGCGAGATTGGTGGGCGGACCGGCAACTGACGGCGGGTGCTCGCTCATCGGTGGGCTCCTTCGTTGCTGCGGCGCGCTCGCGCTGCGACGGCCTCTGTCGCCTTCGCGGTCAACGCCCCGACCACGATGCCGGTTGCCACGTCGGACGGGTAGTGCACACCCAGCAGCAGACGTGACAGCGCCATCGGGGGAACCAGAAACGCTGGCAGCGGGAGACCGGTGGCGTGGCCCATCAGGATGGCGGCGGCGGTCGTGGACGTGGCGTGCGCGGACGGGAAGCTCAGCCGACTCGGGGTGCCGACGTTGACCGCTATGGCCGGGTGATCTGGCCGCGTTCTGCGCACCACGCGCTTGATCAGCACCGCGGCGACATGAGCCGCGAACGTGCCGGCGCCGGCAGTGATCCACTGCCGGCGGCGCCGCGGCTGCAGCACCGCACCCGCCGCCGCCACGGCGAGCCAGCCCAGCGAATGCTCCCCGAAGTGGGACATCCCGCGGGCCACCGCCAGTGCCTCCGAGTGGTCGGCGAACGCGGACTGAACGGCTATCAGAGCGGCGTCCTCGCCGTGCGCCGGGGGTGTCGGCTCAGGCATTATTGGAGGTCGTATTGTCTTGCAGCAGAACGGTTTCCCACCTTTCCTTGCTGGACAGCACCGGTAACGCTTCGCGATAGACGCGCCGCATGGTGTTGAACTCGCGGGCCAGTCGGACGTGCCGGCGAAGCGAGGCCCGCAGCAGAGCCGCCATCTTGGCGCGATCACGCTGGCGGTACACCACACCGCGGCCGTCGGCCGTCGTCACGGTGACCCCGTCGACACCGCACAGCAGAAACCAGCGGGCGTCCTGGGTGGCGACGTTCAGTTCCGGCCGTCCATGATGGTCCTTGTCCTCCTTGCGGAGCTGATGGGCCAGACCGCGGGCAAGGCGAAGCCCGATGGCCGGCAACGCAACCGGCGGCTTGTGCACTTTCCGTCGCCCGGACGGCGACGGCAGCGACGTTGCCCCCGGCAGCACCACCGCGTCGGGGTAATCCTTTCGGATGCGGTGCACCTCGGGCAGGGCCGACTCCAGGATGGAGAAGATGTGCTCGGGCCCCGCGAGGAAATCGTCGATGGCCCTGTTTTGGATGGCCACCGTCGAATACTCAAGGCAAAGCAGGTGCTTGACCGTAGCCTTCCATGAGCTGGCGAGCAGGCCCGCCACGTCGCCGTCCCAGTGCATGGCTGCGACGACGAGGCGATTGCGCAGATGGAAGTACGCCTGCCAGTCGATCGCGTCGTCCTTGTCGCTCCACGCCATATGCCAGATAGCCGTTCCCGGCATCGTCACGGTGCCATAGCCGTGCTCGGCTGCTCGCAAACCGTAGTCGGCGTCGTCCCACTTGATGAACAGCGGCAACGGCTGACCCAGTTCCTCGGCGACCTGCCGTGGGATCATGCACATCCACCAGCCGTTGTAGTCGACGTCGATACGCCGGTGCAGTTCCTCGGATTCGGCCAGCGAGTTCTCGGCGAAATCGTGGTCGTACTCGGTGAACGGCGCGTTGGTCCACATGAAGTTGTCGCGATTGACCACTTCACCCATGACGTGCAGGTGGGACGGCTCCTGCAAATTGAGCATCTGCCCGCCGATCAACGTGGGCGACTTGGAGAAGCGGTTGAGGGCCAGTGCGCGCAGGATCGAATCGGGTTCGATGCGGATGTCGTCGTCCATGAACAGGATCTGTTCGCAGTCGGTGTTCTTCAGCGCTTCGTACATCACCCTGCTGTAGCCGCCCGAACCGCCGAGGTTGGGCTGATTGTGGATCGACAACCGCTTGTCTAGCCGTGCCGCCGCATCCGCGAAATCCGGGTGGTCGGCCACCTTCGCGCTGCCCTGGTCCGAGACGATCACCGCCCCGATGACGGCGTCGACCAGCGGGTCCGACGTGAGCGCACCCAAGGCGTTGACGCAGTCGGCGGGCCTGTTGAACGTCGGTATCCCCACGGCGATATTGGCACGACCGGGGGCGGGCACCGGCGCGTACCAGCCGGCGTGGCGAACCGTCGCCGCGGTGTCGGTGGTGATGTCGAACCATATCCAGCCGCCGTCCTCGAACGGATCGAGCCCGATCTCGAACTCGGTCCAGGCCGGAGTCGCCTTGTCGGGGTTGGTGACCGGCGCGCCCCCGACCGTGATGCGGGCTCCGGTGGCCTTGGACCGGTAGACGTCGACGCGCGCCGAGCCCGTCAGCTCGACGCGCAGGACGACCGACTGCAGGGTCGACCACCGCCGCCAGTAGCTGGCCGGGAAGGCGTTGAAATAGGTCGCGAACGACACCTCGGATTCGGCACCGATCTCCAGCGTGGTGCGGGTCGGCGCGTGTGCGCGTTTTGAGTTGGTGTCGGACTCTTCGATGTAGAGCTTGCGGACATCGAGCGGTTCACCGGGGCGCGGCAGGATCACCCGGGACAACAGGCTGATCGCGCGCGATTCGGTGTCGTCCAATGGGCCGGAGGGAATGTCGCTCATGTTGTGCTCATCTCCTCGGGGCCTCGCTCGATCAGCGGCGAACCGTCGACCAGGTGTGGCGAAATCGTGTTGTCGTACATATTCAAAGCACTGGCGATCGCCATGTGCATGTCGAGGTACTGATAGGTGCCGAGCCGCCCCCCGAAGAGCACCCTGGCCGAGGCTGACTCCGCTCTCGCCCTGGCACGGTAGGCGGCGAGCACCGCCCGGTCCGCGTCGGTGTTGATGGGGTAATACGGCTCGTCGTCGGGTCCGGCGAAGCGGGAGTATTCCCGCATGATCACCGTCTTGTCGGTGGGGTAGGAGCGCTCGGGGTGGAAATGGCGGAACTCGTGGATGCGGGTGTAGGGCACTTCCGGATCGTTGTAGTTCATCACCGGAGTGCCCTGGAAGTCGCCGGTCGCCAGCACCTCGAGTTCGAAGTCCAGGGTGCGCCACCCCAACCGGCCCTCGGCATAGTCGAAGTAGCGGTCCAGGGGGCCGGTGTAGACGACTGGGGCCCCGGGATTCGCGGCGCGCAGAGCGTCGCGGACCTCGAACCAGTCGGTGTTCAGGCGTACCTCGATGCGTTCGTCTGCGGCCATGTTCTCCAGCCAGGCGGTATAACCGTCGACGGGCAAACCCTCGTAGGTGTCGTTGAAGTAGCGGTTGTCGAACGTGTATCGCACCGGCAGCCGGGTGATGTTGGCCGCGGGCAACTCCTTGGGGTCGGTCTGCCACTGCTTGGCCGTGTAGCCCTTGACGAAGGCCTCGTAAAGCGGACGGCCGATCAGCGAGATGGCCTTCTCCTCGAGGTTCTGCGCATCGGCGGTGACGATCTCGGACGCCTGTTCTGCGATCAGTGCGCGCGCTTCGTCCGGCGTGAAGTACCGGCCGAAGAACTGGGAGACCAAACCCAGCCCCATCGGGAACTGGTACGCCTGACCGTCGTGCAGAGCGAAGACCCGGTGCTGGTATCCGGTGAATTCGGTGAACTGCCGGACGTAGTCCCACACCCGTTTGTTGGAGGTGTGAAAAAGGTGCGCGCCGTACTTGTGTACCTCGATGCCGGTCTGCGGTTCGAGCTCGGAATAGGCGTTGCCCCCGATGTGCGGGCGCCTTTCGAGTACGAGCACGCGCCTACCGAGCTGCGTCGCGACGCGCTCCGCGACCGTCAGACCGAAGAATCCGGATCCGACGACGAAGAGGTCAAAGCGATCGGTCATCGCTGGCAACGATATCCGACCCGGGTGCCGCGACAGCTGCGGCGGCGCGCGGGCAGGCCGCGTCGATCACGGCGGGATTTCGTGGCCTCCCCGCCTCGGGACGGCCGGTCGGCCCGACGACACCAGCGCCAAGGTCGCGATTCGCTCACGATTACGCATCGCCACTCTAGGCCCACCAATCACGCCCGTACCATCGGTATTGCCAATTCACTAATTCACTAGGCAATTACCAGATTCGAGGAGACTTCAGTGCCGAACCGACGTCGACGCAAGCTCTCGACAGCCCTGAGCGCAGTCGCCGCCATGGCCGTCGCAAGTCCAGTTGCAGCACTCGCTGTTGCCGAATTGGTCACGAGCCCAGCGCCCGCACCGCAGCAGCGCGAATTCGTCCAGGCCTCGCTGATCACCGACCTGCCCAACGAAATAATGTCGGCCCTTTCGCAGGGGCTCGCGCAGTTCGGGATCAACCTGCCTCCGCTGCCGAGCCTCACGGGGTCCACCCCGGCGACCGGCCTCGGATCGACGCTGACGACCCCCGGCCTGGCCCCGGCTACGCCGAGCACCGGGCTCTTCCCCGGTTTGACGCCCTCGGCCAGCACCCCGTTGCCCGACTCCGCGCTGACCTCGAGCGCCCTGACCGACCCGGCGCTGACCCCGCTTGCCCCGCTGACCTCGCCGAGCACGCCCGGGCTCACGATTCCGCCGGCGGGCACACCCAACCCTCTGCTCACCTCTCCGACGCTGCCGTCAACCACCCCCGGACTCGGCCTGCCCACCGAGCAGCCGATCACCGCACCCGCCGGGGTTGACGGCACCTACCCGCTGCTGGGCGCCGATCCGCTGGCTGGCATCCCCGCATCCAGCACCGGCGGCGGCGGCCTGATCAGCGACCTGAGCAGCGCGGCTCAGCAGCTGGGAGTGGGCCAGGTCATCGACTTGATCAAGGGCATGGTGATGCCGTCGATCACCAGCGCGGTCCAATCCGCCCAGGCCGCCGCCGCACCCTCGGCGGCGGGCGCCTGACCGCCACGTAGTAGACCAGTTACCGAACGGCACCGCAGGGTTGGGCTCGTGCCCCTCGACCCCCATCGAGCCCGATAACCCTGCGGTGCCGTTGCATATATTCACCTAGGCATCAATAGTGCCGTGTCGAATCATCAGCAACATTCGACACATGCGTAACATCGCCTCGTGTCACCCCGCCGCCCACGCCGTCGCACGCCGGCAAACCTGGCCATCGCGATCGCGGCGACCGCCGTCGTCGTGCCGTGGGCTGTCGGCGGCGTTCGCCCACCGGATCACGAACCCCGCGCTGCGGACACGCGCCTTTCCGAGCAACCCCTCGCGGGCGTCGGCGGCGGCCGGACCGTGCGGGAGATCACCCAAGCTGCGCCGTTCTCGATGGTGGCGCTCACCGGCGACGACCTCACCGGAACCTTGGCACGCGTCCGGGCCAAGAAATCCGACGGCAGCTGGGGCCCGTGGTACGAAGCCGAAACGCTGCAATCCAACGGCACCGACACGGCGGCCTCGCATGGCCCCCAGGCCACCGACGCCGTGTTCGTCGGAAACACGACGTCAGTACAGATTGACGTGACGAGGCCGCTCAACGCCCCCGCCACGCCCGCTGGGCCTGCCCGGCCCCGGGCCGTCGGCGAGTTGGGTTACGTTCCGGCCAACACCGAGCGCTCGCTGTCGCCGCAGCTGTCCGCGGTGTTGATCAGCCCGCCCCAGGCGCCGGTCGACACCCAATGGACGCCGCCGGTCGCGGTGCTGGCGCCCGGCCAGCCGCCCAGCATCATCACCCGTGCCCAGTGGGGTGCCGACGAGGGGCTCAAGTGCGGGGGCCCCCGCTACGACAACGGCGTCCGCGCGGGCGTGGTCCACCACACCGCCGGCAGCAACGACTACTCCCCCGAGGACTCCGCGGCCATCGTGCGAGCGATCTACGCCTACCACACCCGCACCCTGGGATGGTGCGACATCGCATACAACGCGCTGGTCGACAAGTACGGGCAGGTGTTCGAGGGGCGCACGGGTGGTATCGAGAGGCCGGTGGACGGCTCGCACACCGGCGGCTTCAACCGCAACACCTGGGGCGTGGCCATGATCGGCAATTTCGATCAGGTGCGGCCGGACGACCTTCAGCTGCGCACGGTCGGGCGGCTATTGGGATGGCGGCTGGGACTCGACCACGTCGACCCGAAGGGCACCGTCACACTGACGTCGGCCGGCGGGCCCTTCACGGTGTTCGGTTCCGGGCAGTCGATCACCCTGCCGGCCATATTCACCCACCGCGACGTAGGCAACACCGATTGCCCCGGCGACGCCGCCTATGCCGCGATGGACGAAATCCGCGACATCGCGACACATTTCGACGACCCGCCGGGACCGCGGGATCTCGAAGACACGTTGCGCGGCGGCGCCATCTTCGCCAAATGGCAAGATATCGGAGGAGCCGCCGGCCCGCTCGGTGAGCCGCGGTCGCCCGAAGCTTCGGCGTCGGGTTCGGTGCGCTACGCACGATTCGACAGGGGCGCGATCTACTGGTCACCCCAGATCGGCGCCGAACCGGTCACCGGGGCGATCTACGACGCGTGGGCGTCACTGGGCTACGAGCGCGGCTTGCTCGGCCTGCCCACCAGCGGCGAAATCCACGAACCCCAGTGGGTGGTGCAGAACTTCCAGCACGGCACGTTGAACTTCGACCGCGAAACCGGAACCGTGACCAGAGTGGCCGAAGGTGTCGCGCAGCGGATCCCCGCTCCACCGCCGGGCGGCCCGCCGGTGCAGTTGGAGCGTTTCACACCGATCGGTGCCGACTGACTCCTGAAATCCGCGCGGCGGCCCATGAGGTGGTTACATCCACCAGCGTTCTAGTACCCGGGCAAGCCCGTCGTCGGTGTTGGGCGCGGTCACTTCGTCGGCCGCAGCCACCGTCTCCGGGTGTGCGTTACCCATAGCCACACCGAGGCCCGCCCAGCGCAGCATCGGGATGTCGTTGGGCATGTCGCCGAATGACACGATGTCGGCGGCGACGATCCCGAGCGGCCGGGCGACCTCTTCGATACCGGTGGCCTTGGTGACGCCCGAAGGCACGATCTCCACCAGACCGTTGTTGGTGCTGTAGGTGATGTCCCCTTGGGGGCCGAGATGTTTCGCGAGCTCGGCAGCCATATCCGCACTGCGCGCACCCGCCTTGCGGATGAGCAGTTTGACCGCCGAAACCGACAGCAGGTCTGCCCGCGAAACTTCGGTGTTGTCCGGGTTCAGCCACGCGTGCTCATAGCCGGGTGAGCTGACGAACTGGGGGGTGGCCGCGTCGTGCGTGGCCATGCCCACCCGCTCCACCGCCAGCCCGACCCCGGGAATCGCATGCTCGGCCAGCTCGGCAAGGACGGCAAGCGCGTCGGCCGACAGGGTGCGGGTCGAGATGATGCGGTCGGTCGCCGGATCGTAGACCACAGCCCCGTTGGCGCACACTGCGATCGGCGCGAAGCCGAGCGCGTCGACGATCGGCCGTACCCACCGCGGCGGCCGGCCGGTAGCCAACACGAATCGCGCGCCGGAGGCCACCGCGGCCCAGACAGCGGCTCGCGTGCGGGGCGAGATGTTCTCGTCGTCGTCGAGCAGGGTGCCGTCTACATCGGTGGCAATCAGAGCAGGGAGGGTCATTCGGGGTTGACCCGCGTCCGGCGCCGCTCGGCGAGCTCCGCCGCGTCGAGCCGTTCCGCCCCGCCGGGGGTCGGCGCGCCGCCTCCCAGCCTCCTGGGTACCCAGTAGGCACCCGCGGGGTGGTCGTAGTCGTCCTGCACGTCGTGTAACAGGGCCGTCATCGAGGACCTGATCAGCTCCATGGTCTCCTCTGCCGGCGCCGTCGGCAGAATTGGCGGACCGACTGCCACACTTAAAGGGATCTTGTTGCGGCCCAGAGACTTCGGGTGGTCCTTCGTCCACAGTCGCTGGGCGCCCCAGACGACCAGAGGAATCACCGGAACCTGCGCTTCGAGCGCCATCCGGGCGGCTCCGGACTTGAAGTCCTTCAGTTCGAAGCTGCGGCTGATCGTGGCCTCAGGGTAGATGCCGACGAGTTCTCCCTCGCGTAGACGCTGTACCGCGACGGCGTAGGCGTCGGCACCCGCACTGCGGTTGACCGGGATCGTCCTCGAATGCTTGAGCAGGAAACTGACGGACCTCACCTGCAGCATCTCGGCCTTGACCATGAACCGTATCCTGCGCTCGCGCTGCGTGGCCGCCAGCGCGGCAGGCAGGAAGTCGATGTAGCTGGTGTGGTTGATCGCGACAACTGCTCCGCCACTGGCCGGGATGTGCTCCAGCCCGCGGAAGGTCAGCACGGTGCCGGTGACACGCACGGCGAGCGAACCCGCGATTTCGAGGCTGCGGAAGACCGGTTCCATTCGCTACTCCGCGACCGACCCCTTGGACCGGCGCTCCGCCTTGGCCTGCGCACGCCGGACAGCCTCCTCGGCGTCCAGGCGGGCCGCTTCGGCCAGGGACGGGGCACCGCCGCCGAGCCGCTTGGGCACCCAGTACTCGCCCGGCGGGTGCGGCCCGTAGGCATCTTGGACCACTTCGAGCAGGTGCTGCATCCGAGAGTGCAGCAAAGCGGTGAGCTCGGCGACGGGCAGTGTCGGTTCGATGGGCGTGCCGACCGCGACGTAGATGGGGACCTTGGGTCGCCGCACATCCTTGGGATGGTCCTTGGTCCAGATGCGTTGGGCGCCCCACACGATGTGCGGGATGATCGGTACTCCCGCGGCGATCGCCATCCGGGCGGCGCCCGACTTGAACCCCTTGATCTCGAAGCTCCTGCTGATCGTCGCCTCGGGGTATACCGCGACGAGTTCGCCCTGTTTGAGCCGGCGGCACGCCTCTTCGAAAGACGGGCCGCCGTTGCCGCGATCAACCGGGATATGCCGCAGGCTGCGCATGATCGGACCGGTCACCGCATGGTCGAACACCTCCTGCTTGGCCATGAACCGGACCTTGCGTCCCAGGCCCTGCCGGTAGGTGGGCAGTGCGGCGAATAAGAAATCGAGGTAGCCGGTGTGGTTGATGGCCAGGACGGCTCCGCCGGACGCGGGCAGGTTCTCCACACCGGTGACGGTGAACTTCAGCCCCTGTATCTTCCACCACAGCCGGGCGACGCCGACGACGGTGCCGTATGCCGGTTCCACAAGCGATCAGCGTAGCCGCGCGGCGCCGCAGCCGGTGCCCGAGCCGCGCCGGTCGTTTCGGCACCCGGCCCTGCAGGGAGCCGCATCGGGCGGCCACGGCTAAGCTCGAATCGGGATTTCCGCCGAAGGAGGGGCTATCTGTGCAGGTCACAAGCGTGGGGCACGCCGGGTTCCGGATCGAAACCGCAGCGGGAAGCGTGCTGTGCGACCCGTGGGTGAACCCGGCCTACTTCGCGTCGTGGTTCCCTTTCCCGGACAACTCGGGCCTGGACTGGGACACACTCGGCGACTGCGACTATTTGTACGTCTCGCACCTGCACAAGGATCACTTCGACCCGCAGAATCTGCGCGCGCACGTCAACAAGGACGCCGTGGTGCTGCTTCCGGACTACCCTGTGCCCGACCTGCGCCGAGAACTCACCAAGCTCGGCTTCCACCGGTTCTTCGAGACGACGGATTCGGTCAAGCACACCGTCAGCGGGCCGAAGGGCGACCTGGACGTGATGATCATCGCGTTGCGGGCACCGGCCGACGGGCCGATCGGCGATTCGGGCCTCGTCGTGTCGGACGGCGTGACCACTGCCTTCAACATGAACGACGCGCGGCCGATCGACCTGGACGTGTTGTCGGCCGAGTTCGGGCGGGTCGACGTGCACATGCTGCAGTACTCGGGCGCGATCTGGTACCCGATGGTCTACGACATGCCGGCCCGGGCCAAGAAGGCGTTCGGCACGCAGAAGCGGCAGCGTCAGATGGATCGCTGCCGTCAGTACATCGCACAGGTGGGCGCGACGTGGGTCATCCCGTCGGCAGGACCGCCCTGCTTCCTGGATCCGGCGCTGCGTTCGCTCAACGACGACCGGGCCGACCCGGCGAACATCTTCCCCGACCAGCTGGTGTTCCTGGAGCAGATGCGCCTGCACGGCCACGACCGCGGACTGCTGATGGTTCCAGGCTCGACGGCGCAGTTCACCGGCTCCGTCCTGGATTCGCTTGAGCATCCGCTTCCGCTCGTCGAGGTGGAGGCGATGTTCACCACCGGAAAGGCCGACTACATCGAGTCCTACGCGCAACGGATGGAATCGGTGATCGCCGCGGAGCGGTCCCGCTGGGAGCCCGCGGACGGTGAGCCGCTGCGGGAGCCGCTGCGGGAACTGTTCGAGCCGATCATGTTGCAGACCGACCAGATCTGCGACGGAATCGGCTACCCGGTGGAGCTACGCCTTGCAGCCGAGACCGTCGTCCTCGACTTCCCGAAACGGACGGTGCGCGAAGCCATTCCGGATGAGAAGTTCCGCTACGGCTTTCAGATCGCACCCGAGCTGGTGCGTACCGTGCTGCGCGACCGGGAGCCGGACTGGGTGAACACGATCTTCCTCTCCACCAGGTTCACCGCGTGGCGCGTGGGCGGGTACAACGAGTATCTCTACACGTTCTTCAAGTGCCTGACCGATGAGCGGATCGCTTACGCCGATGGCTGGTTCGCCGAGGCGCATGACGATTCATCGTCGATCACGTTGGAAGGCTGGGAGATTCAGCGCCGCTGTCCGCATCTGAAGGCCGACCTGTCGAAGTTCGGCGTGATCGACGGCTCCACGCTGACGTGCAATCTGCACGGGTGGCAATGGAACCTGGAAAGCGGCCGCTGCCTTACCTCGCGCGGACACGAGTTGAGGTGTCGGAAACAATGAGCGCCGTCCCCCAGCAGTATTACGACGACGGCCTAATCCAGCTCGATCGGTGGGCGGTTACGTTGCGCCGCTATCACTTTCCGTCGGGAACGGCGAAAGTCATTCCGCTGCGGTCGATCACCGGATACCGGGTTACTCCGCTGGGGATGTTCCATCAGCGGTTCCGCATCTGGGGCACCTCGGACTTCCGGCGCTGGCTGCCCCTCGACGTGCGCCGTCCACTGAAATCCACTCTGGTGACCCTCGACGTCGTGGGTACCCGTCCCAGCCCAGCGTTCACCCCGGAAAGACCTGCGGAATTCCTTGCCGCACTTGACGAACTGCTCGGCGAACGGACGTCTTCACCGCACCACGACACCGGCGACGCGCTGCCGTAGTTCGGAAGCCTCACCCGACTCGGTATCGTAGACCCGCACGATCGCCTCGTCACCCGGCTGCAGGTACGTCGACTCGCCGAGCGGCGTGTAGCGCGTGGCTCCGATCCCGACGAGCACATGGCGGGGGTGACCGGCAGCGACCATCAGCGCGCCGACGTCTTCCAGCGGGGTGTCCGGCGACCCCTTCTGACAGGCCAGCCGCTCCACGACCCAGTCCAGCAGCACTTCACCGTAGTAGGAGTAGCCGAGCAGCGGGCTGTCCACGCCGTATGCGTGTGACACCCCGTCGGAGCCCGTCAGGAAGCACACCAGCCGCAACGTGGCGGTCGGTCCGTCCGGCGTCAAGTCGCTGACGTCGAAAAACTGGCGGGCCACTCCCTTGGACGCCGGCCCCCAGTTCTTCTTGTGGCTGATCTTGAGCGCGCCGGGGCGGCGGATCGAGCAGTCGTTGAACGCGCCCAACGCGAACGGTTGCAGGGTTACGACGGTGTCGCCGTCCCACACCACGCGGCAGGCGATCCCCACTTCGGGCTCGATCTGCAAGTTGAGCGGCCCGGTGAACTCGGCGCTGTCGGCGGGAAGCAGGATCGTGTCGTCGGACAGCGGAAACTCCCCCAGGAAGCTCTCGTGGCCGGGCACATACCACGGGAAAATACCTTTCGGGGCAACGCCTTCCGATCGTACGTTGACGAAATCGTCTGCTTCGCCGGCCTGTTCGAGGTGCCCGGCGAAGTTGCCGGCGACACCGAAGCCGAACCACGAACGCAATTCGCTTACATCGAGGTCGATCATCGTTGGAGTACCTCCGTTCCGACGAAAGGTACCAGCGCCTCGGGAACCCGGACGCTGCCGTCCGGCCGCTGGTGGTTTTCGAGGATGGCCACCAGCCAGCGGGTGGTGGCCAGCGTGCCGTTGAGCGTGGCCGCCGTCTGCGGCTTGCCGTTGCCATCGCGGTAACGCGTGCCCAGCCGAGCGGCCTGGAATGTGGTGCAGTTCGACGTCGAGGTGAGCTCGCGGTAGGTCTGCTGGGTGGGCACCCACGCCTCGCAGTCGAACTTGCGGGCGGCCGAGGTGCCCAGGTCGCCCGCGGCGACCTCGATGACCCGGTATGGCACCTCGATGAGCCCCAGCATCTGGCGCTGCCAGCCCAGCAGTCGCTGGTGCTCGGCTGCGGCGTCCTCCGGCTTGCAGTAGACGAAGCCCTCGACCTTGTCGAACTGATGTACCCGGATGATGCCGTGGGTGTCCTTGCCGTAACTACCTGCCTCACGCCGGAAGC
>CAZEHT010000065.1:0-22224 GCA_964511995.1 uncultured Mycobacterium sp.
CCGCGGAGAACGGCGTCTGGCGGCTCATCAGATAGTTCTCGTGCGAGCCGTAGGACGCGCCCTTGCCGTCGACATTGTTCTTGTAGAGCTGCAGCTTGGCGGCGCCGGGAACTGACGCGACATCGCGCGCGGCCGCCTCCATCACCCGCTCGCCGGCCTTGTCCCAGATGACCGCGTCCAGCGGGTCGGTGACCTCGGGAGCGGAGTACTCGGGATGGGCGTGGTCGACATAGAGCCGCGCACCATTGGTCAGGATCATGTTCGCGGCGCCGACCTCGTCGGCATCGACGATCGGCGGCGGACCCGGCGAACGGCTCAAGTCGAACCCGCGGGCGTCGCGCAGCGGCGATTCCACCTCGTAGTCCCAACGGGTGCGCTTGGCCCGCTGGATGCCGGAGGCGGCCGCATAGGCCAGCACGGCTTGTGTCGAGGTCAGGATCGGATTGGCGGTCGGGTCGGACGGCGAGGAGATGCCGTACTCGACCTCGGTACCGATGATCCGCTGCATGGCCACCAAGACTAGACGGAGGCCATCGACCAGGCGCGGGAGCCAAGCCGACAGCGAGCCGCGGACACCGCTCGCGGTATCGACGCACTGCCTGCACTGTCGAAATATCCTGCTGGTTGTGATGCAGCGCGCGGTGACTGGCGATCGCGGCGGGTCCGCGACATGACGGACGAACGGGCGGCGGCCGAAAGGTGGTTCCTCAGGCGGGGATTGCCCGCCGTGCTGCGCCCGGGTTCGCTTGTGCGCAGGATCTGGGCGCGCTCGGCACCCGCGCTGGCCGGGCTGGGCGTGGTGATGACGTTCTCGATGATGGTGGTGTGGGCGACCGGCAAACACACCGTCGACATCGACGGTTCGCCCACCCGGGCGGAATGGTTCGTGATCGCGGTCCTGCTGCTGGTACTGCCGGCCGCGACGATCCTGGGCTGGGCGATATCGCTGATCGACGACGTGATGATCCGCAACATCGCCTCGACAGTCGCGTTCGTGGTGGCCCTGGTCGGCTCGGGGGTGGGCGGGCCGACGCCGAGGGCCGGGTTCAACCTGCTTCTGATCAACGTCATCGTGGGTGTGCTACTGCTGAGCACCGCGACGGGCGTCGGATCCATCGTCGCCTGCGCTGTGCGGGTGACCGCGTCCAACCTTGCCGCAATGGGAACCATGGTCGCGCGGGCGCTGCCGGTGGTGCTGCTGACGGTGTTGGTGTTTTTCAACACTTTCGTGTGGTCGATGGCGACCATCCTCGACCGGGGCCGGATATGGTTCGCGGGTCTGTTCCTCGTGGGCATCGCATCACTATTCATCGCATCCGGCACGCTGGACCGGGTCCGGCCGATGCTGGCGGCGAGCGCGAAAACGCCCGAAGACGACATCCGGCTTGCCGGCACACCGTTCACCAACATGCCCGACCGCCCATATCGGATACCGCTGTCGCGGATCGAACGCTTGAACGTCATGTTCGTCGTGACGATGACGGAGATCCTTCGGGTGCTTTTCGTGTCCATCATCACCTCGACGCTGTTCTTCGTGATGGGGCTGATCCTGCTATCCCCCGCACTGCTTGCGGCATGGACGAGGGGCGGCAGGTCCGACGGCGAGTTCCTGGGTATGACACTGCCGATACCCGACTCCTTGATTCAGGTCACGATGTTCATGACCGCGTTGACATTCATGTACCTGGCCGCGCGGGTGTTCACCGACGAGCAACGCTCGCAAATGGTCGACCCGCTGATCGACGACCTGCGGCTCACGCTGGTGGCGCGCGACCGTTACCGCGCATTCACGACCAGACACTGAGGTTCACCGCGCGTTCCGTGTGACGAGAAGCCGCGCGAAAGGCGGAAATCGGCGACGTTGACGAACCTACGTTTGGGGAGCAATGTGATCAAAGCCGAACCCGACGGCCAGCGGAAGGTGCCAACGATGGCTGACAAATCGCACGCCTACAACACAGTCTGGCAACTGCGCGCGGACGCTTGGTGCCAGCTCGACGATGCGGCCGACCGGCTCAGCAAGACATCGGACCACGCCAATGTGGAGCGTTGGACCTCGGTCGTCACCGGCCTGCTGGCCCGGCTGGCTCCCCTGGAACCCTTCTGGGCCTACCCGGGATCAGTGCAGTTCGCCCGGTTGCAAAGGTTGTTCGCCGCCGGTGACTTCGACAAGTTCGCACGCTTGGCCTCGACGATCAACCACGCCCTGATCACGGACTCCTACCGCTCCGGCACCGTCGATAGAAGCGACGTCGACGACGCCGACTTCATCAGCGCGGAACCGCTCCACCCGGAACCAACTCTGCAGGTCTCAGAGGACCAGCTGTACTTCGAGGTACTCGTCGTCGACACGCCGACCGAGATCCAGCAGGCCATGATCCGCAGGGAGGCCCATCGCTGGCGCCGCCCCGGCGAGGAATTCACCTACGAGGTGGTGTTCGTCTCCAGTGCAGAGGAGGCGCTCATCGCGGCCAGCCTCAACGTCAACCTGCAGGCCGTCGTCATCCGGCGGCGCTTCGCGAATCGGTGCGCGCGTGACCTGTCCGAACTTGCCGAATTCATCGACGAGGATTTCTTCAAAAGGCTCGCCGGCGATGACGAACCGGCCGACATCCGGGCCCAGATGTTGAGTGCCGCACTCGCCGAGCTGCGTCCGGAGCTCGACCTCTACCTGATGACCGAGATCGCGGTCGAGGACACGGCCGGTCGGTTGGGCGAAAACTTCCGGCGGATCTTTCACGGCAGGGAAAGCGTCCTCGAACTTCATCTGAGCATCCTCGAAGGGGTTGCCACCCGGTACCGGACACCGTTCTTCAGCGCGCTGCGCCAGTACAGCCAGCGTCCGACCGGGGTCTTCCATGCCCTGCCGATCTCGCAGGGGAAGTCGATCGTCAACTCCCACTGGATCAGGGACATGGTGGACTTCTACGGTCTCGACATTTTCATGGCGGAGACGTCGTCCACCTGCGGCGGGTTGGACTCGCTGCTGGAGCCGACCGGACCGCTGCGCGACGCCCAGCGCCTGGTCGCCGAAACCTACGGTTCACGCAACAGCTACTTCGTCACCAATGGCACCTCGACCGCCAACAAGATCGTCACCCAGTCGCTGGTGGCCCCGGGCGACATCGTGCTGCTCGACCGCAACTGCCACCAGTCCCACCACTACGCAATGATGCTGGCCGGCGCGCAAGTGGTCTACCTGGAGGCCTACTCGCTGCCGAACTACTCGATGTACGGCGGGGTTCCGCTGCGCGCGATCAAGTCCACCCTGCTCGAACTCAAGGCGGCGGGCAAACTCGACCGCGTCAAGATGATGTCGCTGACCAACTGCACATTCGACGGCATCGTCTACGACGTACAACGCGTGATGGAGGAATGCCTAGCCATCAAGCCCGATCTCGTCTTCTTGTGGGATGAAGCGTGGTTCGCCTTCGCCCGCTTCCACCCGGTGTACCGCAACCGCACCGCGATGGCATCGGCGAAGAAAGTGCTCGAACGCCTCCGTGAGCCGCAACGCCTACAGGAGTACCAGGACCAGCTCGCCGCCGATATCGCCAATCCGCCGAGCACCGAGGACTTGCTCAACCGCCGGCTGATCCTCGACCCGGCGAAGACGCGGGTACGGGTCTATGCGACGCAGTCGACCCACAAGACCCTGACCGCGCTGCGCCAGGGCTCAATCATCCACGTCTTCGACCAGGACTTCGAGCAGAGAGTCGCGGAGTCGTTCCACGAAGCGTACATGGCACACACGTCGACCTCGCCGAACTATCAGATCCTGGCGTCGATGGACCTCGGCCGCCGCCAAGTCGCGCTGGAGGGACTCGAGCTGGTCCAACGCCAGATCGAGAACGCCATGCAGCTACGGGACGCTATCGACAACCACCCGTTGATCAGCAAGTACATGTGCTGCCTGCGGACCTCCGACCTCATCCCGGAGGAGTTCCGGCCGAGCGCGATCGCCCAACCGTTGCGCTCGGGACTGCACAACATGGTGACCGTTTGGCAGAACGACGAATTCGTGCTCGACCCGACCCGGATCACGCTGTCCATCGGCCGCACCGGCTACCCCGGTGACACGTTCAAACGCGAACAGCTGATGGACCGCCACGGCGTGCAGATCAACAAGACCTCCCGGAATACGGTCCTGTTCATGACCAACATCGGCACCACCCGCAGCTCGGTGGCGTTTCTGGTCGAGGTTCTCGTCAAGATCGCCCGGGACCTCGAAACCCGCACCACCGAGATGGGCCTGAGCGAGCGGAGCCGTTTCGAGAGGCAGGTCCAGCGGCTCACTGCCCGCTCGACGTTCCAGCCCGACTTCAGCGGGTTCCATCCGGCGTTTCTCGACCACACTGCCGATCGTCCTACGACACCGGAGGCCGACGTGCGTTCGGCATTCTACCTGTCCTACAACGACACCTTCTGCGAATACCTCACCGACGACCAGGTCGACGAGAAGCTCGACGCTGGTATCGACGTCGTCTCGGCGACCTTCGTGACGCCCTATCCCCCGGGTTTCCCGGTGCTGGTGCCCGGCCAGCTGTTCAGCCGCCAGATCCTGTCGTTCATCCGCGAACTCGACACCCCCGAGATCCACGGCTACAGCGCCGATTTCGGGTACCGGGTGTACACCGACAAGGCGATCGAGATCGCCGCCGAGAGGGGCCGCGCCGGCCGCTAGCTAGAGGTACTGACCCAGATTGGACTCGGTGTCGATCGCCCTGCTCGCGCTCGACGACTTTCCGGTGACCAGAGTGCGGATGTAGACGATGCGCTCGCCCTTCTTGCCCGAAATCCTGGCCCAGTCGTCGGGATTGGTGGTGTTGGGCAGATCCTCGTTCTCGGCGAACTCGTCGACGATCGAGTCGAGCAGGTGCTGGATGCGCAGGCCGGGCTGACCCGTTTCCAGGACGCTCTTGATCGCGTTCTTCTTCGCGCGGTCCACGACGTTCTGGATCATCGCCCCCGAGTTGAAGTCCTTGAAGTACATGACTTCTTTGTCGCCGTTGGCGTAGGTGACCTCCAGGAACCGGTTGTCGTCGATCTCGGCGTACATCCGGTCGACGACCTTCTCGATCATCGCCTTGATCGTCTGGCCGCGATCGCCGGCGAACTCGCAAAGATCGTCGGCGTGGATCGGCAGTTTCTCGGTGAGGTACTTGCTGAAGATGTCCTGCGCCGACTCGGCGTCCGGCCGCTCGATCTTGATCTTGACGTCGAGGCGGCCGGGTCGCAGGATCGCCGGGTCGATCATGTCCTCCCGGTTGGAGGCACCGATGACGATCACGTTCTCCAGGCCCTCGACACCGTCGATCTCGCTGAGCAGCTGAGGCACGACCGTCGTCTCCACGTCGGAACTCACACCGGTGCCGCGGGTGCGGAAGATCGAGTCCATCTCGTCGAAGAACACGATCACGGGCGTGCCTTCCGAGGCCTTTTCGCGGGCCCGCTGGAAGATCAGCCGGATATGGCGCTCGGTCTCACCGACGAACTTGTTCAGCAGCTCGGGGCCCTTGATGTTGAGGAAGTAGGACTTGGCTTCCCGGGATTCCTCGCCGCGCAGTTCGGCCATCTTCTTGGCCAGCGAGTTGGCCACCGCCTTGGCGATGAGCGTCTTGCCGCAGCCGGGCGGACCATAGAGCAGCACGCCTTTGGGGGGACGCAGCGCGTACTCGCGGTAGAGCTCCTTGTGCAGGAACGGCAACTCGACGGCGTCGCGGATCTGCTCGATCTGGCGGGTCAGGCCGCCGATATCGTGGTAGCTGACGTCGGGCACCTCTTCGAGCACCAGGTCCTCGACCTCGGCCTTCGGGATGCGTTCGAAGGCGTAGCCGGCCTTGGAGTCGACCAGCAGCGAATCACCGGGGCGCAGCTTGCGCGGACGTTCGATCTCACCCTCGTCCAATGCTTCGGCGACGTCGGCGGGCAAATCTTCGGTGGCGATGAGCGGCTCGGCGAGCCACACGATGCGCTCCTCGTCGGCATGCCCCAACACCAGGGCGCGGTGTCCGTCGGCCAGTATTTCCCGCAGGGTACTGATCTCGCCGACGGCTTCGAACGAGCCGGCCTCGACGACCGTGAGCGCCTCGTTGAGCCTGACGGTCTGACCCTTCTTGAGGGTCTTGGTGTCGATGTTCGGCGAGCAGGTCAAACGCATCTTACGGCCGGCGGTGAAAACGTCGACGTTGTCGTCGTCGGCGACCGCCAGCAGCACGCCGTATCCGCTGGGCGGCTGGCCCAGCCGGTCCACCTCCTCGCGCAGCGCCAGAAGTTGCTGGCGGGCCTCTTTAAGAGTTTCCATCAGCTTGGCGTTTCTTGCCGCCAGCGAGTCGATGCGCGCCTCGAGCTGATGGACATCGCGGGCGCCGCGCGAGCTGCCGTGTGCTCGCGCCGCCTCCTGCAGTTGCTCGCGCAGCACTGCGGCCTCACGGCGCAATTGCTCCAATTCGGCAGCATCGTCGCTGGACACGGGGGTTCCGAAGACTTCGGAACGCTCTGACTCACTCACGCTGCGCTCCTCTCCCGCACCGAAAGTCGATGCGGTAACACCTTTAACGCTACCGGCGATTCAAGGATCGCGTGTGCTGTAGAAATCCGGCAGACAGGCGCCACTGTTAACCTTGACGTCGAGTCGGACTGAACGAAAGGTACAGCGTGACCCTTCACTATCTGGCCAGGGGTATGGCCGGCCTGGCGAGCGCAGCGGTGTTGGTGGGTGTCGCTGCGGCCGGTGTGATGTCCGCTTCATCGGGTGTCCCGGCGGCCGCCCCACCGGTTGCGCCGGTGGTATTCGGCGTACCGATGCCCCTCGATCCGGCCGCCGACATACCGACTCCCGACCAGCTCTATTCGGTGCTCACCGGACTTGCCGACCCCGGGGTGTCGTTTCGCGCCAAGGGCTATCTCGTCGAAGGCGGTATCGGGACCATCGAGAGCCGCACCGCCGACGCGATGATGCGCGATGCCAGCGCCAAGGGAATGCTGCCGTTGCGGTTCTCCGTCGCCGACATCGCCCCGGTAGGCCCCGGCTACGCCACCGCGAATGTCACCGCGTCAGGTCCCGGCCTACCGGCGACTACTCAGAACGTCACGTTCGTTCGCCAAGGCGCCTGGAAGCTGTCGCGGGCCTCGGCCACCCAGGTGTTGCTGATGTTGTCCGCCTAGGTCGGCAGGCATATGCCGAAACGCTCAGCGGTGGTAGTCGGTAGCGCGGTCGCTATCGCTGCGCTCTGGCTGCCCGGATGCAGCAAGCAAGCTCCGGAAGGCACCGCAGGGCCGGCCGCCGCGCCCTGGCCGACCGTGGCGACGGTCCCGCTACCGCAGAGCACTCCGCCGCCCGCGCCGCTGCCGGAGCCGCAGGAGCTGACCGACGTACTGGGGCGCCTCGCCGACCCCGCGATGGCCGGCACGGACAAGCTGGGGGTGGTAGAAGCCCCTGCCGACGGGGACGCCGCCACACTCGACGCGTTCACCAAGGCATTGCAGGAAAATCACCTGGTACCCCTCCTCTTCACCGCCACCGACCTGGCGTGGTCCCACCAAACTCCAGGCCATGTCATCGCCAACGTCACGGTGACCACCCCCGATCCCAACACCGGCTTCACGTTCCCCATGGAGTTCGCGTCGGGACCCGGAGGGTGGCAGCTGTCCCGCGATACCGCCGACATGCTGCTGGCGTTCGGCGCCGGGCCGCAGTCGCCCGAACCCGCCCCGCCGGCTTCCCCGCCGCCCGCCGAACCCGCCCCGCCGGCACCCCCCGACCAGGCGCCGACACCCACCCCCTAGCCCGGAATGTGGATCGGCTGGCTCGAGTTCGACCTGCTCCTCGGCGACGTCCACTCGCTGAAGGAGAAGCGCTCGGTAGTGCGGCCCATCGTCGCCGAGCTGCACCGCAGATTCAGCGTCTCCGCGGCCGAAACCGGGTCGCACGACCTGCACCGGCGCGCAGGTGTCGGGATGTCGGTGGCAGCGGCCGACCGTGCGCACGTGGTGCAGGTCCTCGACGCGGCCGAGCGCATGGTGGCCGCGCGCCCGGAAATCGAACTGCTCTGCGCCCGACGCGGCTACCTCAGCAGTGACGACTGAGCCCCGCGCGAGCCCGGCGCGCCGGACCGCGCTACGGGGTGCGTTTTCGCCGCAACGGTGTGGGCGTGACGGTCCCTTCCGCCAGCCGGCGCGCCGAGATCAGAAACGCAGTGTGCCCACGCATGTTGTGTTCCGGCCGAACGGCCAGGCCCACGACGTTCCAGCCGCGCCGCATCGTTTCCCATGAACGTGGCTCGGTCCAGCATTGCTGCTCGCGAAGTGCTTCGACGGTCCGGGACAGCTGGGTGACCGTCGCGACGTAGACGATGAGGACACCGCCGGGCACCAGTGCCCGCGACACCGCGTCGAGCACTTCCCAGGGCATGAGCATGTCGAGGACGGCGCGGTCCACCGGGCGGCCCGCATAGCCGGCGACATCGGCGATCTCCAGCGTCCAGTTGGCGGGCCGCTCGCCGAAGAAGGTTTCCACGTTGCGAACGGCATGTACGGCGTGGTCGTCGCGCACTTCGTAGGAGAGGACCTCGCCGCCCGGACCGACGGCTCGCAGCAGCGAGCAGGTCAGCGCACCGGAACCGGCCCCGGCCTCCAGCACCCGCGCACCGGGGAAGATGTCCCCCTCGTGCACGATCTGAGCCGCGTCCTTGGGGTAGATGACCTGAGCGCCCCGTGGCATGGACATGACGTAGTCGACGAGCAGCGGCCGCAGCACCAGGAATGCGTCGCCGCCGGCCGAGGCGACCACGCTGCCCTCCGGCAGCCCGATCACCGCGTCGTGGGCGACGGCACCTCGATGGGTGTGAAACTCCGCGGCGGGCTGCAGCACCATCGTGTAATGCCGGCCCTTGGCATCGGTGAGCTGCACGCGGTCGCCGACACCGAACGGGCCCGTTGAAGACACGGCTCCCAGCCTGCCATGCGTTGTCGGAGGGTTTGCATACCCTCGGACGCATGTACCGCCCCGCCTTGTCTCCGTCGCGGGCCGCAGACTTCAAGCGGTGCCCGCTCCTCTACCGCTTCCGCGCGATCGATCGGCTCCCCGAGCCGGCGTCGCCGGCCCAGCTGCGGGGTTCGGTGGTCCATGCCGCGCTCGAACAGCTCTACGGCCTGCCCGCGCCGTTACGTGACCAGGACACGGCGCTGGCGCTGGTCGCTCCCGCATGGGACCTGGTTGTCGCCGAGGAACCCGACCTCGCGGAGGCCTTCACAGCCGAGCAGCGAATGCGGCTGCTGACCGAGGCCAGGACGCTGTTGGCCGGCTACTACCGGCTGGAGGATCCGACCAGGTTCGACCCCGACAGCTGCGAACAGCGAGTCGAGGTCGAGCTCCAAGACGGCACTCTGCTGCGGGGTTTCGTCGACCGAATCGACGTCGCGAGGACCGGCGAACTGCGGGTGGTGGACTACAAGACCGGTAAGGCGCCTCCCGAGGCGCGAGCCGCAGCCGAGTTCAAGGCGATGTTCCAGATGAAGTTCTATGCGGTGGCGTTGTTGCGCTCGCGCGGTGTGATGCCGGCCAGGCTGCGGCTGATCTATCTCGCCGACGGCCAACTGCTCGACTACAGCCCGGATCTAGATGAGCTGCTGCGCTTCGAGCGGACGCTGAAGGCTATCTGGCGGGCGATCCAATCCGCTGGTACCACAGGCGATTTTCGCGCCAGCCCGTCGCGGATGTGTGGGTGGTGCGCCCACCAGGCGCGCTGCCCGGCATTCGGCGGAACTCCGCCGGCCTACCCCGGTTGGCCGCAGGCGCTGGCATCGTGACGGGCGGCCGGGACTCTTAGCTGAGAGGGCGCATTTCTTGCAGCATCGTGGGCACCAGTTCACTGACGGTCGGGTGGATGTGCATGGTTCGCGAGATCGCCGTGTAGGGCAGCTTGGCGGTCATGACGTCGAGGATCGAATGGATCACCTCGTCACCGCCCACGCCGAGGACGGCCGCGCCGAGTATCTGTTCGGTTTCGGCGTCGACAACGACCTTCATGAAGCCCTGCGACTCACCCTTCTCCACCGCCCGGCCCACCTGGGTCATCGGCCGCTTGCCCACCAACGCTTTACGGCCGGAACGGCGAATCTCGCTCTCGGTCATGCCGGCACGGCCGAGTGGTGGATCGATGTAGAGGGCGTACGTGGGGATGCGGTCGGAAACCCGGCGCGGATCGTCGTCGAGGAGGTTGGCGGCCACGATCTCGAAATCGTTGTAGGACGTGTGGGTGAAGGCACCCCTGCCGTTGCAGTCACCCATCGCCCAGATCCCGTCCACGTTGGTGCGCAGCTGGTCGTCGACACGGATGTAGCCCCGCTCGTCGGTCGCCACCCCGGCGGCGTCCAGTCCGAGGTCGTCGGTGTTGGGTCGCCGCCCCGTCGCGACCAGCAGATGGGTGCCGACGACCGGGGCCGAGCCGTCGCGCGGGACCAGCGCGATTCCTTCGGCGTGGTTGTCGATCCGCATTGAGGTGGCACCGAGAACAACGGAAATGCCCTCCGCTTCGAGGATCTGCTGCACCGCCTCCGACACGTCCTCGTCTTCGCGGGCAGTCAACCGGGGTCCTTTTTCGACCACGGTGACCTCGGCGCCGAATCGGCGATACATCTGCGCGAACTCCAGGGCGATGTAGCTGCCCCCGATGATCACCAGATGCTCCGGAACGACCGACATCTCGAGGATGCCGACATTGGTCATGTAGTCGACATCGCCCAGTCCGGGGATTGCCGGAACCACCGCGCGGCCGCCGACATTGAGGAAGATCCAGTCGGCCTCGATGACATCGCCGTCGATCGTCAGTGCCCGGGGTCCGGAGAACCGGGCGTGCCCGCGTATCAGGGTGCAACCGGTCATGCCCTCCAGCCACGACGCGACGCCGCGGCGGTCGTTGAGCATGATCCGGTCCTTTCGCGCCTTGACCTTCGCCATATCGACGACGACGTCGCCGGATCCGAACCCGTACTGGGCGCCGCGGCGCGCCGTATGCACTGCGTATGCGCTGGCGACCAGCGTCTTGGTCGGGATGCAGCCGTAGTTGACGCAGGTACCGCCGACCAGTTTGCGTTCGACCACCGCGACGGTCATACCGGCCGCGGTGAGCCGGCCGGCCAGCGGAGGTCCCGCCTGCCCGGCACCCACGACGATCGCATCGAAGCGTTGCGCCACGATGTCACACCGTCACAGAGTCGCCATCAGCGCCGCGATCCCGAACCCTGACAGCACGGCGACGACATCCTCGGTCAGCGCCACGGGCAGGTCGATCCCCTCCTTGTCCGACAGCTTGCGGCGCAATTCGTATCCGCCCAGTGTGCCCAGCACGGCGCCGATCAGGGCGGCACCCAGACCGCCGAGCGGATATCCCCATGCGGTGGCGAGTGCGGCACCCGAGAAGCCGCCCGTCACCAGCCGGGTGATGAACTGCACCGGGCTCTTGCGACTCGGGGTCTTGGGGAGCTGATCGGTAACAAGCTCGGCGAGCGCCAGAATGGTCAGCACACCGACGGTTATCGGGTGGCCCAGCCACTGCACCCACGTACCGTCGAGGTTGATCCAGTCCAGCAGGGCTGCCCAGGCCACCGCGGTGGGTGCGGTCATCGCGCGCAGGCCGGCAACCGCACCGATCAACCCGGCCAGCAACAGAACGACGAAGTGCATCACACGTCGGACGCTAACAGACCTGTGACTGTCGTAGGTCGCAACTGACCAGGGGAAACGAAACCGTTTCGCAGGACCAGCGTGCGGATCAGAACCGGCAGAACCTGATGTCGGAAGCCAGAATGGCCTTGGCGCCGATCGCTGCGAGCCGATCCATGATCGCGTTGACGGCTTTGCGGGGAACCAGCGCGCGCACCGCAACCCAATCCGGGTCGGCCAGCGGCGCGATGGTCGGCGATTCCAGACCGGGGGTGATGGCCGTCGCTCGGTCGAGAACCGCACGCGGACAGTCGTAGTCGAGCATCAGGTACTGCTGGCCGAACACCACGCCCTGCACCCGGGCCGCCAACTGGTCACGGGTCGGGTCGGGACCGCGACCGGCGGCCTCGATGAGAACGGCTTCGGAATCGCACAGGGGTTCGCCGAAGGCCACCAGGTCGTGCATGCCCAGGGTACGGCCCGATCCGACGACGTCCGCGATTGCATCGGCGACCCCGAGTTGCACGGAGATCTCCACGGCACCGTCGAGCCGGATGACCGTCGCGTCGATTCCCCTGGCCGCGAGGTCTTTTCGGACCAAATTGGGATATGCGGTGGCAATCCGCTTGCCCGCCAGATCGGCGGTTGTCCACCTCACGCCGGCTGGTGCGGCGTACCGGAACGTCGACGAGCCGAACCCCAGCGAAAGCCGCTCTGAGACCGGTGCATCCGATTCGCGGGCAAGGTCGCGGCCGGTGATGCCGAAGTCCAACTCACCCGAGCCGACGTAGATCGCGATGTCCTTGGGGCGCAGAAAGAAGAACTCGACGTTGTTGACCGGGTCGAGGACAGTCAGATCCTTCGGGTCGGTGCGGCGCCGGTAGCCCGCTTCCGACAGGATTTCGGCGGCAGGTTCACTCAGCGCGCCCTTGTTGGGGACGGCGACTCGCAGCATCTGGCTCACAGCTTCCCGTAGACGTCGTCGAGAGTGAGGCCGCGAGCCAGCATCAGCACCTGCGTCCAATACAGCAGCTGGCTGATCTCGCCGGCCAAAGCGTCGTTCGACTCGTGCTCGGCAGCCAGCCAGACCTCGCCGGCCTCCTCGAGGATCTTCTTGCCGACAGTGTGCACACCGGCGTCCAACGCGGCGACAGTTGCGCTGCCGGCCGGCCGGGCGCGGGCGCGGTCTCCCAACTCGGCGAACAACTCCTCGAAGGTCTTCACGGCTGGCGATTGTGTCATGTCGGGCGAGGCAGCGTCACGGTGGTTTCCTGTGGCATCATCAGGTTTGGGTGGGACGGGACGTGAATTGTGGCGTCTGAAACTCTCCGCTGGGAACGTCAGGATGGACACCCGGGCCTCTTGCGACACCTCGGCCCTCATCGCATTCGCCCAAGCGTGTGCGATACACGCCAATACGCTCGCGTGCGGTACGGCGCCGATCCCGGTGAATCGCAACGCCCAGGCCGCCGCTACGGCCATTACCGACCTACACACCACAGCTACAACAACTACGGACGTGATGGTCGACCGGTTGCGAGACACATCATTGGCAGTGCAAAACGCGGCGTACTACCTTGCTGAATCCGAGTCCGAGCGCGCACGCGGGCTGCGATCGCTGTGGCAGGGTGCTGCGGAGCGCGTTTCAGCGCACCTACCAAGACCGCATGCGGGTCGTCGCAGCCTCGGATTCTCTTCGCACCGCCGCGCCCATCATCACGACGGGAGCCCGCAGATCGCATCCGCCCGGTCGCGTTTGGTCGCGACCGCCGAACTGGCCCAGCAGGCCGCGTCCGACGTTCACGACGACTTTCGGTAAGGGACGCCCGCAATGTCAACACGGCAGCCGCACGCGCAGCCAGGCACACTCAAAGCCCTGGGCGTTGCCGCGACATTCGGGCTCGGGCAGCCGATCTGGTAGCTACCGACCGGGAGGTGGCGTCGAGACTTCAAGCCCGCGGGGACCGGATTCCGGTCGTTCTCCTCCGCGCAGTCCCCGCCGACCGAACGGCCGCCCCTTCCTGTCCCAATGGACGATTATCAGCCCGAGGTGTGGGCGGCGTGCAAGCTGAAAGGCGCGGATCCCGACAAGCAAGTCCGGAAGTTCAATCGCGGGAGCCTCACTGGCGGCTCCCGGACCTTGCCCGCGGGAGACAGCACCCTGTTCTGTGGCAACGACAAGTATGGGTACACAGGACCGGATAACTCAGACCCTGCCACTCGGAAGTGTCACAAGCCAGGATTTGAGTGTCGCGCTCGCCGGCTCTTCGGGGATGTCGTTCAGGTTGACAGATTCCGCGCGTAGCCGAAATACGACGGTGCGCACGAAAAAGCCGAGTGACCACCTGCGCGAGTGGATCTCGGTGATACACATCAGAATCCCGGGCGAAAACCGCCCGGGAGAACGGCCTACTTCGGGCAGTCGACCGAAACGTAAGCCAGCGGCTGGCTGCCTGCGCTTCCGGCGGTGTCGATATCCGTCACCGAGCACTGCGACAGCGGCGCGTTCGGCGAGCCGTTCACCCAGTTGAGCTGAACCTGGTAGCCCTGATTCTGCAGGTCCTGGACGGTCTGGCCGGCGGATTCGGAGCCGGGTTCGGGGATATCCGGCGGATCGGCCAGCGCGATCGGCGCGACGGCCGACAACACGGCCGCGCCGGCGATGAACGAACCCGCGACGAGTCGTGCCAACGATGTCATGAGTGCCTCCTGTATGCGTGATTGGGTTAGTGGGTCGCCGACTTGTCGTCGTGGAGAAGTTCGGCGTGCATGTCTTCCAGGGAAACGCCCTTGGTCTCGCGCACCCACTTCCAAACGAAAAGGAAGGACAAGAACGCACACATCGCGTAGAAGGCCGTAGGCGGCGCCCAGGAAGTTGCGCAGCGGGGACGTGACGGTGATGAGCCAGTTGGCGGCCCATTGGGCGGCGGCCGCCAGACCCAGCGCCGCGGCCCGGATCGGGTTGGGTTGGGTTGGGTTGGGTTGGGTTGGGTTGGGGAACATCTCACCGAGCAGCACCCAAACCACCCACGACATGCCGAACGCAACGACGAACAGGTTCGCCGCGATCAGCGCGACCGGTCCGGACGCGCCGGTGAGCTGGGGTTGCCCGTCGACCTGCGGGGCGGTACCGAAGATGACGGCCATCGTCGCCAACGTGACGGCCATGCCGGCGAAGCCGATCAGCAGCAGCGGCCTGCGACCGATCTTGTCGATCAGCGCGATCGCGATCAGGGTGGTGGCGATGTTGGCGATGGACGTGATGACCGTAATGGTGAACGAGCAGCTCTCGTCGAAACCGACCGCTTCCCACAGCACGTTAGAGTAGTAGAAGATCACGTTGATGCCGACGAACTGCTGGAAAGACCGATAGCCCAGACCGACCCAGACGATGCCGTAGAGCCTGAAGGGCCCGCCACCCGGCTTGGTCAGATCACGCCAGGAGGGCTTGTCCTCCCGTTGGAGTGTCTCCTGGATGCGGTTGATGGTGATCTCCAGGTTGCGTTCACCCAGCAGCATCGTCAGGACTTTGCGCGCCTCCGGAATGCGGTGTGTCGCAACGAGATACCACGGAGATTCGGGGATCGTGAAGGCCAGCGCGCCGTAGACGACGGCGGGAACCGACATCATCAGGAACATCCACCGCCACGCCTCCATGCGGAGCCAAAGCTCCTTGCCCGAACCGCCGGCCAGATGCGCGAGCAGCCAGTCGACCGCCAGCGACAAGAAGATGCCCGAAACGATGGCCAGTTGCTGCAATGACCCCAGCCGGCCCCGGACTCTCGGGGGTGACGTCTCAGCGATGTAGGCGGGTGCGATGACCGAGGCCACACCGAGGCCACACCGACGCCGATTCCGCCGACGACCCGGAAGACGAGCAACGCGACGTTCACCGACAGGGCGGCGGCGATGGCGCTGATCAAGAACAGCGCCGCGGCCAGCTTCATCACCGCGAGCAGGGCCTATCCGGTCGGCGAGCCGTCCCGCGGTCATCGCGCCGAACGCCGCGCCCAGGAGAGCCGACGCCACCGCGAAGCCGAGCCGATAGTTGTCGATTTCGAAATGGTGCTGGATCGCCGAAACCGCTCCGTTGATGACGGCGCTGTCGCCCGTCTATCTCCACCGGGTCCTTGCGTGCGTAATTCGGCGTCCCCGAAGCGGGTCGGCAGACCCTCGGAGGCGGCCTGGTACAGCGCGCCCAGGCAGTGGGCGCGGGTGGCGGTGATGTCGTGGGTGCTGCCCGGTTTGGCCGGGCTGGAACACACCGGGAACCCGGTCGGGTCGGCGAGGATTTGCACGTTGGCGCCCTGGGTTTTGTGCTTGCCCGAGTACCACAGGTGATGGCCGTTGTCGTTGCGTTCGTCGACCCGGTCGATCTCGATCAGCGTCCCGTCCAGCGTGACGTGCGACCAGCCTTCGGTCTTCGCACGGTCGAGTACGTCGTGCAGGTCGGGGGCCTGTTCGGCGATCACGTCGATCGCTTCGTGCAGGTAGCGGTAGCCGGTGGAGATACCCAGTTCGGCTTCGGCGGCCAGCGTGCGCATCGGCGGGTCGTCGCGGAACCAGCGCAGCACGAGTTTGGCCTGGGTGCGCACGGTGCCCGCGCGCCGCCCGGCGCGGGTGCCGATCTCGCGACGATGGGCGTGCAACAGCGCGGTCACCTCGAGCAGGGTTTCCTCGGGGACGTCGCAGATGGCAGAGTAGGTTGGACGTGGGGTCCTTGGTTGAGGATCGGTTTCGACCAAGAAACCCGATGCGCCCCAACAGGACCCCACATTGTATCCGCTACGACACACCAGCACCAGCAGTCACATCAAGCTCACATGCCCCACGTGAGAAAACCTGACTCTCCCGGAAATCGCGATGTTTGGTGGCAGAAGATCGTTAGCCATCTACACACCAGCCACCTAGTCTGGGTCTCAGGTTCACGCGGACGTGGGCAAGCTGCGGGGCAGGCAGCGCAGACGGCCCGGCGCACCCGAGTCGGCGCGACTCAGGAGGGCAGGGATGTCTAAATTCCTCGAATCGATCGCGGGTTTCGGCGTGACGTTTTCGACGATGTTCAAAAAGCCGGTGACCGAACAGTATCCGGAGAAGCCGGGCCCGGTGGCGCTGCGCTACCACGGGCGGCATCAGCTCAACCGCTACGCCGACGGCCTGGAGAAGTGCATCGGGTGTGAGTTGTGCGCGTGGGCCTGCCCGGCCGACGCAATCTATGTCGAGGGCGCGGAAAACACCGAGGCCGAACGTTTTTCGCCGGGCGAGCGCTATGGGCGGGTGTATCAGATCAATTACCTGCGCTGCATCGGCTGCGGGTTGTGTATCGAGGCTTGCCCGACGCGGGCGCTGACGATGATCAACGACTACGAAATGGCCGACGACAACCGCGCCGACCTGATCTACGGCAAGGACCGGCTGCTGGCACCACTGGAGCCCGGCATGGCGGCCCCGCCACACCCGATGGCGCCTGGCAGCACCGACGGGGACTACTACCTCGGCAACATCGCCGCGGCGACCCGGGAAGCCCGGTGACCACGTTGTTGGCCGCGGACCCGTTGACCCCGTATCCCACCAGCGAAGTGGTGCTGTTCTGGGTGTTCGGTGTCGTCGCGGTGATCGGAGCCCTGGGAACGGTGGTGGCGTCCAAGGCGGTGTAGTCGGCGACAGTCCGGCAAGGACCGGCACCAGCCGGTACCGGCTATGGGCACGCTAATCACGCGGAGGCGCTGCGACTGGCGGACTAGTGAACCTCGGTCGCTAGGTGGTGATTCCCACATGAGGTTGCGAACTCACCCCCGGCCGCGCCCGACTCGAATAGATCTAGCCCAATGATTGGGTGGTCCGCTGCGGCGGAGACGGTGAGCACGGAGGCGATGCAGGGACGGACGGCCTGCCTGCTCAGACGATCCGCGACACACTCAGGTCGAGGTAGCTCGCTAGCGCACTTTCTCAGGGATCGAGTCCAGGGCGTCCAGTACATGCACCGCGAGTTCGGCGGCGGCGGCGTCGTCGAACCCGGAATATTTCTTCACCGTGTCCGCGACGAGTTTGACGCGCTGTTCGTAGGGTGAGCGAAGAGTTGCGACGGGACTCATGGTTTCTTTCCTATTCAGTCGAGGCGTTCGCTCAGATCAGAAGGGCAGGGCTCTCGACACCGCCAACGTTACTCCACCTTTCGGTTGCCGATCCCCAGTGGGCGTGCGGATATTCTGGTCGCCGATGTTGGAACGACAAGATATGCGGGTTAAGGACTACGCCGTCGAGGATCTCGATGGCTCGACGGACAGTTTGATGCGTCCCCCGCCTTGGGTCCGGCAAGCACCGAGTTCAGATAGGGCAGCAAGGCTTCGTAGCGCTCGAAGATGCGCTCGGACTGGCTGTGGCGGTCGGTGGTGAACAGGTAGCCGGTGGGAGTGTCGGGGTCGCGGACCGGCACCGCGCGGCCCGACGCATCGCCGAACGGCGCCGTACCACAGGGCGTCGATGACGGCAACCACGACGGTGTCGAGGCGCCCGTAGCGGTGGCGGTGGCGGCCAGGCCGGACGGCCGGGCAGCCTGTGGCCTCTCTTGGCGGGTCGGCCGCGGTGGTCGGTGGCGGCGGCGCCGGGGCGCACAAGGCGGCGTCGGTCGGGAGCCGGATGGTGATCGTGGTGGCGGCCACCAGCAGCGGGCGGCCGTGGTAGGCGGCGTCGCCGACGGCGTGGATTTGTTGGTGCGGGAACGCTTTCCTCAGCACGGCGAGCATTTGGCGGGCCAGTTGCACCGGGGAGGCGGTACCCTTGCCGGCCCATAGCCGAAACAGGATCGGCAGGCACACCGGATGGCTGCAGAACGGCAGCCGCACAACGATCCCGACGATCACCCACCAGTTGCCGCGGCCCAGCTTGGCCGGTCGTTGCGCGGCGCCGTCATGGGTCCAAAACGCGTGGTGCACCTTCTTGCTCCAGCGGCGAAACAAGGTGTCATCGACCGCGGCAGTGATCGGCGCGTCGGCGTCCAGTAACCGGTCCACGATCAGCCCGGCGACCGCCAGGCTGAGCCGTCGGTGTCCCACGCGTAGTGCGAGAAGAACCGGCGCGCGCAGTGAAACGACACCAGCGCGGCCATCCCCGCGCCCGCGAACATGCCGACCACGGTGCGCCGCGCGGTACGCGCCACCAGGCCGGTGGCCAGCAGAGCGAACAACCCGAACGTCGAGGACCGCCGAAACACCGGGCGCAGCGGCTCCAGCAGTTCGCCCCAGCTACTGGGTAGCGTCAGGGCCTGAAGCATCGGTGAGGATTGTCCGTCCATCGCCGATGCTTCTCACACGCTCGGGGCAGGATTCACGCCGACACGCTGACAACCCCACCAGAATCACAGACACCAGCCGTCACAAGCGCCAGCGTGAACGATCACGGAACCCCCCGAAACCCCCCGAAACTGCGAAAGTCGAGGTCAACAGGTGACCGGCGGTATTGGTTGAGCACCCGATGTCGCTGCTAGAGCTTCAGTACACGCCCTTCCGGAGGTAGTGTCAACAGCGCTGACCGACACTGTAGATAGGAGCCAGGATCCCAATGCCAAACCGGACCGGTACAACGGCAAGCACAGAGTTGCGGATCATGCACAAGGGACCGCTACACACTCCGCTGGCATCATCGGCGACATGAGGCGAGTCGTGGGTGCGCAGCTCGACGTGGACATCAGCGCGGCGACGACGCTGGAGTTGCAGATCGCTGTCGCACCGCATCCTAATACCCAGGTGTTGGAGTCGTTGTCGTTCGTCTTGAACGGAAAGCCCATCACGGCAATGGAGATCAGCGGCGTGCACGGCAACCGGATCCATAAGTTTGAGGCGCCGGTCGGCAACCTCAAAGTTGATTACGCCGCGACGATCGTCGGACAGACCGACCCAGCCCCGGTGACCGAATACGACCTGTCCATGTACCTGCGGCCCAGCCGCTATGCGGAGGCCGACAAGTTCTTTGGTTTTGCCGCAACCGAATTCGGTGAGTACGTCGATTCGGCGACGTTGCTGGAGAAGGTGTCGTCGTGGGTGGGCACCCGGCTGAACTATGTGCCGGGCTCCAGCGACCCGATTGACGGGGCAGTGGACACCTTGCTCGCCGGTGCCGGTGTGTGCCGCGACTTTGCGCATCTGGTGGTAGCGCTGCTGCGCGCGGTCAACGTACCGGCCCGCCTGGTGTCGGTGTATGCGCCGGGCCTGTACCCGATGGACTTCCACGCGGTCGCCGAGGCGTTCGTCGAGGGGAAATGGCGCGTCGTCGACGCGACCCTGCTGGCGCCGCGGCAGACGCTGGTGCGCATCACCACCGGACGCGACGCCGCCGACACCGCGTTCCTCGACAACCACAAGGGCGCCATCACGCTGAACGACATCGCAGTGACGGCAGTCGTTGACGGCAACCTACCCAAGGATTCAATCGACCAACTGGTGTCAATCCGCTGAAGGGCCGTGGGGTCACGAGCAGCCGCAAGGCGAAGCCGCACTGTCTTATTACGTGGACCGGGGTGAGCCGTCGGGGAGGGTCCGGTTTGCGGTGAGGCCGGTGAGCAGGAGGTCGAGGCCGCGGTCGAGTTCGGCGGCGCCGTCGTAGGAGGCGAGGGCGGGTGCGAGCGCACGCAGGTGGGGGAATTCGGTGATCGGCAGCCGGTGCAGGCCGAGGCGCAGTACGTCATCGGTTTCCTCGGGTCGTTCGACGACCTCCTGCAGCTCGTTGAGGATGTGGCCATGCAAGAAGCCGAACAGCAGCCGGTAGATATGCAGCGCGGCGACTCCGGTGAATCCGGCGCAGGTGAGCAGCGTCAGGACGTCTTCTAGTGGACGTAGCATTCCCGGCGGTCGTTGCCCCAGCGGGGTGGCCAGGGGACGGGTAACCAACAGCGGCACGACGTTCGGGTGTGTTATGGCCAGCCGGCGGAAGTCATGGGCCACGATGCGTAGTTGGGCGGCCCAGTCTGGGTCGGCGGTGTCCACACTTAGTTGCCCGAGCACGATCTCGGCGACGCCGTCGAGCACTGCAGCCTTGTTGGGTAGGTGCCGGTAGAGCACCGTCGGATCCCGGCCCACCGCGTCGCTGAGTCGGCGCATGGATAATCCGTCCACGCCATCGCGGTCGATGATCCGCAGCGCGCTCTGCAGGATCAGCGAGCGGCCGATCTGTCCGTTGTATTTGCTGGCGGCCCCGCCGGACGCGTGATCACCGTTAGCGCCCGCACCGGACCCGGCGGGCCCGGTGCTCGGAATCTTCGTCATTGTAGCACCACGTCCCGCTACCGCCTCTGTATCACACCGTAGGCCACAATTGTACGTCTACAGTGTTGACATGCGCTACCACACCCTGTGTACTGGAGATCTACTAGCAGAATTAGAAGCGTCGAAATGCTTGTCATCGCGGAATTGATGAAATTGTGTCGTCGGCGATTCGAATTATTTCGGCCGCTTCGCGGCCACGGCAGGAGCGTCTCCATGACGACACCACAAACCCGACCCCAAGTCGGTCGACACCCCACACCACCGCACTTCACGCCGCGGTTGCGATTGAAGCCCAAGGCACCCCAAACCGGGTATGTCGACGGGGCCTGGTGGCCGCACAATGACGACCTCACGACAGAGCTGCCCGACCTGCTTGCGGTGCTGTCGGTTCGGCTCGGCGGCATCGATCGCGTGCTTTACAACCTCGGCGAATGGGCCAAAAACACCCCCGCTAGACTCGCGACCGGCGGACGCAACGTACGACTCGACGGATACCGACTCCAGCCGGAAAACACCGTCGAAGTCCTCGGACTCAACCGCGACAAGATCCAACTGCTGGTCGTCCCGCCCCACACCGACCCCGACCATGCCCATACCACCATGATGGCCGCGGCAGCCCCGAACAACGACTCGACCGTCGACGGCCTACTGATGACCAGCGTGCGAGAAAGGACTGCCCGTACACAAAAAGACGCCATGGAAGAGCGGTGGGAGTCAGAAGGCGGAGCCCAAGGATAGTCGCCGACGCCGACGACCCGTGAGCAACGCCAACCGGCAGGGTATGCGACAGATTTGTTAGGTGGGCCGGCGTTGATCTTGAATTGAGCGGCTGGCCGGTTGGTCACGCGGTGGTGTGGGTGGTGGTCGGGTTGTGTGGTTGTGTCCAGATGAGGTCGAAGCGGTTGCTGGCCTGGTGGCAGCGCAGGGTGAGGATGGCGGTGGCGCCGGGGATGTTGCAGCGCATGCCGGACAGTTTGCGGCGCTGACCAACGAGGGATTTGCAGCCGGCTTCGACGACGCCGGAGCCGACGAACAGGCCGTGGGCGCGGAAGTAGGCGTAGCGCATCGGGTGGGCGTTGGTCTTGAAGTACGGCAGTGCCTTGGCGGTGTCGCGGGCGGTGTCGTCGGCTAGCTGCGGCAGGAGCAGCCCGGTTTGGGTGACGAGGGTTTCGGGGGCGTGGTAGAGGTCCACGATGGGAGTGGCCTCGGGTGCGATTGCGGTGGCCAGGTTCCAGATCCAGGGCGCCCCGTCGCCCAGGACGACGAGTTGGCGGATGGCATCGGCGCCGCGGCGGCGGG
>CAZEHT010000066.1:0-14950 GCA_964511995.1 uncultured Mycobacterium sp.
TCGTGCAGCCTGCAGAAGACGCCAAAAGGTGTTTCATCTACTAGACCCCTCCGGGAGGCGGCACCAAATCTGTCGGTGGGATTCCTTACGCTCTTCCCGTGGACTATGCGGCGATCGACGCGCTGAAGGAGCGGCACCCGGCCTGGCGACTGTTGCGTGCCGGCAACTCTACGCTGATCCTCTGCTTCCTCGGGGAGTTCTTCGTCGAGGCCAATCGAGGCGCATGCGCAGCAAGCGCGGTCATGGCCGCGTTGGATGATCTCCTGTACGCACTGAATGCGGAGATCATCACCGAGAACGGGCAGGAGCGATTCCCCAAGGACGCGCGATCATATTTGGAGGACTGGGCGGCCACCGACAGTGGGTATTTGCGGCGGTTCTACCCGCCTGGCGACGATGAGGTTCACTACGAGGTCACTCCGGCGTTCGAGAAGGCATACGCGTGGATCGTGTCCCTAAGAGGTAGATCGTTCGTGGGAACCGAATCCAGGTTGCACACAGTTGTCGAATTGCTTCGACAGATTGTGCACGGCACTGAAACGGAGCCCGATGTCCGCCTGGTCGAATTACACCGCCGCCGAAGCGAACTCGACGCCGAGATTGCGGCGGTCGAGGCAGGCGTGGTCACGGTGCTTGACGCGACAGGTGTGCGCGACCGCTACCAACAGCTGTCGGCGACAGCGCGGGAGTTGCTCTCGGATTTCCGCGAGGTGGAAGAAAACTTTCGGCTCCTTGACCGTGCCGCGCGGGAGAAGATCGCCTCGTGGGACGGATCAAAGGGCGAACTGCTCGCCGAACTTGTCGGCAGCCGCTCCGAGATCGCTGGCTCGGATCAGGGACGTAGCTTTCAGTCGTTTTACGACTTCCTGCTCTCGGACACCCGCCAAGCCGAGCTCGCCAAGTTGCTCGCCAAGGTGTCAGCCCTCGACACCATCGAAACCGACCAGCGGATTCGGGGAATCCACCACGACTGGTCCGAAGCGGCCGATCGGGCCCAGCGCACCGTCCGGCTGATATCCGAACAGCTTCGCCGATTCCTCGATGACCAGGTGTGGCTGGAGAATCGGCGCGTCTTGGACCTGGTCCGGATGGTCGAGAGCACGGCACTCACGCTTCGCGATCATCCTCCCGGTTTCGGGCTCGAAGTCGACCAGCCGGGCATCGAGATCGCACTACCATTCGAGCGTCCGCTCTACCAACCGCCGGTGGCGGTGGCCGTCGAAAGCCGCATCTCCACGGAGACCGAGGAGGTCGACCCCGACCTCCTCTTCGCACAGACCTTCATCGACCAGGCGCGCCTGGCAGAGATCATCCGGACCGTGCTACCTCACAACACTTCAGCGCTATTGTCAGATGTCATCGCTCTGCACCCGATCGAGCAGGGAGCCGCCGAAATCGTCGGCTATCTCGCACTCAACGACGACGATGTGGCGGTCGAGATGGATGACGGTGATGAGACGCTGCTCGAGTTTTCCGACCCCGCTGATGCGGACAGCACAAAACGTGCGAGATTGCCGAAGGTGACGGTGCGACGCCGATGAGCAATGAGCACGCAGTCGCCAGCGCCATCATCCGGCTGATGCAGGGCGTCATCTACCGCGAGGCTGACGAGGACACCTGGCTGACATTGGATCGCCTTGGTGCCGGAGTCCGTGACCACTTCGCTGCTATCGGCATCGACGTGGTCGTCGATGACACGGAGGGCTATGCCTACCTTCGTTCCAGGCCGGAGCAGGATGGCGATGAAGCCCTTCCGCGTCTGGTGCGTCGACGGGCATTGACGTACAACGTCAGCCTGCTGCTTGTGCTGTTGCGCAAGCGGCTCGTCGAGTTCGAAACCGCGGCCGGCGAGGGCCGACTCGTGCTCACCACCGACCAGATCGTCGAGCTGCTCAGGCTCTTTCAGGCCGAGTCCACTAACGACGCGCGGGTCGCGGATCAAGCGGAGACGACGATCAGGAAAGCCGTTGAACTGGGCTTCCTGCGGCAGTTACGTGGCCAACGTGACCATTGGGAGGTGCGGCGAATACTGAAGGCATACGTTGACGCCCAAACTCTTTCGAACTTTGCCGACAAGCTGCAGGAGTACGCTGCATCGGTCGCCGGCGATGAGTAGCGCAACGGGTGCTGTGGCCGAACCTCTTGATGACCCGCGGGCTGGTTATCGACTCCAACACGCGGAGATCTTGAATTGGGGAACGTTCGACACCCACGTCTGGCGATTCACGCCGGGGACTGACACGGCGCTGCTCACCGGTGACATCGGTTCCGGTAAATCGACGATCGTCGATGCGCTGACCACCTTGTTGGTGCCTTCCCACAAGGCCGCCTACAACAAAGCGGCAGGCGCGGAAGCCAAGGAACGCACCCTCCGCTCGTATGTCGAAGGCCACTACAAATCCGAGCGTGTTGAGGCGACCGGCCGGTCTCGCGCGAAGGGGTTGCGTGAGAATCGGCGGACGTACTCGGTGATCCTGGGCGTCTTCACCAATCACGGCTATGACGAAACCGTCACCCTCGCACAGGTTTTCCAACAGCGCGAGAGTGCTGGCCAGCCCTATCGGTTCTTCGTCACCGCAACCAAGGAACTGTCGATAGCAACGGACTTCGCGGACTTCGGCTCGGATCTGCGGGACCTGCGCAAGAGGCTGCGTGAGGGTGGATCTGACATATTCGACGAATTCCCTAAGTACGCAACCTCATTGCGCCGATTACTCGGAATCCGGTCCGACCAGGCGCTTGAGCTGTTCCACCAAACCGTTTCGATGAAGTCAGTTGGCAACCTCAACGATTTCGTACGCGACCACATGCTCGAACCCAGTGACTCGTCGGATCGCGTCCGCGACATCATCGCCCACTTCGACGACTTGACCAAGGCTCATGACGCCGTCACACGCGCGCGGGAACAACTCGAAGCGCTGGAACCCGTTGCGCAGACCGCGGTCAAGTACGACGATGCGCTCGCGCAGCGCGGCCAATTCGAGCACGAACGATCGGCGGTCCGGCTGTTCGTCGCAGAGCTTCGTTCCGGGCTGCTCGCTGCAGAGATCGCCGCGCTGGAGGCCGAAGGTGCGCAGCTGTGGTGCGAGCAGGACATCGCAGAAGCCGAACAACAACAACTGACGCGCGAACGTGAAGGACTTATCGAGGAACGGGCCAAGGCTGGCGGGGATCGCATCGGTGAACTGGAGCGACTCGCCAGAGAGGCTCGTGAGCAGGCCGAGCAGCGTCGTCGTGCGCGGGTGTCGTTCGACGCCGCCGTCGGTGACGCCGGTCTGGAACCGGTCGTCCGCCGGGAGGATTTCGGGGCACTTTCCTCGCTGCTATCTGCCGAGCGGCCGCTCCTCACCGCCGCCAAGCGCGCGCTCGATACGGCAACTGCGGAGGCAATCGGGCGCGACATAGAGCTCCAACACCGCTGCGACGCCATCGCCGGGGAACTCTCCAGCCTGGAGCAGCGCACCAGCAACCTGCCACACGAGCAGGTCGAGATGCGTGCCGAACTGTGCGCGGACGTGGGCCTGACGCCGGAGGATTTGCCCTATGCGGGCGAGCTGCTCGACGTGTTCGAAGCGCACTCCCACTGGCGCGGGGCCGCCGAGCGCGTACTGCGCGGGTTCGCCCTTTCCCTCCTCGTCCCTCAGCAGCACTACGAGGAGGTGGTGCGATGGGTTAACGGCCGCCGAATCAGCTATCGGGGCCGTGGCACCAAGCTGGTCTATGAACGAGTTCCCCGCCAGCGGGTTCGCCTCCAACCGACCCGGCACGACGGGCTGTTGCTCGCCGACTGCATCGACGTCAGGGACGGGCCGTTCCGCGACTATCTGGTTGACGAGCTCGTCAAGCGAGCAGACCACCGCTGTGCGGCCAACCTCGACGAGTTCCGGACGCAGCGGCGAGCCGTGACCCGCGAAGGTCAGGTGCGTTCGGGCGAGCGCCACGAGAAGGACGATCGGCACCGCGTCGACGATCCCCGGCGGTGGATTCTCGGCTGGACCAACGAACGAAAGATCGCCGCGCTGCGCGTGGAATTCAGTGAGCTTGAGGCGCAGCGCGTTACGGAGGCGCGTGAGTTGGCGAGACTGACGGAGCGGCGGGACGCGCTACAGACGAAGTTGGACGCCTTCCTCCGGATCGAGGGGTTCCGCACCTGGTCCGAGATCGACGTCGACGAGGCTGAGTCGCGGGCGAACGACCATGACGCCGAACGCAGCCGTCTTCAATCGGGTTCATCCCGCCTGGCGGAGATCACACGTGCGCTCGAACACAATGCGGTCCGGGCTACCGCCGTGGCGGAGCTGATCAAGAAGCTCACCGGCCGTCTCGCGACCACGGCAAAGGCTGCGGAGCAGGCGCATGAGGATAAGAAACGTGACGATGAATTCGTTGCGACACATCCGCATTCAGAGCTCGACGCTGCCCGTGCGTCGTACCCGGCGCTCGATGGACGCCTCGGCAATGCTCGTCCGCCAAGGGCGGCGGATTGTGCGGAGGCGGAGACGCGACTATCCAACGCGTTGCATGCCCGGATCGAGAGACTGACCAGGGAACTCAATGGTCATGCATTGAACTTGGGCCAATTCATGGTCGCGGTGTTGAACCGGTGGCCGGAGCTTCGCGCAGACATGGATGCCAACGTCGACGCTCGCCATGATTTCCTGGCACTTCGTGATCGCGTCGCGACCGACGATCTCCCGCGTTTCGAAAGGGAGTTCAAAGAGCAGCTCAACAAGAACGCCATCCAGGAACTCGCCGGGCTCAACAACTGGCTCAACCGACAAGCCTCCGCGATCGACGAGCGTGTCGACCGCATCAACGAGGCGCTCGGGGCGGTGCCTTACAACCCAGGCCGCTACATCCGGCTGGAGAAGGAGCCCACCACCAATCAGGATGTTGCACAGTTCCGTTCGGACTTGCGGAATTTGACCAACGATAGTCTTGCCGTGGAGGGCGACCAGTATTCCGAACAGCGCTTCTTGGACGTCAAGCGCATCATCGAGCGATTTCGCGGTCGCGAAGGCTACGCCGAATCAGACAAGACGTGGACCGGTCGGGTCACCGATGTGCGTAACTGGTTCGTCTTCTCAGCCTCCGAGCGTGACACCGAAACCGATGACGAATGGGAGCACTACAACGACTCCGATGGCAAGTCCGGCGGCCAGAAGGAGAAACTCGCCTACACAATCCTCGCGGCGTCACTGGCCTACCAGTTCGGGCTCGAGTGGGGTGCGAAACAGTCTCGGGACTTTCAGTTCGCGGTCATCGACGAAGCATTTGGCCGTGGCTCGGATGCATCAACTCGCTATGCGCTCAAACTTTTCGCAACGCTCGGACTTCAACTCCTCATCGTCACACCCTTGCAGAAGGTTCACGTCATCGAGCCGTACGTGAAGGCTATCGGATTCGTCGACAATCCGACCGGCACATTCTCCCGGCTTCACACGATGACGATCGAGGAATACCGGACACGGCGCGACGGTCGAAGGCCATGACGACTGTCGGCTGGACTACCCCTGCTGACATTGTGGCCAAGGTCCGGCGTCGATGGGACGACGGGTCGCTGCTGCGCGGCTACGTCAACGGCGGTGCCTTCGATCCGATCGATGTACCCATTCGCGGTCCCAAACCGTCCCAGATCGGCGACGACCTCGCAGCGGCCAGGGAATGGATTGCCGCCCTGGATGCGGGCCGGCTCGAAGATCGGCGTTACGGCCTGCAATGGCAGTCGATTGGGGGCAGGCAAATCGGTCGAAATCAGCTGCCTATCCGCGCTGTGGTGTCATCGATCGAGCAGGCGTGGGCACTGCTTGGAGTGAGCGCCGCGGTACGCCGTTTCGACGAGCTGCTGGCACTTGTGCACCGGCAACCGCAGGTTCGGCAGTGGGTCGTCAACCACCCACTTCGGGCGCTCGAACTGGCCTCCGACATGCCACGGCTGATCGCCGCCTACGAGTGGCTCGACGGCCATCGCCAATCCCATCGCTACCTGCGTGAGATCAGCGCGCCCGGCGTCGACACCAAGTTCGCCGAGCGGCATAGGGCTGTTCTCGCGGAAATCCTGGGGGTTCCGGCGACAGCCTCGGGATTCCTTGCAGGCCTTGGCCTTAGGTCCAAGCCCGGATTGGTTCGGCTCAGGCCCGCGCCGTCCCTGGGCCTGCCTCATCCGCTCTCTGAGCTGGCGGCACGCCCCGAGGACTTGGCGCGACTGGAGATCGACGCGCGGGTGGCGGTGATCGTCGAAAACGAGATCAGCTACCTGAGCGTCGATGTCCCACAGCATGGCGTAGTGATCTGGGGCAAGGGCTTCGACGTCGACAGACTCGGACGGTTGCGGTGGCTGGCCAACGCAGAGGTTCACTACTGGGGAGACATCGACACCTACGGATTCTCCATCCTGGACCGTCTGCGGGCATGGCTGCCGCGGACACGCTCGGTGCTAATGGACCGTGAGACGCTGTTGGCACATCGTGACAGATGGGTAGTCGAAGACCGCCCGGCCACGTCGACCCTTACCCGACTGACGTCCGATGAACACGACCTCTATGTCGAACTGGTCGAGGACGGGTTGGGTGAAAGGGTGCGCCTCGAACAGGAGCGGATCGACTGGCACTGGGTCCAGCAGCGGATTACAGCGGCTTACAGCGACGATCTGCAGCAATGACGGTGCCCGCGCCAACCGCACTACGATGAGCGGGCCGCCATCCGTTCGACATAGGCGTCGGCGAAACTCGATAGCCGAGTCGTTCCGGCCGGGGTCGTTCAGTCATTCCTCGGTGAAGGATTTTCTCGGCCCGCCTCAACCGCGTTCCTGATGTCGTTGACGCCGGGGTACGGCGAAACGCCGCTCGGCCGTATCAGTCTTGCGCGTGCCGGCGCTGATCCCACCGCTCGAGCCGAGCCTGCAGCTGCAGCAGGCCGAAACCGGCAACCGGTATGGTCGCGAACAGGCTCGCCGCCCACCACACGCTCATCTCGACCTTCTCTCATCGACATGATGGACACGGGCGGTGTCGGCGCGAGGTTCAATGACGCTCACTCCGCATGGCCACCCACCTCTGTGGCAGGGCACCGGTGCGGTCAGCAGGCCGGTGCGAAATAGCACTCGATGAACGCGTCGCCGGAGGTCGCCACGGTGTAGGTCGTCTCCGGATAGGTCGTGTAACGCCGGCGTTCGATTATCGCGCGGTCGAAGTAGTGCATGAAGAAGAAGTACGGCTGCGTGGTGAAACACGGCACGAAGACCCCACCCGGCCGCAGCAGGGCGATCATCGGCGGCATCACCGCATTCCAGAACACGGGGTCGGTGCGCGTCTCGGCAGGCAGGTAGGGATCGAAGAAGATTCCGTCGAAGCTTGCGGGAGGAAGAGTCGGGAGTAGCTCGAAGAAATCGCCAAGTACGACCTCGAGTGCCGCGGGCGGGCTGGGCGTTTGTTCGTAGAAGCGATCGATGACGGCTTGATAGAGCTCGACGACGACGTGTCGGCGGGTGCTCGGCTTGCCGGCGATTTGCATAGCCGACAATCCGAGGCCCAGTCCGACCTCGAGGAACTCGTGGCCGTGGTCGCAGAGGATGTCGGCGCTGCGGCGAATAAGCGCGTCCTCCCAACCCTGCATCGCCTGCGCGCCGTCGATCAGTAGCGTCGTTTCGGCCGCCGTCTCGACGAATTCGATCTTGGCCATGAGGGCTCCTTCATCACCGTCGAGCTGCGAACTGATGGAGTGCGTCCGGCCACGGGTGCCGATCGCGATGTCGGTCCGGTCGCTGCAGTGGCCCCGGCAGTGCGGCCACATCCACCAGGTGTGGCGGGTCGATCGCGACGTCGCGTCCCGTCACGGCGCCAGTCTAGGACGCCACCTACCCGGTGGTCGGGGGTTTCGGTGCCGCCAGGCCGGCTGCGGCCGCAGGGCAGCCAGGCCCTGGTAGTTGGCCGTGGTCCGAGTGGAGCTGAAAACCACTATGTCGTAGCGATTTTCGGGACCTACGTGCGGCATTGCGCTGGGCACGAGACGGGCCACGATCCGTGCCTGGCCGTCGTTTCGGGCGGTCGAAACGATTCGGGTCACCGCACGGTCGCCTGGCGCGCCTCTCGATCTCTGTGCTTCGGCCGGCAATATGCTGGTGGTGTCAATCGGCGCGAAAAGCAGTGCATGGCGGCAGCCGCAGCAGACCGCGCGAGTCGCGGGAAAGGGTTCGATGGACTGCGCGATGGCACGTGGGCGGGATCGCGCCAGATGGCGTCCACGACGCCATCCACGACAGACGGGAGTTAGACGATGACAACGACGTCGGCCGACAGGATACGGCGGCCCAGCCTCAAGCACTTTCCCGGAGACACGCTGATCGATGCGATTACCGATCGCGTCGGAGTCAGACCCGAGCCGCTGGCGGATCCGCCACCGGGGAGCGGCCTGCGGCCGGTCATGGGCGAGCGGGGCCTGCCCTTGCTCGGCAAGACGCTCAAGGTGCTACGTGAGGGGCAGCAACTCGCCGTCGAGTACTACCCGAAGTACGGCGGGGTGTTCTGGTCTGGCGCGTTCGGCACCAAGATCGCCTGGGTAATGGCCCCCGACGCGATCCAGCAGGTCCTTTCCAACAAGAACAAGGTCTACAGCCAATCCGGCTGGGAGTACTTCATCGGTAATTTCTTCACTCGCGGCTTGATGTTGCTCGACGGTCAAGAACACCTCCTGCACCGCAGGATCATGCAAGAGGCCTTCACCCGATCGCGACTGGAGGCCTACCTCACCCAGATCAACCAGGTCATCGACGACACGGTGCCGACCTGGCCGGTCGACCAGCCGATGTTGATGTTCCCCGCGATCAAATCGCTGTCGTTGGACATCGCCACGCGTGTTTTCATGGGCTGCGAACCGAGCCCGGAGGCTGATCGCCTCACCCGGGCATTCGTCGACACCGTCCGCGCTGGAACCGGGTTCCTCCGCGTCGGCCGCCCGGGCCTACCGAACCGCTGGAGCAAGGGGCTGGCCGGCCGCAAGGTGCTCGAGGACTACTTCCGCCCGTTGATCCCGCAGAAGCGCGCCTCCGACGCCAAGGATCTGTTCACCGCGCTCACCCACGTGGAGACCGAGGACGGTCACAGGTTCAGCGATGACGACATCGTCAACCACATGATCTTCCTGATGATGGCCGCCCACGACACCTCGACCATCACCGCAAGTGCGATGGCCTACTACTTGGCCAAGAATCCCGGGTGGCAGGAGCGCTGTCGCGCAGAATCGCAATCGCTGGGTGACGCCGTCATCGACCTCATCGCGCTGGAACGGTTGACGTCGCTTCAGCTGGTGTTCCGGGAGGCGATGCGGCTGGTCGCGCCGGTGCCGGCACTGGTCCGACGGGCCACCGAGGACACCGCGCTGGACGGAAGGTTCATCCCGGCGGGCACCATTCTGGCAGTGGTTCCCGGAGCGGTCCATATCCTTCCCCACCTCTGGACCGACCCCGACTCGTTCGATCCTGACAGGTACGGCGAATCCCGCCGCGAGGACAAGGGTCACCGGTTCCAGGACATCCCTTTCGGTGGCGGCGCTCACAAGTGCATAGGCATGAACTTCGGTACCGCCGAAGTGAAATCGCTGCTTCACCACGTGCTGCTGCGGTACCGCCTCGAGGTCCCGCAGGACTACGAAGTCGAGTGGGATCACACGGCTCTTGCCGTACCGACCGACGGCATGCCGGTCGTCTTGCGGACTTGTGGTGTCTGAGCCGTCGCCAACGCGGCTCGCACACCACAAACCGCACAGCCTAATGGGAACCGAACAGCGAGCCTAATGGGAACGAACAGCGAGCCTTCGACCGATCATCTAGCCGGTGCGCAGCGCGATCTGGTGGCGTCCGGGCGGGACCTTCACCGTCACACCGACGGGTTTACCGTCGAGTTCGACCAGCGTCCCGGGCGGCAGTGCGGCGAGGGTGATCTGTGCCGCGGTGTCGGTCGCGAGAGTGATCGTTGAGGACGACAACGGCGCGAGCCCCGATCTGGCCACGTCGAGCGTGACAGCGGCGACGCCGACCAGATCCAGCGTCAGGTAGGGCATCGTTGCGGGGTGGCGTCCGATCCTCCAGATCTGCTCGGTGTAAAGCCCCGGCGACGGTTCCCCGCCCACCACCACGCCGCGCCGACGAACGGTGGTGTGCGCCGGATCCGGTCGGGCGTAGGAGCGGGCGTCGACTCTGGCGATGGCCCCGGGCTTGTTCATAACGCGAGGGTCGGCCTGCAGCTCCGACAACCACCACACCCGGTGTGGCCCGATGCCGAGGTCGGAACGGACGAGCTGTGGATACCAGGAGAAGCTGATGTGTCCCGGGTCGGCCTGGCGCAGATCGGTGCCCATGTGGGATATCGCATCTTCGAACTTGTCCTTGAGCATCCAGGCGATGTGGTCCTCGGATGGATAAGCCGTGAACCGGTAGCGGTAGCCGAGCCGGTCGAGTTCCAGCGACTGTTGCAGCGCCGCGGTGAACGGAACCAGCTCGTCGAGCATTCCGTGCGCGATGACGAACGGCAGCCACCGGCCGTTTTCGAGCAGGGGCCAGGTGTCGCCCTCGCGGGCGCAGTGGGAACGGGGGTCGAGCTCCGCCGGGATGTCGACCCCGGGCAGCAGCCGCACTCCGCACGTCGGCGGCCCGGCAAGAACCACCGCTTGCGAGAACACCTCGGGGTAAGTCAGCCCGAGCCTGTAGGCGCCGTAGCCGCCCATCGAGTAGCCGCCGACCACCGTGCGGTTGGGGTCTGTCGCGAACTGTTCGGCGACTCGCGCCCAGACCTCCCACACATCCAACTCGGCTTCGTCGAAGTACCAGCCTGACGGGCCGCGGGACAGCGGTGTGACCACGATCGAATCCCGAACATCGCACACCTCGTGCAGGAGCTTCGGATCGATCGCGGCAAACTGGTTCTGGCCCAGAGCAAGGGAATGCAGAAGCAGCGTCAGCGGTAGCGTCTGACCGGGTTTGTACGTGGCGGGAACGCACACCGAGTACGGCTGCACACGACCCAGGAACTGCGGTTTGGTGGCCAGCAATCCGGTTCTCGCGACGCCTTGACCCAGTTCGACCGAGGAGACGTACCATCGCGTCGACGCTCCCGTGATAATCGGCTCCGCCGATGAGGCGCGCGCCCCGAGCTGCTCCCAAACGACCTCCACGGAGAACTGGGACACGTCACCCTCTTTGAGCGCTGCGGCCTGCGCGTTCTCCGACCAGAAATTCTGGTACGCGGTCTCCTGCTGCGGTGTGCGGAAAGCGACGTTGTACACGTTGGGCTGCCCCGGCAGTGCCCCGCGGGCGGCGGGAACGTCGGCGAACGCGTCGCCGGCCGCGTTCGCCAATCCGGCCGCGAACCGGACCTTCCAGGTGCCGGTGGGTTCCATCGAGGAGCGCGGGACTCTTGCGATGAAGGACCGTGCCGCCGTGTCGACCGCATGCTCGACGGCGGTCTCGGATCCGGACGTCATGTCGATGAGCCGTGCGCCCGCAGCGGAAATCACCAAGGCCAGGTCGATACCGACGGAGCGCACGCCGGCCTGCGCCGGCCACCGGCCGTCCGCCCCCGGCGCCCGGTCGGTGTCGAACCGGCCGGTGTCGAAGGTGAACAATCCGATCGGAACCGACGGATCGAGCAGCGTGTTCCAGTCGATCCGCCACCACGTGTCGGTCTCGGTGAGCCCGATGGCGACCCGGAAGATGTCCGCTCCGTTATTGGACGCGGGCCCCGGCGGATACACATAGGTGCCGCGCGGTGGGGCCAGCCCTCCGGCAGGCAGACTAACCGGAACGCCGGCGGCGCCGTGATCGTCGTAGATGAAATCGGTCCAAAACAGCGCCCCGCCGGCCAACCGGCCGGTGCCGCACGTGCGGGGGAATTCCTCGCCGAACGGCCAGCCCGCCGGTGCCGGGAGCCGGGGTTCGGGCCGCAACGCCGCCGAAGGAACGCCTTCGGGCATGCCGTTGACCACCACCAGCTCAGCAGCCGCCGGTGGTGTGGATGTGACCCCTTTCGCCACCGCGGAGGCAACATTGCGCACAATGCGAACCGGAAGAAGCACCAAGTCGAGGAAGGACACGCACGCACCCTATACGGACGCGCTGACACCGATCGGCGGGCTTCGATGTGGTCGACGAAATCCTTGACCGACAGCTCTTTTCCGGCCGATACATGTATCCGGGGAACTCTCGGCGGCCAACCCTGTCGGCGCCGGGGCTCCCGCGGTAACGTCGTGCTATGCGGGTGGTCGTTGGCCTGGAGAACAGCCAGTACGTCGGAGCCGTCACCGACGAGCTGCGAGCCGCCGGGGCGTCGTGGGTCTCGGCGCCGCAGCCGTCTCTTCCCGACGTGATCGTGGCCGAGTGCGCCGACGACGATCCCGCGGAGGTCGTCGCGAGGTTCGGCGGCATCCGCGGTGTCCGGTATGCGGAGCTGGATCAGCCTCGGTTCAGCAGTTAGTCACCAGCCGGACGGCCCGGGCAGCAGGGGTGTCGGTAGGGTGCTGGCGCCCGCGGCGCGCAGCAGGGTCAGTGCGATGCCCGCCGTTCCGGTCATCATCGCCGGCACCTCATCCGCACCCGCCAGCCCGCACGGCCACTCGCCCTTGGCGGCGCGCTGCTCGACCATCAATCCGGCGACCCGCCGGGCGGCGTGGCGGTGGCTGTCGTCGTCGAAGCTGCGCGCGCTGACGAGCATCAGCTCGGCGACCCCGGCAAGGCCGTGACAGGGGGAGCAGTCCTTGAAAACGCCTCCGCGCAAGGACGTTCCCGCATCGACGGTGAAGTTGCGTGCGGCCTGCAACGCCGCAGTCGCCTCGGCATACACCTGCGGATCGGGCAACAGCGCGGCGAGCCGAACCCGTGACAGCCCAATCCCGATGGCGCCGTGACACCACGCGGTCATTGCCGACGGGATGTCCGCGCCGGACCGGAGGTTCCGCAGGTCCGGCCATCCGGGCATCTCGGGATCGAACCAGCCGCGCTCGTATTCCAGTGCGGCGACGCAGGCCCGCAGTGCCTCTTCGGCGCCGGTTTCGGCTAGCGCGAGGGCGATCCCGGCCGCTCCGTGTCCCATGCCCAGCAAGGGCGGCCCGCCGGCTGCGGAAGCTCCCGTGCGCCACGCGGCGCCCCACGTCTGCGGCTGGGCGGCGGCAGCCAGCGTGGCCGCGTGGCCGCTCAGATCCGCCGCGGCGGCCGACGCCCACGCACACGCCGTAAGCCCCAACAGGATTCCGGCGCTTCCCCCGATGAGGTCGGTCTCGTCTCGGCTCCCAGGAGCGTTCAGACGGTCATATATCCGCTGCGCGAGGTGACTTCCGCGCCGGCGGACTGCTTCGTCGTTGAGCGCATGCCCCACCACCGTCGCCGCCCAGGCGATTCCGGCGGCACCGTCGAACAGTCCCAGGCGGCCGTCGCCGAGCATCGCGTCGGCGCCTGCCAGCGCGTGGCCGATCGCGCCCAGCGCGGTCTCGGTGAACCCCTCCGCGGGGCTCGCCTGCAGGCAGGCGGCCAATGCCCACGCGACTCCCGCCGAGCCGTCGTACAGGCTGGGCCCGATCTCGCCGGTGCCGATGACCGCCCGCTCTCCGTCGATCCCGATGACGACGGGCGCGGTCCAACTGCATCCGCCGTCGGCGGGGTGGGCGCTGCCGCACAGCTTGCGCCCGATCTGCGTCGCAGCGTCGACGAGACCAGCGTCGAGGAGCGCGGCGTCGGTCATCGGTCGTCCCGCCAGGGCTCTTCGAGGCTGACACCGGATTCGGTCAATGCCGCCGCAAGGATCTTCCGGCGCGTTGCGGCGCCATGGCCGCCCCAGTCGTCGCGGTGGTCGGCGATGGCGTCGGCCACCAGGTGACAACGCCCTTCGCCGTACGACCGGCCGTCACCGATTTCGTCGGCGAGAGCCAGCCCCGGACGAACGAACCCGGTCAGCGGGGGCACCCCCGGGTCGAGCAGCGGGCCCAGGACGGCCCACCGGCCGGTGAGTTCGGCCAGCACCGCCTCGCGCGCGCACCGATCGTGGTAGATGACCAGCGGATCGACACGGCGAAAGCTGTCGGGATAGATGGGGCATTTCAAACGAAACGTGAACCCGGTTAACGCACAGGTGATCTCGTGCATTGCCCGGGGCGCCGAGGCGGCCCGGACGTTGACGTAGACGCGGGCGACGGGCTCGCTGAGCGGTTCGTCACTGAACGTCCACCACAGTCCGCGCTCGACGTCCAGTTCGGCGTTGCGGGTGAGCAGTTCCACGGGCATGCCGGGGGTGGCGGGGGAGCACCGCCGCGAGCCGGTCACGTAATCCCCGGACGGGGCGAAGCGGTGTCGGCCACTAAAAGCCGCGACGACCCCGCCGGAAGGGTTCACTTCGGTGATCACCCAGCCCGACGTCAGGCGGGAGGTGCCGACGTGGGCCGCCCGCAGTGCTGGGAGGAGCGTGCGGTGATACAGGGGAGGATCGGTCGTAACGGGCGGCGGCGGCGCCGCGGGCTGGGTATACCAGCGTTCGTACAGGGCATCGGCGAGGGCGTCGGCACCGGGGTTGTAATACGCCTGGCCGACGAGCCACCCAGTGTCGCTCACCTCCACCATCGCGGCAACCCGATCCAGATCGGCCAGCGTCTGGATCTCGGAAGTACCGGTGGCGGTCATGTTGTCTGCCCCATTGCCGCTCGCACCGTATCGACTACTGATTCATACTGCTGTGCAACAACTTTCGCTGCTTCGAGTAGTGCGCTGACCCGAGGATGCCAGGCGTTCTCGGTCGCCGCGGCGCATTCGAGCGCCAGGTGCGCTATCCGCGCGCTCCAGCATCCCGCCACCCGCCCGGCGAAGTCCGCTCCGGCCTGCGGTGCCGCGGCTCCGTACGCCTCGAGCATCGCCCGTGCTGTTTCGCCCACCCAGTCCGCACATTGTGCGGCCTGCAGCGACGGCGTTGGCAGCGAC
>CAZEHT010000066.1:15050-21701 GCA_964511995.1 uncultured Mycobacterium sp.
GCAGCGACGGCGTTGGCAGCGACCGCGTTGGCGGTGAAAGCGTCGGCAGTGAACGCGTCGGCAGTGTCAGTGTGTCGGCCAACGCCGAGCCGAGGTCCCAGGCTGGATCGCCGCGACCGGAAAGCTCCCAGTCGAACAGCAGCACCTTCGGCGGCGGGCCGTCGTCGACCACGATGTTGTCCCACTTGACGTCACCGTGTATCAGGCACGTCGGTGAAAACGAAGCCGCGGTCGTCCGCAGGACTCCGCTAATGTCGTCGTCGTCGCACACCCTGGCGATGGCCTGTTTTCCCGACGGCGAGTCGTCGCTGAGTCGGCGCTGTTCGGCCGGGGTATCGGGAAGCGCGATCACCCCGCAATTGGCGACCGACACCGTCGGCAGGTCGGCGGTGGCGGTGTGCAGGAGCGCGAGCGCGCGACCCAGTGCCGCACCGATGTCCGGTTGCGGGAAGAGCGGATCGCCGATCCGCGCCGAATACAGCTGGTGTGCCGGCGCGGCCTGGGTGACGACCAGTTGGCGCCGCTCGTCCAGGTGAACGCAGTGCGGGAGCAACGCCGCGAGATCCTCGCGCCAGGAAGCGAGCCGGTATGCGTAGAGCTCCGCCTTCAGCGATCGGCCCGCGGCGTGCGCCCCGCTGGGCAACTGCTTGATCACATAGCTTCGCCCGTCTGGCAGCAGCGCCCGGGTGACCGCATGGGATCGCGAAACGTCCTCCAGACACGTTGCCTCAGAAGCTATTTGGTCTGTCAGTCCCGCGGCCACCAAGACAGATCGCGGCGGCGGAGGCTCACGCCACGAACCTTTGGGCGCGGACTGGGCATCTGTCATCAGTAGTTGTCGCCGTACGGGTCGTACCCGTACGGGTCGTAAGCTTCGAAGTCGGCCTCACCGGCTCCCGGTTGGGGAAGGCACGCCGCCGACTGGCATGCCACCGACTGGCACGCCACCGATGGGCAGACCAGCGACGGGCACGCCACCAACGCGGAAGGCGCCTTGCATACCGGAGTCACCGTCGGGCACACAACCGAAGGGTGGCATGTGACCAGTTGCGAGTTGCAGATGACGACTTGCGACTTCTTGCAGACCACCGGAGTCGACGGGCACACCCTCGACTGGCATACGACCATGACGCTTGGGCACAGCGCGACGACCGTCGTCTTCGGCGGGGGAGCGGCTGCTGCCACGGCGGCGGCGGCCTGCACGAGACCGTGGCCGTAGCGGTCGTTGGGGACCGGGTCTGCCGGATTGTCGCGAAGTGGTTTGGCCGTCGTCCGCAGGATGTTTCCGACCTGCGCGGCGGACGTGCCCGGTGCCACGGAAAGGATGAGGGCGGCGACGCCGGCCACATGCGGGGTGGCCATCGACGTTCCGCTCAGAGACGCGTAGGTGTTGTCCCAGTAGGTGCTTTGCACCTGCACACCCGGGCCTGCGACGTCGATCCACGAGCCGGTGTTGGAGAACGACGCACGATGGTCGGCGGAATCGGTGGCACCAACGGCGATGACGTCGGGGTAGGCCGCCGGGTAGGACGGGCTGGCGGTGTTGTCGTTGCCCATGGCCGCGACGACGACAACTCCTCGCGCGACGGCGTAGGCGACCGCTTCGCGTTCCACATTGGTGTTGCTGTAGCCGCCCAGACTCATGTTGATGACTTGGGCACCGTGATCGGCAGCCCAGCGGATGCCGGCGGCGATGTTGGCCGACGACCCGAATCCGCTAATGCGCCCCGTGGCGACCTGACGGGCACGGGCCAGCACCCGAACCGGCATCAGTCGAGTCGTCCAGTTGACCCCGGCGACGCCGACGCCGTTGTTGGTCAGGCAGGAGATGGTGCCGGCGACATGCGTGCCGTGACCGACCTCGTCCTGTGCATTGGCGTCGACCCCGGTGAAGTCGCCCTCGAGCACCCAACCGGGAGACGGCGTCGACCCGGGGGCCCAGTCGACCAGGTCCTGTCCGGGAACGATGAGGGGCGCCAGGTCGGGATGGTTCAGATCGATCCCGGTGTCGATGACGGCCACCGTGACCGCAGCCGAGCCGGTGGTCCGATCCCAGGCCTCCGGACAACCGATGCGGGTCAGCCCCCACTGCTGGCCGAACATCGGGTCATTCGGGACGACGTAGGCCTGTCGGTACCGGTTCGGCTCCGCCCACAGGACGTCGTTGAGTTTGCCGATTCGGTCGGCCACCGTGTCGGGTTTCGTCGCGGCGTCGTAGCGGATGCGGAATACCGTGTCGAGCCCGAAGTCGTTGGCTACCGCCACACCGTCGGTCGCCACCGGCGGAGTGGGGCCGTGCACACGGGCGATGGAGGTGACCTCCAACTTCGCCAGTGCGGTGTCGAGCGCGGAAATTCCGAGTGCGGTGACCGCCCAACGAGCGTCGGCCAGCATTCCCCGCAACGGCAGGTTGGGCACACTCGTGGTGATGCCGGCCGCGGCCTCGCTGTGCAGGGCGATGACGATTTCACCGGGGATGATGTCGTCGGTGTCAGGACCGAAGGCGTTGCTCAGCGACGCCGACGAACCCGTGGTGAGTTTTGAGATTCGACGACCGGACATTGCGGACTCCTTTGTCGTGAGGGACGTCGTGCAGTAGCTCATGCACGACGTGACGGTCCATGCGTAGCGACCCCGGAAGCGGAGGTCTCTGCAATGATCACTGTAGGGATCGGGGCGGCCTAGAGTAGGCGACTACTCGAATCGGATGGCTCGCGAATGTGAGCCACCGGATGGCCCGGGGCCGCTGCCCCGGCGGCCGGTCGCTGGTCCGTAGCATGACCGAATGGTTCATGGGCGAGAACAGCATGTCGTGGTGGTCGGCGGAGGTCTGGCCGGGCTGGCGGCGACGGTGTGGCTGGCTGAATTGGGTTATGCGGTAACTCTTCTGGAGAGCAACGGCGCGCTAGGGGGGCGGACCATCGGTCTGCCTTCCGGATACGGCGACGCGATCGAGAACGGCCAGCACGTGATCGCCGGAGCCTATGAGAACGTCTTTCGCTACCTGGATTCCATCGGTACGCGGCATTTGGTGAGATTTCCCGACGAGTTCGGGGTGCGCTATCCCGGTGGGCACGTCGAGACCCTCGGTCTTCGCCGACGCAACTGGCAGCGGATGGTCCTTGGCCAGGTGAAGGGTCTGGGCCTCCCGACGTTGCTGCGATCGGCGCCGGCGTGGGCGCGGCTCATGGGCGACGTTGCTCGGTTCGACGACGCCCTCGACGGAATCACCGTTGACGAGTGGTTCGACCGGCTGGGGTTTCCCGCCCAGGTTCGTCGCGTCATGCTCAACCCGATGGTGATCGGGCTCCTCAACGAACTGCCGGCACTGGCGTCGGCGCATGCGTTCGCGGCGCTGCTGCGCACCGGATCCGATCGAGTGCGTCGATCGGGACCCAAGGCGATGCGCATCGGCTATCCCACCACCGACCTTGCGACCTTGTATCTCAATGGGGCCGCGCGGGTGATGGAGGAGTTTGGGGTCGATGTCCGGCTGCGCACCCGCGCGGTTTCCGTGGCGGTGGCCGCGGAGCGTGCGGCGGGAGTTCGGCTCGGCGACGGTTCGTTGGTGGCTGCCGACGCGGTGGTGCTCGCCGTGCCGTCGTGGAATGTGCGGTCGCTGCTCGACGACGTCCCGGGCTCGGAGGATGCCCGGTCGGCCGCCCAACGGCTTGAGCCGATTCCGATCATGAACGCCTACGTGCTGCTGGACCGTCCGCTGGAAACCGTGGCACCCTGGGAGTCCCTGCTCGACAGCGATATCGGCTGGGTGTTCGACCGTGACCGCATGCACGGCCCCCGAGCGGACGGCAACCACCTCTACGCACTGACGACGTGTGCCGCCTACGACCTGATGGGGTTGAAGAACACCGAGGTCGCCGACCGTCTGCTGGCCGCGCTGCGTGCCAGCTATCCGGCCGCCCGCGACGCCCGCGTGCTCGACGTCACCGTGGTGCCGTGGCCGAAGTCCACTTTCTCGTCGCGAGTCGGAATGTCCACAGTCCGCCCGGGCAACGCCACCTCGTTGCCCAACCTCGCAATGGCCGGAGACTGGATCCACAACGACTGGCCAACCACGATGGAGGGTGCCGCGCAAAGCGCATCCCGCGCCGTCGACCTCGTCCACGCGGAGCTCGGTGCGCGGACGGTCGATCTGGCGGAGCCGACGGATACCGGCGCGATGCCTGAACCGCTGACCCCCGGGTGTCCCGCGCCGGTCGGTCGGCGCTCGGCTGCTGACACACTGATCGGATGATCCAGGGCTTCTCCCACATCGGCATCGCTGTCAAAGACCTCGACCGCTCGCGCCGCTTCTACACCGACGTACTCGGATTCACACAGCTGTACCAGCTGGACTTCGAGAACAACGAGGTCGCCGCCACTATGGAGCAGGAGGGTGTGTTCCGTTCGGCGATGCTGATCCGAAAGGATATTCGGGTCGAACTGCTGCAGTGGGTGGATGTGCCGGTGACCGGCCCCGGGCAACGCCGCCCGATGACCGAGCTGGGCGTGACCCACCTGTGCTTCCGCGTCGAGAACATCGACGAGTTCACCGATGCGGTCGTCGCCGCCGGCGGCAACGTGGTGGAGCAGACGCGTACCGTCCTCGGCGATCCCGCTGCCCCGCGGCTGATATACCTCACCGACCCCGACGGCACCCGCATCGAACTCATGCAAGGGGTTCCCGACCTCTCTCCGTCGTGATGATGCTGGGGCCGTCGACGGCGTCCTTACAGTTCTTCGGGATAGTCGGGGACGTCGACACCGTATGGCCGCAGCGTGTCCAGGGGTACCACGTCGATTGTGCGTTCGTGGGTGCACGCGAGTACCACCGGTGCGGCGCAGCCGTCATAGTGGGCGCGCAGCCAGTTCGCCGCCGTGACGCACCAACGATCGCCTGGCTTCAGTCCGGGAAACCGGTAGGCAGGCATCGGAGTGGACAAATCGTTACCGATACCTCGCTGATGCGCCAGGAACTCAAGCGTCACGACCGCGCAAATGGTATGCAGGCCAATGTCTTCCGGCGATGTGGAGCAACAGCCGTCGCGGAAGAACCCGGTCATCGGGTCGGTTCCGCACGGCTGCAGAGTGCCGCCCAGCACGTTGCGATCAGGCATCGACACAGTATGCGCGCGAGGCGCGGGCTGCCTGCGCCACCCCTCCTGGAGTTGGACGTCGCACGCCCCCCGACGACACCGGGGAGGGCGGCGCAGTCGTCAGTGAACTGGTCGTCCTCCCCACTGGTGGCTGACTGCCGGGTGCCGCCTATGCCGACGATGTCACCAGTGGACGGCGCGAGGAGAATCACCAACCCATCAGCGTCTCGATGCGTTCGGCGGCTCGCCGTCTGCTGGCCGTCTGACGGTGTAGCCCATCGCTCGCAATGCCGTCGCCGCTGTGGCAGGTGCGTCTCTCACGGCCCCGAGAGTCTGTATGCGCCGCCACTTTGCGCGGCGCTCGCGCACGATTGCGCGCCAGTTCGGTCCGCCGGCGAAGCCGCAGTCGGTGTACGCCCTCGCCGTTTCTTCAGCGCCGAGATGGCGTTGGAGACATCGTTGGCGAAAATCGTTTACTTGCTCGTTCAATTCGATGTGGGGCAGCGGCATTGGGGTACGCGAGCGTCCATACGCTCGTCTCTCCGATTAAGGAATGCAATGGATGAAAGCGGCTCCCACAAGTCGTGCTCGTCGCCGATGAGAAAGTAGTGCACCTCACGGTTACGGAGGTCAGCCAACGACATATCACGGCCCCGAAGGAGTTCGACGATCTGATCGCGGCGGGCAAACAGTTCGTCGTCGCTCAAAGTCGCGATCCTGGTCATCATTTCCCTTATTCCACCGGCCGCCGCGGCGCCGACACCAGCCAGTGTCGCACCAGGTGTGTCGCCCGCACCGCGCATTTACTGCCTGTCATGCAACGACATTCTCCGGATAGCGCCGACACGGGCGCTCGTTGGCGGACAAGAGAGCCCAGTGAACGGCGCATCGGCGCGAGGAGCGGCTCGAATCGCGTGCCGGCGGCGGAGTGTGCGGCCTTGAAAACCAGCGGCTCGCTGCCGTTCTTCCTGCCATTGGGCGGCGACGTCTTCACTGAGGTACCGCCACGAAGTACGCCGGTCTAGGACACGACCATTGGCCCAACCTCACGAATTCGACCCCGCTGCGGGTCAGCTGCCGACCCGTGATGGGCGCGGCGGTGCCTGCGTTCATCACGGGGTCTCGCTAACCCGGGGTGCCGCCTTCACCGCGCCTGACGGTGTGCCGGTCCCGGCGTGGTCCGTCGGCGATCCGCTTGACCCGCTTTTTCAGTGGGGCCTTCGATGTCTGCGGGACCGCACGCGGTCTCGCGCTCAAGGGGTTGCGCTTCGCCCCGTCAGCCCGGTTGAGGCGTGGGCTGTCCGCTGCGGTGACTCGGGAGATGCCCGCCGCAGCGGGTCGCCTCGGTTTCGTGACGAGCGCCGTGGTTGCCTCGTCGTCCGGCGCGGATTTGACGTCGACCACCACCGTATCCGAACCCTGCGCTGCATCGTCTTCCAGTATCTTCGCGCCTTGACGCAGGCCGTCGGCGAATTGGTGCAGGAATGTCGCGGTCTCCTGCGGCCGGGGGATCAGGCGTGCCGGAACGTAGTCCTGCGGCGCACCCAGCGGGTCG
>CAZEHT010000067.1:0-21659 GCA_964511995.1 uncultured Mycobacterium sp.
ACACGATCGGAGGGATCGCCGTGGCCGATCGTCCATCGGGAGCCCACTCCAACCTACTGCCTGCGTTGAGGAAGGCCGGAAGCCTCGCTGCAGGCATCGTGCGGTCCGGCGTGCGGAATGCGGTACGACCCCGACCGGACTCCGCGACGGATGCCGACGTGATGCCCGTAGCGACCGATAAGGCGTGGAGTTGGCGCGCGGAAGGCCTGATCGCCGTGGGAAGGGGACCGATCGCCGGGATGGGAGTCGATCCCCGGACCGCCCTGCTCTACGTCGCCAATCACGTCGACGACAGCGTCTCGGTGCTCGATTCCGCCCGCCGCAAAGTGGTCATGACCGTCGAGGGAACCCCGGAGCCGTTCGCGGTCGCGGTGGCAGGGGGCCGAGCCTGCGTCAGTTCCGTGGCGACTCCCTATGACATGGTTTCGGTCATCGAGAGCGGTGGTGTGTCCGGGCGAAACGTTCCGCTGGCGCATTCGGTGCGCGACATTGCGCTCAGTCCGAGCGGGCAGTACGTCTACGCCGCGCGCAACGGGCGTACCGGGGCCGACGTCGCAATCGTCGATACCGCCAACGGCCGCGTCACCAAGGTGAATCCAAAGGCCCGCCCGGGGGCGGCGGCCGAGGCCGTCGCGGTAAGCCCGGAGGGGCGCCGCGTCTTCCTTGGCACCGCTGACGACGTGGGCGGCCAACTGATCGCCATCGACACCGTGACTCGGCGGGTCGTGGGCGGCCTGGGTCTCCCGTGGCCGTTGCGCGACGTCGTCGTCAGCCCTGACGGAACAACCGTGTTCGTGGCGAGTTGTGATCCGGCATTCGGCGGCGTTGTCGATATCGTCGATGCCCGCACACTGCGCGTCGTCGACAGCGTCGACGTCGGCGGCGTGATCACCGAGTTGGTCGCGAGCGCCGACGGTACGCGCCTCTACGTGGCCACCGGCCATCGCGTCTCGGTCCTTTGCACGTTCAAGCGGGCAATCGTCGATGACATCACCCTCGTCGCGGAGCCCTCCTGCATCGCGGAAAGCGCCGACGGGAAGCAACTGTTCATCGCCGACTACCAGGGAACGGTCACGATGCTCGCGGTTCCGTCGGGTGAAACGGCGCTGTCGGAGATCGCTGCGGATGTCATCGACATTCCGATGATCGAACTCGAGTACGCCGGCGCCTGACCTTCTCGCCGCCGGCTACCCGCTGCAGTTCAGCGAGACCGAGATCGACCTGCTGACCACCGTCTCGACCAATACCGTCTCACCGTGGTTGCCCAAAATGGGACCGACGGCCGGCACCCACTGGGTGATCGTCTGCGGATTTCGCACACTTGTCACGACGCACGCCGACATCGGCCCGGTGCCGATCCTGTCGATGTTGACGGTGTAGCCCTGCGACTGCAGATCGTCGATGGTCTGCTGCGCTGTCTTACCCGGCTTCGCGATGCACACCGGCACACCGAGCGCGCTGCAAGCCGCCACGGCAAGCGCTGCAACCAAAACCGCGGTCCGCATGACGCTGCCCTTTCCGGATGTCGTCGTTCGGCGATCCTTCTATTGAAGTACATCGCCGTGCGGGGGTAAATCGTTTGTCGGTCGCACCTTCATGCTGCCCCTCATCTTGTGCGACCTGCATTCGGCGATAGCGTGGATCCGTTCCCGACGTCAGGCGAAGAGGGCTGGCCAACAATGAAGAGCACGATGCAGGACTTTCCGTTGACCATCGCGGCGATCATGCGTTACGCCGTCGCAGTGCACGGCGACCGCACGGTCGTCACCGCGACGGGTGACGGTGGTTACCGGAGCGCCACCTACCAGCAGGTTGGCGCCCAAGCCGCGAGGTTGGCCAACGCGCTGCGCGAGTTGGGCATCACCGGCGATCAGCGCGTCGCGACGTTCATGTGGAACAACCAGGAGCACCTCGAGGCCTATGTCGCCATCCCCTCGATGGGCGCGGTGCTGCACACACTCAACATCCGGCTGTTTCCCGAGCAGATCGAATTCGTCGCCTACGAGGCCGAAGACAAAGTGGTGATCGCCGATCTGTGCCTGGCGCCGGTGCTCGCGCCTGTCCTGCGCTCGATGGAAACCGTCCACACCGTCATCGTCGTCGGCGACGGCGACGCGTCGCCGTTGGAGGTGCCCGGCAAGCAGCTGCTGCGCTACAGCGAGATCACCGCCGCTGAGTCGGCCGAATTCGACTGGCCCGAGATCGACGAGCATTCCGCCGCCGCGATGTGCTACACCAGCGGAACAACCGGACACCCGAAGGGCGTGGTGTACGGCCATCGATCCAGCTATCTGCACTCGATGGCCGCATGCAGTGGTAACGGCATGGGGATCGGATTCTCCGACAAGGCCCTGCCAATCGTGCCGATGTTCCACGCCAACGCGTGGGGCCTCCCGTACGCGGCGCTGATGGCCGGCGCCGACCTGGTTCTGCCGGATCGCTGGCTCGATGCCCCGTCGATCGTGAACCTGATCGAGACGCAGCGGCCCACCGTCGCGGGCGCGGTGCCGACGATCTGGAACGACGTGATGAACTACCTGGAGACCCACGACGGCCACGACGTCTCGTCGCTGCGGATGGTGGCATGCGGCGGTTCGGCGGTCCCGGTGTCGCTGATCCGGACGTTCGAGGAAAAGCATGGCGTGCAAATCCGGCAGCTCTGGGGGATGACCGAGACCTCGCCGATGGCCACATTGGCCTGGCCGCCGCCCGGGGTGGACGAGGACCGGCATTGGGCGCTGCGCGGCACACAGGGCCGGCCGATGTGCGGTGTCGAGGCCCGCATCGTCGACGACAACGGCGCGCTGCTGCCAGCTGACGGCGAAACGGTCGGCGAACTGGAGGTCCGCGGGCCGTGGATCACCGGCTCGTACTACCGCAACACCGATACGTCGAAGTTCGATTCGGGCTGGCTGCGGACCGGTGACGTCGGCCACATCGACGCGCATGGGTACGTCACGCTGACCGATCGCGCCAAGGACGTCATCAAGTCGGGTGGAGAGTGGATCTCTTCGGTCGAACTCGAAAACCATCTCATCGCCCACCCGGCGGTGGTGGAGGCCGCGGTCGTCGGGGTTCCCGACGACCGCTGGCAGGAGCGCCCGCTGGCGGCGGTGGTGCTCAAAGCGGGCGTCCGGGCGACACCGGAGGAGCTGCGGGAGTTCTTGGCGGACAAGGTCGCTCGCTGGTGGTTACCCGAACGATGGGCATTCGTCGACCATGTGCCGCGCACCAGCGTCGGCAAGTACGACAAGAAGACGATCCGCGCACGCCACGCCGAAGGAGCCTATGACGTGGTGACGCTCGGCTGACCCGCGACCGGGCTCGCCGGTTAGCGCACCGCGCGCTGATATGCCGTGACGACGGCTGCTCCTCCCAGTCCGATGTTGTGTTGCAGCGCCGCTACGACGTTGTCGACCTGACGCTTGTCGGCGGCCCCGCGCAACTGCCACGTCAGCTCGCTGCACTGTGCCAGCCCGGTAGCGCCCAGCGGGTGGCCTTTGGAGATCAGGCCGCCCGAGGGGTTGACCACCCAGCGCCCACCGTAGGTGGTCTGGTTGCCGTCGATGAGCCCGGGGGCCTCGCCTTCGCCGCACAGACCGAGGGCCTCGTAGAGCAGCAGTTCGTTGGCCGAGAAGCAGTCGTGCAATTCGATCACCTGGAAGTCGTCCGGGCCCAGCTGTGATTGCTCGTAAACTTGCTGGGCTGCTTGGACATTCATGTCATAGCCGATGATATTGCGGGCGCTGCCGTCAAATGTGGACGCGAAATCGGTCGTCATGGCCTGCCCGACGATCTCGACGGCCTGCCCGGCCAGATCATGGCTTGCCACGAAATCCTCACCGCCAAGCACCACCGCGGCCGAGCCGTCCGACGTCGGTGAGCACTGCAGCTTGGTCAACGGGTCGGAGATCATCTTGGCGGCCAGGATGTCGTCGAGGCTGTACTCGTCTTGAAACTGCGCATACGGGTTGTTCACCGAATGCTTGTGATTCTTGTAGCCGATCTTCGCGAAATGCTCGGCGGTACTGCCGTACTTCTTCATGTGCTCGCGGCCTGCAGCGCCGAACATCCATGGCGCGACGGGGAATCCGAATTCGTCGATCTCGGCGAGCGCCTTGACGTGGCGGCCCAGCGGCGACTCGCGATCCTGCGCGCCGCCGCCAAGCGAACCGGGCTGCATCTTCTCGAAGCCCAGCGCCAGCACGCAGTCGGCCAGGCCGCCCCGGATAGCCTGTGCGCCCAGGTACAGCGCCGTCGAGCCGGTGGAGCAGTTGTTGTTGACGTTGACGATTGGGATGCCCGTCATACCCAGTTCGTAGAGCGCGCGCTGACCTGATGTGGAGTCCCCGGTGCAGTAGCCGACGTAGCCCTGCTGAATTTCGGTGTATGGGATGCCCGCGTCGGCGAGCGCCTTGGTGCCGGACTCGTTGGCCATCTGCGGGTAATCCCAGCCCTCCCGGCGGCCGGGCTTCTCGAACTTGGTCATCCCCACGCCGACGACGAACACCTTGTTGGGCATTGCTATCTCCTCCGCCTCTTCCGCTGTTGCTGCGGTCACGTTCTGCTGAATGTAGGCGATGGCAGTCGCACCACCCGCAGGCCCCCGAGCAAGCGTGCGGGCACGGGCGGGGGCCGTACCCGGGCCGCGGCCGTGGGGCGCAAGAATGGGGACCCATGACGCTGAAAGTGGTGCAATGGGCAACAGGCGGAGTCGGCAAGGCCGCGATCCGGGGCGTGCTCGAGCACCCTGACCTGGAACTGGTCGGCTGCTGGGTGCATTCGGAAGCCAAGAACGGCAAGGATGTCGGCGAACTGATCGGCGTCGGACCGATCGGGGTGATCGCCACTTCGAGCGTCGAGGAGATCTTGGCGCTTCCCGCGGACGCGGTGATCTATGCGCCGCTGATAAGCAAAGCCGATGAGGTCGCCGCGCTGCTGCGTTCGGGCAAGAACGTCGTAACCCCGGGGGGATGGCTCTATCCGAGCGCCAAGCAAGCCGCCCCTATGCGCGCCGCCGCACTCGAGGGCAACGCGACCTTGCACGGCACCGGCATCGCGCCCGGCGGAATCAGCGAGAAATTTCCGCTGCTGCTGTCGGCGTTGTCGACAAGCGTGACTTTCGTTCGTGCCGAAGAGTTCTCCGATCTGCGCAGCTACGACGCGCCCGATGTGCTGCGCTACGTGATGGGCTTCGGCGACACCCCGGACAAGGCGCTGACCGGCCCGATGCAGAAGATGCTCGACGGCGGCTTCATCCAGGCCGTCAAGATGGTAGTCGACGCCGCCGGGTTCGACGCGGACCCGCGGATCCGCGCCGCCCAGGAGATCGCGGTTGCCACCGCTGCGATCCCGTCGCCGATCGGCGTGATCGAACCCGGCCAGGTGGCGGCACGCAAGTTCCACTGGGAAGCGACGGTCGGCGGCCAGCCCGTCGTCCGCGTCACCGTCAACTGGCTCATGGGTGAGCAAAACCTTGATCCCGCATGGTCTTTCGGGCCGGCAGGTCAGCGTTACGAGATGGAGGTCAAGGGCAGCCCGGATTTCATCGTCACCGTCAAGGGCTTCCAGGGGGAGATAACCGAAGACGGCCCGGGGGTTGAGACCGGCATCGTGGCGACCGCCGCGCATTGCGTGAACTCGGTTCCCGCCGTGTGTGCGGCACCCCCGGGTATCGCCACCTATCTCGACCTGCCGCTGATTTCCGCGAAAGCACATCCGCGGCTGAGCATCTGAGGTGTAGGGGCGGGATGGAACGGGATGAAACGGGAGGCGAAGACACCGACGACACTGACGAGACCCCGCCGTCCGGCTCACGTCGGTGCTTGGGCGCTCGTTTCCAATGAGTCCAGCGCCGTAACAGCCAGTTTGCGCCCGACGGCGATCACCTCGGCCGCGCGGTGGAATTCCAGGCTCCGGCACGTGTTGCGCGGCACCTCGATCAAGAGGTCGGGCGGGTAGGCCGCCATCGTGTGCCGCGCCAGCGCGGTCTGGGCGATCTCGATGGTGCGGTTCATCACTTCGAAGCCGCTGAGCCTGGGCACGGTGGGTTCGGCGAGTCCGATCGGCGATTCTTCCAATTCGTCCGGGTTGGCGAAGCGACTGAGGACGGCACGCCCGGTCGGCGTGTCCAGCAGCGACCTCGCCGCCTTGGTGTCCAGAAATGTCGACGTGCTGCGCCACATCCGGTTGATCCACTCCGTGGCGGGATTGGTGTCCCGATCGTGCCGGCCCGCTTCGGGGTCGTCGCCGCTGAGGCTGATCGCGATGGTGAGGTCGGCTTTCACCGCCGCGATAGGCGCCATCGGAATGGGGTCGAGGATGCCGCCGTCGGCTAGGAGACGGTCGTCGAGGACGTGCGGCAGGATCACCCCGGGAATCGCGATCGATGCCCGGATCGTGTCGATCACAGGACCGCGTTGCAGCCACACAGATTTACCGGTGAGCAGATCGGTTGCCACCGATGTGAAAGGTATGGGTAGTTCCTCCACGGTGATGTCACCGAGGATTTCGCGTACCTCGAGAAGAATCTTCTCCGCCCTCAACACGCCGGCGGAGGTGATCGACGGATCGAGCAGTCGCAGCACCGCGCGCTGTGTCAGTGAACTCGCCCACCGCGTGAATTCATCGAGCTTCCCCGCCGCCTCGAGGGCACCTACCAGAGCACCCATCGACGAACCCGCGATTCCGACGATCTGGTGGCCGCGTTCGTGGAGTTCCTCGATCACTCCGATGTGGGCGTACCCACGTGCTCCTCCGCTCCCGAGAGCAAGCGCCACCCGCATACAGACATTGTGGTCTATGGGTCACTCCGCGGCGACCAATGGGAAATCTTCACAAGGCCGCGCGTTGTCCGGCCGATTTCCGTCAGCGAGATCGGAAGTCAGCCGCACTGTCCCTGCGCCGCGCCATTTGCTGCCATGATCACCCCCGCCTGTTGTCCGGGGGTCAGCTGCGGCCACGGGACATTGAAGTTGCCAGGACCGGTGAACGCGGGATCTTGAATCAGCTTCAGGTAGGGCTCGACGAGTGTCGACGGATCGCCGCCCTGTTCCTCCATCCACACCTTGGCGGCATGGCAGGCCTGGCCATACTCGGATTCGCCTGCTTCGGCAGGAGCATCGACCCTAGTGGTGACACCGTCCGGGTTTATCCCGTACGCCTCGGGTGGCAGTGGACTCTCCGGATCGCGCGGTGGTAGCTCGGCGGTCGGACTCGCCGAAAGTTCGGCCTTCGGTGCCGACGTTGCCGGCCCCGTCTGCTCGTCCGACGAACAACCCGTGATCGCCGCGGCGAGTACGGCCACGCAGGTCGCGTGGGCGCGCGGGAAGGTGGGCATGTTGCCAACTTATGCAACACTGGCCGTCATGAAGGCAGGAATCGGCCGCCGGGCGTGTTGTCGGACGCGTTGAGCGCACCGACAAATTTCCCGTTCCGACTCGATTCTTGCCTGGAGTTCTTCATGTCTGCCGTCGCGCTTTCTCACCCTCGTTCCAGCCCGGTTTTCAACCCGCGTCCTCCTGTGCCCCCCGGCCCCACCCGACTCCGGGTGGCCGACTTATTGCAGACGACGGATCGCATCGCCGACAACGTCCTGTGCGGTCGGTACGACGGGCTGCTGCCGGTCGGGGGAGTACCAACCGACCAACGATGGTTCGTCAGGCTGTACGGCGACGAGGAATTGGACGTATGGCTGATCAGCTGGGTACCCGGGCGCTCCACGAAGCTGCATGACCACGCGGGATCGCTGGGCGCATTGACCCTGCTGTCCGGTGCGCTGTCGGAATACCGCTGGGACGGACGGCAGTTGCGATACCGCCGGCTCGAAGCAGGCGATCAGGCGGGCTTTCCGCTCGGCTGGGTGCACGACGTGGTCTGGGCGCAGCCAACGAGCGATGTCGGCGGGCCGACGCTCAGCGTGCACGCCTACTCTCCGCCACTGACCGCGATGTCCTATTACAGCGTCACCGGCAGCGGGCGATTGCGCCGCGAGCGCACCGAGCTGACCGAGCTGCCCGAAGGCGAATGACCAGTCGTATCGAGGTCGCGCTCGCCTCCGCCCGGTCACGGCTGAACCGTCTGGCGGCGGTAGAAGTGCCCGACGCGGTGCGGCGAGGGGCGTTGCTGGTCGACATCCGCCCGTCGGCCCAACGTGGCCGCGAGGGTGAGGTGCCGGGGGCACTGGCCATCGAACGCAACGTCCTGGAATGGCGCTGCGATCCGACCAGCGACGCGCGGCTGGCCGAAGCCACCGGCGACGACGTGTGGTGGGTGGTGCTGTGCTCGGAGGGCTACACGTCGAGCCTGGCCGCTGCCGCGTTGCGGGATCTTGGGTTGTATCGGGCCACCGACGTCATCGGCGGCTACCAGGCACTGGTGGCCGCGGGGGTGGTGCGCCTACTCGTTGGCGTTGGGGTGCATCAACGCCCGTAGCTTCTCGGTCTTGGCCGGTGTCCAGTCCGGTGGGCTCATCACCGCGGCCCAGGCGTCCACGACGTTGCGGACATATCGGTGGCCGTGACCATCGGGTACATCGATGGACACGGCCATATCGGCCGACACCTGCAAGAAGGTGACTACCGGTATCCAGAACACACTGGGCAGCACGTCAGAGCCGCGGGGCTCTTTGAGCCAATCAGGTTCGCGGAACAACAGGCCGGGGTTCCACCAGGCGATCGGATCCGATGCGTGCTGAAGATAGACGACGCGGGTACCGGGCCAGAGCGGCTCGGGGCGAGCCAGATCGTCGGGCTTGGCGACGAAGCGCACGTTGTAACCGTCGTCGTAGATCGGCAGCCACATAGGCGAGCCCTTGTCACGGGTACGGGTCAGGTCCGTCCACACCGTGTTATTGAAGGTGGGCCCCGAGAACAGGGCCCCGTCTGTGCGCGCGACCAGGTTGTTCAGCGCCAGGAAAGGCGCTTCGCCGCCGAACGAGCCGAGGCTTTCTCCGAACACGACGAGTTTGGGCCGCTCGGCTTCGGGCATGGCCCGGACCAGCTCGTCGACGGCTTCGAACAGTGCCTGGCCGGCCTGTCGCGCGTTCTCTTTGTCCACCAGAAACGACAACCAGCTCGGCAGGAACGAATACTGCATGGACACGATCGCGGTGTCGCCGTTGTACATGTACTCCAGGGCGTCGGCTTCGGCCTCGTTGATCCAGCCGGTGCCGGTCGTGGTCGCCACGGCCACCACCTTGCGGTTCAGTCCTCCTTCGCGCTGGAGTTCCCGCGCGGCCAAAGCCGCTGTCGCCCTGATGCCGTTCGCGGAGTCCAGGCCCGCGTAGGCGCGGATCGGCTCCATGGCGGGGGTCCCGTTGAACTCGGCGAGCTGCTCGACGGTTGGCCCGCCGGCGATGAAGATCCGGCCTTGGTGGCCGAGGGAGGACCAGGACACCAGCGACTCCGGGCTGCCCGATCGGAATCTGCTGGTCGGCGGCGGAACGGTGGGGTTCTCCTCGGCGTTGGCCGCGGAGAACGTCGCGTTGAGGGTTTGCATCGCAAACCTCACGACGACACCGTTGAGGATCGCGATCGTAAATGCCACCAACACGCCAACCGCGATCGCTCTCGAAACGCGCGGCGGCGCGATGCGATTGAGTTGGCGGGCCAGGAACCGCACCGCCACACGCACCAGCTGTCCGATCTCGACCAGGATGAAAAGGACGGCGATCGCGATGAGTGCCGCAAGGGGATGGTCGTGCCAGTTCAGCCGTGGTACCCCCATGAGGTCGCGCACCTCGTCCTGCCAGCGATGGAACTTCGCGATCATCACGATCATGCCGACGGCGCCGAAGCAGACCAGCGCCCACCAGGCCCATCGCGGGGCCGGGCGGCTGGTCGTTTGCGAGCGCATGTAGCGGACCAGCCAGACAGCGAACACGCCGAGCATGTACCCGATCGCGCCGCCCGCGCCGCTGACCAGGCCCTGAAACAGCGGACCGCGAGGCAGTAGCGATGGTGTCATCGACAACCAGATCATGATCAGGCCGAAGAGCGTTCCGAAGAACGTGTAATGCCGCTCCCACAGCGGTGGCCTGCGGATTCGGGTTACCTCGGCGGTCGGCGCGGCAGGAGCATCCGGCTCGGCGAGGGTCGTCGTCGCGGCGGGCGCGGCCTCGTCGGGGGGCGCGATCGGCCCAGGTTCGGCTGGTGGGTTGCTCACCCCGGACACCTTAGTGGTGCTTGAACTGAGGGGTCCGCTTCTCGTTGAACGCCGCCATCCCTTCCTTCTGGTCGTGGGTGGCAAACGCGGAGTGGAACAACCGGCGCTCGTAGAGCAGACCCTCGGCCAGCGTGGACTCGTAGGCGCGGTTGACCGCTTCCTTGGCCATCAACGCGGCTGACAACGACATCTGCGAAATGGTCTTCGCCACCGCTGTGGCCTCGGTCAACAGATCCTCGCTGGGCACCACCCGGGACGCCAATCCGGCCAGTTCGGCTTCCGCGGCGTCCATGGTGCGACCGGTCAGGATCATGTCCATCGCCTTGGCCTTGCCGATGGCCCGGGTCAATCGCTGACTTCCGCCCATGCCGGGCAGAACCCCCAGCTTGATCTCGGGCTGGCCGAACGTGGCGGTGTCGGCGGCGATCAGCAGATCGCACATCATCGCCAGTTCGCAGCCGCCGCCGAGTGCGTAGCCGGCCACGGCCGCGATAGTGGGGGTCCGCACCGCCGCGAACTCGCTCCACCGGGCGAAGTAATCCGATCCAAACGTGTCGGCGAAAGACAGGCCGGCCATCTCCTTGATGTCGGCACCCGCGGCGAAAGCCCTGTCGTTGCCGGTGATGACGATTGCGCCGATTCCCGGATCGTCGTCCAGTACTTTTGCCGCCGTGGTGAGTTCGTTCATGATCTGACCGTTGAGGGCGTTGAGCGCCTGTGGCCGGTTCAAGGTGATGATGCCGACGCGGTCCTGGCGCTCGACGATGATCGTTTGATAGGAGGTGGGGTCGGTGGTGCTCATATCGGCTCCTCTTCAGAACGTCAGATCAGGGTCGGCGGGGACGAAGTAGGCATCTACGTCGCCGGGGGTGATGGCCGCCAGGCTGGCCGGAGACCACTTCGGATTGCGGTCCTTGTCTACCAACTGGGCGCGGATGCCCTCGACGAGGTCGTGCGAGCGCAGGGAACTGCACGACACCCGGTACTCCTGAACCAGTACGTCCTGCAGGGTGTCGAGTTCGGCGGCGCGTCGCACGGATCGCAGCGTCACCGCCAACGCGATCGGCGATCGGCTGGCGATGACGTTGGCCGCGTCATTGGCCGGCCCCGTGTCGTGGCCGCGCAATCCCGCGACGATATCGGCCACGGTGTCGCGGCCGTAGCATTCGTCGATCCAATGGCGCTGCGCGGCAAGCCCGCTGGGTGGTGGCTCCACGGCGTGGCGCTCGAGCGCGATCTCGACGCCGTGTTCGGTGAAGTCGTGGGCGAACCGGGCGATGGTGTCATGCGGCACGAAGTGGTCCGCAAATCCGAGGGCGATTGCGTCCGAACCGGTGAACGGCGCTCCGGTCAGCGCGGCGTGCAAACCAAGCGCGCCGGGGGCTCTCGACAGCAGGTAGGTTCCCCCGACATCGGGAATGAAGCCGATGCCGACCTCGGGCATCGCCATCTTCGTGGTGTCGGTGACGATGCGGACGTTTCCGTGCGCGCCCACTCCCACCCCGCCGCCCATCACGATGCCGTCCATCAGCGCCACATACGGCTTGGGGAAGCGGCCGATGAACGCATTGAGCCGGTACTCGTGGAACCAGAACTTGCGGGCGTCGCAACCTCCGGCCTTCGCGCTGTGGTAGATCGCGACCACGTCACCGCCCGCGCACAACCCCCGTTCACCGGCGCCGTCGAGGACGACGGCCCGGATGGCGTCATCTGCGGCCCAATCGGCGAGGACCTCGGTCATTCGGTCCACCATCGACTGGTTCAGCGAGTTGATCGCCCTCGGCCGGTTGAGGGTCAATCGGCCGATACCGTTGTCGGTCCGCGTGAGGATTTCGGGGTGGTCGGTCATGTGGCCTGCTAACTCAGCGTTGTGGGCGCGAAGGTTGGGATTCCAAGTAAACATGGCCGCCGGAGCGGGGTTATCGGCGGCAGTATTTTGTCAAATTCGGGAACCCTCGGGGGTAATGCTTCGTTGGACCTGTGTTCGTGCAAGACTTTCAGGTACTTCACAGGGAAAGGATTCCGACGGTGCGGGAAAGCAGCAACCCCGTGTTCCGCTCGCTGCCCAAGCAGCAGGGCGGATACGCGACATTCGGCCCCGGTGTCGCCGGCGCCACGGCAGCGCAGGTACACCACGGCTACGAACCATATGTGGCCCAGCAGCGGGGCGTCTCGCGGCCGCTGACCATAGACGACGTCGTCACCAAGACCGGCATAACGCTGGGAGTGCTGTCGGTGGTGGCCGCCGTCTCCTATCTGCTGGTAGCAGGCAACCTCGCACTGATGATGCCGTTCTTCTTCGTCGGTGCGTTCGGTGGTTTGGCGGTCGTGCTCATCGCCACCTTTGGACGCAAGCAGGACAACCCGGCCATCGTCTTGACCTACGCCGCGTTGGAGGGTCTCTTCCTGGGTGCGGCGTCGTTCCTGTTCGCCAATCTCGTCTCAACCGGCGGACCCGCGATGATCTTCCAGGCGATCGTGGGGACCATCGGCGTCTTCATCGGGATGCTCGTGGTCTACAGGTCCGGTGCCATCCGGGTGACGCCGAAGTTCACGCGGATGATCGTCGCCGGAATTTTCGGCGTCATCGCATTGGCGATCGTCAACATCTTGATGGCTATCTTCACCGGAAATGCGCCGCTGACCAATGGCGGTCCGCTGGCCATCGTCTTCTCGCTCGTGTGCATCGCGCTGGCGTCGTTCAGCTTCCTCATCGACTTCGACGCCGCCGACCAGATGATCCGCGCCGGCGCGCCTGAGAAGGCCGCTTGGGGAATCGCGCTGGGGTTGACGGTGACCCTGGTGTGGCTGTACCTGGAGATTCTGCGACTGCTCAGCTACTTCAACAACGACTAGCGGACGCGCAAGTAAAGACGGCCCGGCATCCCGCCGGGCCGTCTTTATTGTTTTGCGTTGGGGTGGGCTGTGGATGGGCGACGGCGCCACCGCCCGGACTTTGACAATGTGCGCACGCATGGCGGCGCGGGTGTCATCGGTACTGAGGCGCTTGCCGCAGTCGCGGTGACGAAGTGTGACTTGCGGGCGGCGCGCTATCAGCGCCTGCTGCCGGCGTCTACGCGCCGAGGGGCCCGCCGATTACCCTGCGCGACCGCACGGTCGCGACGTGGCTGTGGTCGCGGCGGCGGGGTGTCATTTCCGGGGCTGCTGCGTCGGCGCTGCACGGGGCAAAGTGGTGGCCGATCGTGTGCCGATTGATATGACCGGCCCGTATCCGCGGGCACCGCGGGGCATTGTTGCTCATCGCGATGTGCTGCTCGACGGCGAAGTCATGGTCATCGCCGGAATGGCGGTGACGACACCTCGACTTGGGTTGGCCCGAGGTGCGGGTTGCCGCCGAATACGACGGACAACACCATCGTCTCGACCGCGAGCAGTTCCACCGCGACATCATCCGCTCGGAGTACATCGACAGCCTCGGATGGCGCAGGGTCAGGGTGGCGGCGGGGGACCGGCCGACGCAAGCGAGAGGGCTTAAGACAGCCGCTCGACGATCATCGCCATACCCTGCCCACCGCCGACGCACATGGATTCGATGCCGAGCGTCTTGTCGTAGGTGCTCAGGTTATTGAGCAGGGTGGCGGTGATACGGGCACCCGTCATGCCGAACGGATGTCCGAGCGCGATCGCGCCGCCGGACACGTTGAGCCGGTCCTCGTCCATGCCCAGCGCACGTGCCGAGCCGAGCACCTGCACCGCGAATGCCTCGTTGATCTCGTAGAGGTCGATATCGCTCAACTGCAAGCCGGCGTTGGCCAGCGCCTTCTTGATCGCTTCGATCGGGCCCAGGCCCATGATCTCCGGCGACAACCCCGACACGCCTGTGGACACGATGCGGGCCAGCGGAGTCAGACCGAGTTCCCTTGCCTTGGTGTCGCTCATGATCACGACGGCGGCACCGCCGTCGTTGAGAGGGCACGCATTGCCCGCGGTCACCGTGCCGTTCGGCCGGAACACCGGCTTGAGCTGGCTGATGGCCTCGTAATTGGTACCGGCGCGGGGCCCGTCGTCCTTGCTCACCACGGTCCCGTCCGGCAATGTCACCGGCGCGATCTCGCGCTCGAAGAACCCGCTCTTGATGGCCTCTTCGGCGCGGTTCTGACTGCGCACGCCCCAATGGTCCTGGTCTTCGCGGCTGATCCCGGTGTGCAGCGCGACGTTCTCCGCGGTCTGGCCCATCGCGATATAGATGTCGGGGATCTTGCCGTCCGCGCGTGGATCCCGCCATTCCTGCGACCCCGTTGCCTGACTGGCGGTGCGCTCCTGCGCCTCGGCGAACAGCGGGTTCTTCGTGTCGGGCATGCCGTCGGCACTACCCCTGCCGAAGCGCGACACGGTTTCCACCCCCGCCGAGATGAACACGTCTCCCTCACCGGCCTTGATCGCGTGGAATGCCATCCGCGTGGTCTGCAGCGACGACGAGCAGTACCTGTTGACGGTGGTTCCGGGCAAGAAGTCGTATCCGAGTTCAACGGCAACCGCCCGGGCGATGTTGTAGCCGGCCTCGCCCGCCGGTTGGGCGCATCCCATCATCAGATCGTCGATGTCGTGCGGGTCGAGGGCCGGCACCTTGTCGAGCGCGGCGCGGACCATCTGCGCGACGAGATCGTCGGGCCGGATCGTGGCCAGTGAGCCCTTGACGGCCCTGCCGATCGGCGAACGAGCGGTAGCGACGATGACAGCTTCGGGCATGGCAACTCCTTGACGATTCCGGTGATCTTTCGCCTCGAAAGAAGACGCTAACGCGCCGATGCGACCACCGGCGCAGGCACCCCCGTGGTATTGCGGGGTAAACGCCGGAACAGTATGCGCAGTCTGTCCGCAATGGACCGGCCTTCAATGTTCTTCGACATCCACGGGAACTCTTCTGAGGACTCGTCGAGTGCGTGGCTCAGGGCGGGAAGCAACTGCTTGGCCGCCAACGCGTAGCCCGCTGCCGACGGGTGGTACATGTCCTCGGAGAACAGCACATCGGGTTCCTGGTGAAATCCGGGAGCTAACAGGTCGGCGAGCGGCACCGGGATGCCGCCGGCCGCGCGAACCGCGGCGGTCTGGGCTCGGGCCAGCCGCAGCCCGCGATTGCGGGCGACCCATCGCAATGGTTGGGGGATAGTGGTGATGATGCCGAAGTCGGGGCAGGTGCCCACCACCACGACCGCGCCACTGGCGCGTAGCCGTTTGACGGCTTCGCCGAGGTGCCGCGCCGACTGCGGGATGCCGTTGAGCATTGTGATGTCGTTGGCGCCGATCATGATGACCGCGGCGTCGGGAGGAGGTCCGGCCACGAACATGGCGTCGACCTGACCGGACAGGCCCTTCGAGGTCGCGCCGACGATTGCCTTGGTACTCAATCGGATTCGCTTTCCGGACAGTTTGGCAAGGCTGCGGCTCAAGAGTACGCCGGGCACCTCGTCGGCGTTCTTGCAGCCGTAGCCTGTCGCGGTGGAGTCGCCGAACACCATCAAATGCAGGTCGAACGGAATACCGCGTTGCCAGCGTTCGGCCGGGCCGCCCGAGCGGGTGTAGATGCCGTCGGCGCGCGGCGGAATATCCCAGGCCCTCGGGATCAGTTCGCGGGCTCGATGTGCTTGCCCGGTCAGCAGATTGCGGGTCCCCAGTGCCGACGACGCCAACGCGCCCACCAGTACCGCGATGCCGCGCCAGTTCGGGAAGTGTTTGCCCACATCACCAGTCTAGGCGTGGGAACCCTCCAAATGGCCTGGGCGAACGCGGTGTCGCCGGGCGCCCAGTCACGGTCGCGTACCGGATCAGCTACCAATTGGGCCTCCGCATATTGAGAAATTCGAAGAGGTGTCACGCTAAGGTGTCCGGTGGTAACTGAGAGCCAGTTGGACACCGGGCATCGTGTCACTGCGCCGACTCAACGAGCCGACCGCTATACGCCGACCACTACAACGACGTAGGGGAGCAGACATGACCGCATCCAGCCAGCTCGCCATCGCTCCCAGAGGTCACGCCGCGGGTGGTGCCCCACGTCCCCGGAAGTTTCCGGTCAGTGACTGCGCCCCGCTCGAAATCGTGGAGGACGGTACCAGTGTGGTCGGCCGGCTTGCGTCCGTGGCGTGTCGGCTGACGTTTCGGCCCGCCTTGACCATGTGCAGCCACGTCCCGTATCTACCTTGGCCCTGGGGACTGCTCGATTTCGTCTCCCGTGCGCTGGTGCCCACTTCGAGCACCGTGCGGGCCACCATCGGTTTGCCTCATGCCGACGCACAGCTGGTGCGGGCACCCGGCGTCCTACCTGCCGACGGCAACCGCCGGGTGGTGCTCTTTATGCACGGCGGAGCATTTCTGACCTGCGGCGTCAACTCGCACAGCCGGATCGCGGCAGCGGTGTCGAAATACGCCGACTCTCCCGTGCTGGTGGTCAACTACCGCCTCATCCCCAAGCATTCGGTGGGCCAAGCCGTCGACGACTGCTATGACGCCTACCGCTGGCTGCGGTTGCGCGGCTACGAACCCGATCAGATCGTCCTGGCCGGTGACTCGGCCGGAGGGTACCTCGCGCTGACGCTCGCCCAGCGACTGCAGGCCGAGCACGAGGAGCCGGCCGCGTTGGTGACGATTTCGCCATTGCTGCAGCTGGCCAAGGAACCCAAGCAGGCACACCCGAACATCCACACCGACGCGCTGTTCGGGCCCAAGGCATTCGACGCGTTGCTCGGACTGATCGCCCGCGCCGCCGCGAAGAACATCGTGGACGGCGAGCCGGAACAGATATACGAGCCCCTGGATCACATCGAGCCGGGTCTGCCGCGCACGTTGATCCACGTATCGGGCTCGGAAGTGCTGTTGCATGATGCGCGGCTGGCGGCCCGCCGGCTTGCGGCCGCGGGCGTGCCGACCGAGGTCCGGGTGTGGCGGGGCCAGATCCATGACTTCCAACTTGCTGCGCCTATCGTGCCGGAGGCGAAGCGGTCGCTGCGCCAGATCGGCGAGTACATCCGCGAGGCCACCGGCTGAGCTGGGCGGCCCCGCCTGCGAAGATGAACGGCATGCGGATCGCCGGGCATGTCAACGAGCTCATTGGTAATACCCCCCTGGTCCGACTGAACTCGGTCGTTCCGCCGGGTGCGGGCACCGTCGTGGCCAAGGTCGAATACCTCAGCCCCGGCGGCAGCAGCAAGGACCGCATCGCCACCAGGATGATCGATGCCGCCGAAGCGGAGGGGCTTCTGCGGCCCGGCGGGACGATCGTGGAACCCACGTCGGGAAACACCGGCGTGGGCCTGGCGCTCGTCGCCCAGCAGCGCGGGTACAAGTGCGTATTCGTCTGCCCGGACAAGGTCAGCGAGGACAAGCAGAACGTGCTGCGGGCCTACGGCGCCGAGGTCGTCGTGTGTCCCACTGCCGTCCCCCCCGAGCATCCCGACTCCTACTACAGCGTTTCCAACCGCCTGGTGAAGGAGATCGACGGGGCATGGAAGCCCGACCAATACTCCAACCCGAACGGCCCGCGCAGCCACTACGAGACGACCGGACCCGAGATCTGGGCTGACACCGACGGCAAGGTGACGCACTTCGTCGCGGGCGTGGGCACCGGCGGCACGATTACAGGGGCTGGCCGGTATCTCAAGGAGGTGTCCAACGGAGCGGTGAAAGTCATCGGCGCCGACCCCGAGGGCTCGGTGTACTCCGGCGGCGCAGGCCGTCCCTACCTGGTAGAGGGAGTCGGCGAGGACTTTTGGCCGGCGGCCTACGACCCCTCGGTTCCCGACGAGATCATCGCGGTCACCGACGCCGACTCGTTCGACATGACCCGGCGTCTGGCCCGTCAGGAGGCACTTCTGGTCGGCGGGTCGTGCGGGATGGCGGTGGTGGCGGCGATCGAGGTTGCCGTGAAGGCCGGGCCCGAGGCGCTGGTGGTGGTGTTGCTCCCCGACGGCGGGCGCGGCTACATGTCGAAGATCTTCAACGACGCGTGGATGTCGTCGTACGGGTTCTTGCGCAACCGACTCGACGGATCGGTGGACGAGCCGAGCGTCGGCGACGTGTTGCGGCACAAGTCGGGCAGTTTGCCTGCACTGGTGCACACGCACCCGTCCGAGACAGTGCGAGATGCGATCGGCATCCTGCGCGAGTACGGTGTCTCGCAGATGCCCGTCGTCGGTGCGGAGCCGCCGGTGATGGCCGGTGAGGTGGCCGGCAGCGTCTCCGAACGCGAATTGCTGTCGGCGGTTTTCGAGGGCCGCGCAAAGCTTGCTGATGCGGTGTCCCAGCATATGAGCCCCGCCCTACCGCTGATCGGTGCGGGCGAGCTGGCCAGCGCTGCCGCAGCGGCGCTTCGCGAGTGTGATGCGGTGATGGTGGTCGAGGGCGGCAAACCTGTCGGTGTTATCACTCGCAGCGATCTACTCGGATTTCTGTCCGAATCGCCCCGTCGTAGATAACGTTTCGGCAGGTGGGTCGTCACCCGCGACGCAAAGGCAATCCGTCAGTTATCGTTGTGCCCTGCTTCGCGCGTTGCCGCCGATTCGAGTGGAGGCCATCATGACCGAACAACCCCCTGGATCTCCGCCCGGCGGCTACCCGCCGCCTCCGCCCGGCGGCTACCCGCCTCCCCGCCCGGTGGGCGACTATCCGCCTCCGCCGCCTCCGCCGGGCGGGTATCCGCTCCCTCCGCCGGCGGCCGGAGGCTACGTGCCCCCTCCGCCGGTGCCGGCGATCGGCCAGCTCCCGCAGTCGGCGTACACGCCGTGGATAACCCGGGTGCTGGCTTTCTTCATCGACTACATCCCGATCATGATCCTCACCGGCATCGGCGGGGCGATCATGTTCGTCGCATCGGACGGACTGCAATGCGTGTCCGACTCCTCGGAGTTCGGTTACAGCAGCTACTGCACGCAAACCGTCCCAGCGGGTGCCGTTGCCGCTGCCGTCGTCGTAAATATTCTGGCGTTGGCCTTCGCAGTGTGGAACTACGGCTACCGTCAGGGCACCACCGGCTCAAGCATCGGGAAGTCGTTCTTACACTTCAAGGTCGTCAGCGAGCGGACCGGTCAGCCGATCGGCTTCGGTATGTCGCTGGTGCGTCAACTGGCCCACTTCCTCGACGGAATCCTCTGCAATATCGGGTATCTGTTCCCTTTGTGGGATGCCAAACGGCAGACCTTCGCCGACAAAGTCATGTCGACGGTGTGCTTACCGACCGAACACTGAACCCGGGCCGCCGCCGGGACGCATGCCACACCGGCGCGCTGGGCGCCGCGATTAGGCTCATCGGGTATGAGCGAGAACCGCAGCCGGGCCGACGCGTACCGTGCCATGGGCCCGGCCACCCGTGCGATTCACGCCGGGTACCGGCCGGACCCGGCTACCGGAGCGGTCAACGCGCCCATCTATGCCAGTTCGACGTTCGCGCAAGACGGTGTCGGCGGCCTGCGCGGCGGATACGAGTACGCCCGGACCGGTAACCCGACCAGGGCTGCGCTGGAGGCGGCCCTGGCGGCGGTGGAGCAGGGTTCCTTCGGCCGTGCGTTCAGTTCCGGCATGGCGGCGTCGGACTGCGCGCTGCGGTGCCTGCTGCGTCCCGGCGATCATGTCGTCATCCCCGACGACGCCTACGGCGGCACGTTCCGCCTGATCGACAAGGTGTTCAGGATGTGGGGAGTTCGCCACACGCCGGTCGCCCTGTCGGACCTCGACGCGCTGCGCTCCGCGCTCACCGAAGACACCAGGCTGATCTGGGTGGAGACGCCCACCAACCCTCTGCTGTCGATCGCGGACATCGCGGCGATCGCCGAACTTGGTGCCCGGAACGGCGCGAAGGTGTTGGTGGACAACACCTTCGCCTCGCCGGCGCTGCAGCAACCGCTGACGCTCGGCGCAGACGTGGTGCTGCACTCCACCACCAAGTACATCGGGGGTCACTCCGACGTGGTGGGTGGTGCGCTCGTGACCGACCATCAAGAACTCGACACGGCCTTCGGGTTCATCCAGAACGGAGCGGGCGCGATCCCGGGCCCGTTCGACGCATACCTCACGCTGCGCGGACTCAAAACCCTGCCGCTGCGCATGCAACGGCATAGCGAAAACGCCTCGACGGTAGCCGAATTCCTCGCCGCGCACCCGATGATCGGCCAGGTGTTCTATCCCGGGCTGCCGGACCATCCCGGCCATGCGGTCGCCGCTCGCCAGATGCGCGACTTCGGTGGGATGATCTCGGTTCGAATGGCCGGCGGTGCGGCTGCTGCACGCGAATTATGCTCCAGGACAGATGTTTTCATTCTCGCCGAGTCGCTAGGGGGCGTGGAGTCGCTCATCGAGCATCCGGGAGCGATGACGCACGCATCGACCGCCGGTTCGCAATTGGAGGTTCCGGACGACCTGGTGCGACTTTCGGTGGGGATCGAGGATGTCGCCGATCTGGTCGGCGATCTGGAACAGGCGCTAGGCTAACGCTGATCGAACAGCGGCGGCGGTCACCACGAGGTTTACTTCCGGTGGGCGGCCGACGTATTCGTCGACCCAGCAGCCGCTTGCGATCTCGGCGGAGCGGTTGTCGACCCAATGCCAGCTCCGCTCGTCGAGTGAGAGCAGTGCGCGTAGCCCGTCCACGCCGTGCAACAGTGAAATGATCGCTGCCATGCACGGCTCGGGTGGCCGGTCGTCGACCAATACCGAAAGCATTTCGGCGCGCATCGCGGCCGGTCGGCCGCGGTCGGTCAGCGTCCATGCGTCCTTACGGCGTAAACCCTTGGAGTAGAGGCGGATCCGCTGGATATCGCCGCTGGTCTGCAGGTGCTTGAGCAAATGCGGCTCGACCGTGCGGCGCAATTTCGCGATGGCCTGGGCGGCGGTCATGGGCTTGTGAGACAACAATTCCAGGGCCGGCTCGAGCGCGGCGTCGCGAGGACCGGTATCCGTGGCGACCATGAGCCGGCCCTCCGGCACCGGATCGCCGGGTTCGGCAAGCCGGATGCGGCAGGTGTGTGCCAGGTCCAGCAGCACGGCGGCCGCCAGTACCCGCTGTCGGCGCGAATCGTCGAGGGCGGGACGCGCCGCGGCGTTATCCAACAGCAGGAGCAGCAAACTCTCGGCGATCCGCGCCATCAGCGGCTGCTTTGCCCGCGGCTAGGAGTGGTAGGGCTCCGCGCTGACGAGCGTGACTTTGACGCTGCGCCCACTGGGCACGGTGTAGGTGCGGGTGTCGCCGACCTTGGCGTCGATCAACGCGCCGCCCAATGGCGAGTTCGGTGAGTAGACCTCAAGGGTCCCGCCGCTGACTCCCTGCTCGCGGGTGCCGATCAGGAATGTCTCGCTGTCCGACGAATCACCGTCGTAGTACACCTTGACCACCGAACCCGGAAGCGCGACACCGGACTGCTTGGGAACCTCGCCGACCTTGGCATTGTTGAGAAGCTCCTGCAGCTGACGAATCCGGGCCTCTTTCTGGCCCTGCTCCTCGCGGGCGGCGTGGTAGCCGCCGTTCTCGCGTAGGTCGCCTTCTTCGCGGC
>CAZEHT010000068.1:0-19497 GCA_964511995.1 uncultured Mycobacterium sp.
CGCGGCTCACACACCACAAATCACAGGTCGAGGCCGAGGATCTCGGGCAGGTCGGCCACGGAATCGATGACGTGGTTGGGCTGCATGGCGAACTCGTCGGCAGCCCAGCGGTCCAGCACTTCCTTGCGGAACTTCCCGGTGCGCACCAGGACCCCTGTCATCCCGACGACCTGAGCGGCGAGCACGTCGATGTTCAGGTCATCGCCGACCATGTACATCTCGTCGGGCTCGGCGCCGATCAGGGCCGCCGAGGCCAAGAACCCCTCGGGCGCGGGCTTTCCCACGGCGGTGGCCTTGCGGCCCGACGCCGCTTCCATACCCAGCAGGTACAGGCCGGTGTCGATGCGCAGCCCGTCGGTCGTTGTCCACGACGTGCTGCGGTGCATGGCCACGACGGGTACGCCCTGGGCCATCCAGTCGTACACCCAGCTCAGGGTCACGTGGTCGTACTCGGTCCCGGCACCGCCGAGAAGCACGACGTCTGGCTTGTCGGGCATCGGCCCGCCGCGGGTGTCCGCCGACGACACGATGTCGATACCCGGCAGGTCGTCGGCGATGTCGCCGCTGTTGACCAGGAAACAGCACGCGCCGGGATAGCGTTCACGCACGAACTCCGCGGTCAGCACCGCGGCGGTGATCACCTCGCGGGGCGTGACGGCCATACCCGCGTCGGTGAGCAGCTCGGCGATCTGAATACGCGTGCGTGTCGTGGTGTTCGTCAGATAGCACCGCGGAACCCCATGCTGCGCCAGGGCGGTCAGGGTTTCCCGAGCACCCGGAATCGGCTTCCACGAGGTCACCAGCACCCCGTCGATGTCGAAAAGGACTCCACCGGTTGCCATGATCCGACAGTAAACGCAGCCCATCGGAGCGCAACTCGGAAGGCGCCAAGTGTGCGCCCGGCCACTGTCGGCGGGCGGTGCGGGCGGTGCGGGCGGTGCGGGCGGTGCGGGCGGTGTGGCGATGCCCCGCCCCTGCCGACGGGCGGCGCCGCCGGCATCGGGCCATTGGCCACCTTCGGGGGTGCCGTCCGGCGGGGCCCGATTCAGGGCCGTGGGCTGAAAACCGTGTTCCAGTCGGCTTTCATGTCGACCACCGTCCACCCGGCAGTCCCGGCTTCCTGCCGAGCGGTGACCAGCTGCCCCGAAGAGCTCGGATGAGCATCGTAGGCGAATTCGCGGTCGGCGTCGGTGTGGTGGATGAGCACCCCCAGGCTGGGCCGAGGGTTGCCGATCGTGGTGTACTCCAGCATCGCTTGATCGCCGTCACTGTTGCCGACGGCGAGAATCGGTCGGCGGGCGATGAAGTTGTGTATGCCGGCCGGCTTGCCGTCCTTGTCGTTGACGAACACGTAGTCAGCGGTCTTGACCAGGACGGGCTTTCCGGCGCGCATCTCGAACCTCACCGTCGCCGTCGACCCGACCACCCGCTCCGGCGGTATGCCGTACACCCGATCGGAGAACACCCGCAGGAAGTCGGCACCGCCGCCGGAGACGATGTAGGTATCAAAGCCGTTGCCGCGCAGATACTTCAACAATTGCTGCTGGGGCTCGTAGGTCAGTTGGTCATAGGGCCGGCCGAAACGTGGATGCCGGGCGGTGGTCAGCCACGACGAAACCCGGTCGGCGAACTCGTCGGTGGTCATGCCCACGTGACTCAGGGCGAGGACGCGCATCAGTCCGTTCTGCCCCTCGCCGGCCAGCAGCGTCGCGGCGTCTCCGCGCTGGGCGGCCTTCACCATGGGGTCGATCGCCACGGCCGGATCGGCGGCGGCAAGGCGGTTGGCCTCGTCGATGGCGTAGGCGAGTTGGACGGGCACCGGATCCTCCGGCCACAGCGTCCCGTCGTTGTCGAACACGGCCACGCGATCGGGTTCCGGGACGAAGTCGGCGGTGCCCGGCGTGGTGACCCGCCGGACGAAGTCGGTGATGCGGGACACGGCGGCGGTGTCGTTCCACGCCGGCAGCAGATCCCGCACCTGCAATGATTCCTGCGACGATTCCCGCGCGGCGCATCCGGTCAGCGTCAGCAGCGTCACCGTGATCACCGCGACCAGATTGATCGCTGTTCGCATCGCCCCAGAGTGCAGGCAGGACGCAACCGTGTCCAGACCCCGCCGTATGTTCGAGTCCATGAGTGGACGGAAGTGGCCGGTGCCCGAAGAAACCGCCGGCTAGCCGTGCGCACCGTCGAGGAACACCGGCGTATCGTCGCGGGGCTCATCGCGGCCCGTCCCGCGGCGATGCTGCCCTTGGCGCAGGCCGAGGGTCTGGTCCTGGCGGCCGATGTGGTCGCCGGGCTGTCACTGCCCGGTTTCGACAATTCGGCGATGGACGGCTACGCCGTCAGAGCCGCCGACATCGCGCCGGCATCGCCAGGATCGCCGGTGAGACTCCCCGTCTCCGAGGACATCCCCGCGGGACGAACCGACCCGCTGAGCCTTGCGCCGGGCACCGCCCACCGCATCATGACCGGCGCTCCGGTTCCCGCGGGCGCCACGGCCGTGGTGCCGGTCGAGTCCACCGACGCGGCGACCGACATCGTGACGATCCGCGCTTCGGCCGTCCTCGGCCAGCACATCCGCAGGGCAGGTGAGGACGTCACCGCGGGCACCACGGTCCTGCACGGCGGCCAGGTCGTGACACCCGCGGTACTCGGGCTCGCCGCCGCGCTGGGCATCGCCGAACTACCCGTGCATCCGCGACAGCGCGTGTTGGTGATGTCGACGGGCACCGAACTCGTCGCGCCGGGAACACCGCTGCGGCCCGGCCAGATCTACGAGTCCAACGCGGTGATGCTGGCGGCCGCCGTACGCGAGGCGGGAGGCGGGGTCGTGAGCACGCCAAGTGCCGGCGACGACGTCGCCGAGTTCCGGGCGGCGCTCGCCCGGTTCGTCGACGATGGCGACGATGGCGAGGTGGACCTCGTCATCACCACCGGAGGGGTCAGCGCCGGAGCGTACGAAGTCGTCAAGGAGGCCCTCGGCGATGATGTCGATTTCGTCAAGGTCGCGATGCAGCCCGGCATGCCGCAGGGCTGCGGGCGCTTCGGCGGCGTCCCGATTGTGACGCTGCCCGGAAATCCGGTCAGCGCCCTGGTCTCCTTCGAGGTGTTCGTGCGGGCACCGCTGCGGGCGGCCATGTCGTTGCCGAGCCCACACCGCCGGATTCGCACGGCGACGCTGACGGAGGGTTTGACCTCACCGCGCGGCAAACGGCAGTTCCGCCGCGGTGTGCTCGACGGGGACGTCGTCACCGGCTACGGCCCACCGGCATCACATCACCTGCGCTGGCTGGCGTCGGCCAATTGCCTCCTGGAAATCCCCGAGGAAGTCACCGAACTGGCGGCCGGATCGGCCGTACACGCATGGGACCTGTCTACATAGAATGTCCCGGTGGCCCGCCGCCCCCCCACGTCTGACACATCGCACGTGTTGGACCTGATCCGGTCCGAGATTCCGCCGATGCATCCGGCTGGCCGTCCGTTCGTCGGCGCGAGTCTGGCGTTGGCGGCGCTGGGCTACCGGAGTCGCTGGGCCGTCACGGCGGGGCTGGCCGGCGCAGCGGCAAACGCCGCGTTCTTCCGGCACCCGGGCCGGGTGCCGCCCACCCGGCCCGGTGCCGTCGTCGCGCCCGCCGACGGCAAGGTCTGCCTCGTCGAAGAGGCCGCGCCGCCGCACGAACTCGGCATGGGCGATCAGCGGCGGCCACGGGTCAGCATCTTCTTGTCGCTGCTCGACGCACATGTCCAGCGCGCCCCGGTCGGGGGCGAAGTGACCGCCGCGATCCACCGTCCGGGCCGGTTCATCTCCGCAGACCTGCCTGCCGCCAGCGCCGAGAACGAACGCAACAGCGTCGTCATCCGCAGTGCCGACGGGCCGGAGGTCGTCGTCGTTCAGATCGCCGGTCTGCTGGCCCGCCGGATCCTCTGCGACATCAAGGCCGGCGACAAGATCGCGATCGGCGACACCTACGGATTGATCCGGTTCGGCTCACGCCTGGACACCTACCTTCCCGCCGGAACCGACGTGCTGGTGTCGCCCGGGCAACGCACGGTGGCCGGCGAGACCGTCATTGCCGAGTTCCAATGAGCAAAGCGAAAGAACCACACGAGCGACGGTTGAGATTCCTGCCGAGCGCCATGACCGTGCTGGCGATCTGCCTGGGCCTGACATCGGTCAAGTTCGCGCTCGACGGACGCCCCACCGAATCGATGGCGTTGATCGCCCTGGCGGCAATCCTCGATGCCCTCGACGGGCGGACCGCACGGGTGCTCAACGCGACGTCGCGGATGGGCCAGGAGATCGACTCCCTCGCCGACGCCGTCAACTTCGGCGTGGCACCGACGTTCATCGTCTACGCCCTGCTCCTTGAGCATTCGCGGGTGGGCTGGATCGTGGTCGTGCTCTACGCGGTATGCATCGTGCTGCGGCTGGCGCGCTACAACGCGCTGCTCGACGAGGACCTGCCCGCCTACGCCAAGCAGTATTTCGTGGGCATGCCGGCGCCTGCGGGCGCGATCGGCGCGATCGGGCCGCTGGCGGCCAGGATGCAGTTCGGCGACGGCTGGTGGACGTCGTGGTGGGCGGTCTCGCTGTGGATGATCGGGGTGTCGCTGCTGGTGGTCAGCCGGATCCCGATGCGCAAGATCCACACCTTCGCGGGGACGCCGAACATGGTGGCACCGTTGCTCGCGCTGCTGGCAATCGGCACCGTCGCCGCATTCGTATTTCCCTACCTGACGATCCTGGCGATCATCTTCGCCTACGTCTGTCACATCCCGTTCGCGGTGCGCGGCAAGCGGTGGCTGGCAGAACATCCTGAGGTCTGGGACGACAAGCCAAAGCAGCAGCGCCAGGCGCGGCGCGCCATCCGGCGCGCACATCCCGGAAGACGGTCGGCGGCTGCCCGGCGGTCGGCTGCCCGACTCGGCCTCCGCCGACCAGGGAGTAATCGATGAGCCAGCTTTCGCTCACTGCACGGCTGAACACCTCGGCGCTGGACTCTCGCCGCGGGGTCATCCGCCTGCACCCCGAGGCGATCGCCGCGCTCGGCATCAGGGAATGGGACGCGATCGCCCTGACGGGGTCGCGCACCACCGCCGCCGTGGTCGGCGTGGCCAGTGCCGGAACGCCGCCGGGGACGGCGTTGCTCGACGACGTGACGCTGTCCAACGCCGGTCTACGAGAGGACACCACGGTCATCTGCGCGCCGGTGACTGTCCACGGTGCCCGTTCGGTGACCGTCACCGGGTCCAATCTCGCCTCGCGGTCCGTGCCTCCGGCCACGCTGCGACAGGCGCTGCTGGGCAAGGTGATGACGGTCGGCGACACGGTGTCGCTGCTGCCCCGCGACCTCGGCCCCGGCACCTCGACCACACAGGCCGCCACCGCGCTGGCCACGGCCGTCGGGATCGCCTGGACTTCCGAGCTGCTCACCGTCAGCGCGGTCGACCCGCGAGGACCGGTCAGCGTGCAGCCCAATTCGGCGGTGAGCTGGGCCAACGGGATAGGCAATCCACCGGCGTCCTCGTCGGCTTCGTCGGCCTCATCGGCCTTATCGGCTCACACGGTATCGGTGTCTGTGTCGTTGCCGAATTCGGTGCGCGTCCCCGATACTGCCGCTTCGGGCCGGACGGCGACTGAAAGCACCAAGCCGGCAATGACGTTCGACGACCTCAAAGGCGCTCACGTACAGGCCGGCAAGCTCACCGAATGGCTCAAGCTGTCCTTCGACGAGCCCGAGCTGCTGAAGAAGCTCGGGGCCACAGCCCATCTGGGCGTACTGGTCTCCGGCCCCGCCGGTGTCGGCAAGGCCATGATGGTCCGCGTCGTCTGCGCGGAGCGCCGTCTCGTCGAAATCGACGGCCCCGGGGTCGGCGCGCTGGCCGGTGACGACCGGCTGCAGACCGTTTCGCGTGCGGTGGCCACGGTGCGCGACGGCGGCGGCGTCCTGCTCATCACCGACGTCGACGCGCTGCTGCCCGCCAAGCCCGAGCCCGTCGCCACGCTGATCATGACGGAGCTCCGAACCGCGGTCAGCACCCCCGGCGTGGCGTTGGTGGTCACCTCGCAGATGCCCGACTCGCTCGACGCCCGGCTGCGCGCACCCGATTTGTGCGACCGTGAACTCGTCCTGACACTTCCCGACGCCGGCACCCGCAAGCAGTTGCTCGAAGTGCTGCTGCGGTCGGTTCCCGCCAAGTGCCTCGACCTCGAGGAGATCGCCGGGCGAACACCGGGCTTCGTGGTGGCCGACCTGCGCGCGCTCGTGCGCGAAGCCGCACTGCGGGCCGCTTCGCGGGCCAGCGCGGACGGGAAACAGCCGGAGCTGACCCAGGACGACCTGTTGGGCGCCCTCACGGTGATCCGGCCGTTGTCGCGCTCGTCCACCGAGGAGATCTCTGTGGGGGCGGTGACCCTCGATGACGTCGGTGACATGGTGGAGACCAAGCAGGCGCTGACCGAGGCGGTGCTGTGGCCGCTGCAGCACCCCGACACCTTCGAGCGGCTCGGCATCGACCCGCCGCGCGGCGTCCTGCTGTACGGGCCGCCCGGATGCGGAAAGACCTTCGTGGTGCGTGCCCTGGCCAGTACCGGTCGGTTGTCGGTGCACGCCGTCAAGGGCGCCGAGCTGATGGACAAGTGGGTCGGCTCCTCGGAGAAAGCCGTCCGGGATTTGTTCCGGCGTGCCCGGGAATCCGCGCCGTCGCTGGTGTTCCTCGACGAGGTCGACGCGCTGGCGCCGCGACGCGGCCAGAGCCACGACTCGGGAGTCACCGACCGGGTGGTGGCCGCCATGCTGACCGAGCTCGACGGCATCGACCCGATGCGCGATGTCATCGTGCTGGGCGCCACCAACCGGCCGGAGTTGATCGACCCGGCTCTGTTGCGGCCGGGCCGGCTCGAGCGGCTGGTGTTCGTCGAACCGCCCGACGCCGACGCGCGCCGCGCCATCCTGAAGGCCGCCGCGAAGTCGGTTCCGCTCAACGACGACGTGGACCTCGGCGCGCTGGCGCAGGATCTCGACGGCTACAGCGCCGCGGACTGCGTGGCGCTGCTGCGCGAATCGGCCCTGACCGCGATGCGCCGCTCGATCGATGCGTCCGACGTGACGATGGCCGATGTGACAAAGGCCCGTGCGAACGTCCGGCCGTCGCTGGACCCGCTGCAGATCGCGTCGCTGCGGGCGTTCGCCGAGGGGCGTTAGCCCGAACACGCTCGGCGACCGTCCCGCCGGAGCGATCACCGCGCCGCCGCAGCGTGCACCGCGTCCGTCCTCCGCAGCACCTCGCGCCGGCCGGGCGCCGCTCGAGCCGGCGCGGATGCCACTCCACCATGACGACTGCGGCGACCACGCCGACCACGCCGACCACGCCGGCTACGGCGGCTACGGCGGCTACGCGACCAGGAAGACTGTGGCGACCGCGATCGCGATGGCCGAGGCCGTATCGCCGAAAGTAGACTGACCTAAGCCTGGAGTTAGCCACGTTCACCAGACGGCTGACACCCCGACCCTCCGGAGTGCCATGCTCGCCATCCTGCTAGCCCATGCGATCGCCGCAGCCGTGGCGCCGCTGCTGGTGTACCGGTGGGGTCGTTCGGCTTTTTATCCGCTGGCGGTCGTACCACTGGGCTCATTGGGCTGGGTGGCCGCCAACTGGCCCGCCGATCAGAGCGACGACCACCGCGTGCGTTTGGAGTGGGTCCCCGAGCTGTCGATGAATGTCGATCTGCGGTTCGACACCCTGGCCGCGATCATGAGCGTGCTCGTGCTGGCGATCGGGGCCCTGATCCTGTTCTACTGCGCCGACTACTTCCGACACCACGACGGGCACACCGAGAAGCGGCTGCCCAGCTTCGCCGCCGAGCTCGTCGCATTCTGCGGCGCCATGTTCGGCCTCGTCGTGAGCGACAACGTGCTGGTGCTCTACATCTTCTGGGAACTGACATCGGTGCTCTCGTTCCTGCTGGTCGGCCATTACGCCGAACGGGCCACCAGCCGCCGGGCCGCCACCCAGGCGCTCCTGGTGACCACAACCGGCGGGCTTGCAATGCTGGTCGGCGTCATCGTCCTCGGCGAGCACGCCGGCAGCTATCTGCTTTCCGAGCTGATCGCCCAACCGCCGGCCGGTCTGGCCATCGACGTCGCACTGGGGCTGGTGCTGATCGGAGCGCTATCCAAGTCGGCGATCGTGCCGATGCACTTCTGGCTGCCCGGGGCGATGGCCGCACCGACCCCGGTGAGCGCGTACCTGCACGCCGCGGCCATGGTCAAGGCCGGGGTGTACCTCGTCGCCCGGATGTCGCCCGGCTTCGCCGACGCCGCGCCGTGGCGCCCGATGATCGTCGGACTCGGCCTGTTCACCGTGCTGCTCGCGGGCTGGCGCGCGGTCCGCGAATACGACCTCAAGCTGATCCTGGCGTTCGGCACGGTCAGCCAGCTCGGCCTCATCACGCTGCTCGTCGGTGCCGGCGGCGGCGATCTGATGCTGGCCGGCCTGACGATGCTGTGCGCGCACGCGATGTTCAAGGCCGCGTTGTTCATGGTGGTCGGCATCGTCGACCACACCACCAAAACCCGCGACATCCGGCGCCTGGCCTGGCTCGGCCACCGGCAGCCGGCGCTGTTCGTCATCGCCGGCGCGGCCACCGCCAGCATGGCGGCGATCCCCCCGTTCCTGGGCTTCGTGGCCAAAGAGGCCGATTTCGAGACCCTGCTGCACAGCCGGTCGCTGGGCTCGTGGGCACCATGGGTGCTGGCCGGGGTGGTGCTGGGGTCGGTTTTCACCACTATCTACAGCCTGCGGTTCCTGTGGGGGGCGTTTGCTCGCAAGGGGTTGCGCGAGCCCAGCACCCGGGTGGCGAAGGCGCACCGACCGCCCGCGACGTTCCTGTTCGCTCCCGCGGTGCTGGCCGCCGCGGGGCTTGTCCTCGGCCTGGCCCCCGGACTGCTGGAACACGCACTGGACCCGTACGCGGAATCGGTTCCCGGCGGCGCTCAATACCACCTGGCCCTGTGGCACGGCCCGAACCTGCCGTTGTTGCTGTCTGCGGTCGTGCTGGTGGCTGGCACCGCGTCGTTCGTCGCGAGGGCACGGATTCGGCGCCTGCGCGTGGGTTGGCTGGCGCTGGGCAACGCCGACCGGATATTCGACGCCACGTTGCGCATCCTGGACTCCGTCGCCTTCAAGGTGACCGGCTACACCCAGCGTGGGTCCATCCCGGCGACACAGTCGCTGATCCTGCTGACGCTGGTCGGCCTGCCCATGACGGCGCTGGTGATGGGTGCTCGCGACCGGCCGCAGGTTGGGCTGGGCGAGGGTCTGCTGCAGACGGTGATCGGCGTGCTGATCATCGCCGCCGCGTTCGGCGCCACCGTCATGCGCAACCGGTTGGCCGCGGTGTTGTTGGTCGGCGTCACCGGGTACGGCTGCGGTGTCATCTTCGCTTTCCACGGCGCACCTGATCTGGCGCTCACCCAGTTCCTGGTGGAGACGTTGATGCTGGCGATCTTCGTGCTCGTGCTGCGGACGCTGCCCGCGGAAACCGACGCCGAGAGCATGCGGCGGTTCGCGATTCCGCGCGCCGTGCTGGCCGTCGCCGTCGGCGCGACGGTGACCGGGCTGGCCGCGTTCGCCACCGCCGCCCGGTCCGGGCCGGGGGTGTCGACACTGCTGGCCGACGCCGCCTACGAGCGCGGCCATGGCGCCAACGCCGTCAACGTCATCCTGGTCGACATCCGCGCCTGGGACACCCTCGGGGAAGTCTCCGTCCTGCTGGTGGCGGCGACCGGGGTGGCGTCGCTGGTCTTCCGGCACCGCCGATTCGGCGCCGCCCCGCGCATCCCGCAGGACGCCCCCGGCCAGCCCGCCGGCGCAGTGGCAACCGCCGACGCGCTGACCGCCTCCGACGCGCCGTACAGCCCGGCCGTCGGTGACATCACCTGGCTGCGCGGCAGCGAATATCGCGACCCCCAGTCCCGGTCGCTGGTGCTGGAGGTGGCGACCCGCAGCATCTTCCCGCTGATCATGCTGCTGTCGGTGTACTTCTTCTTCACCGGGCACAACACACCCGGCGGCGGCTTCGCCGGCGGACTCACCGCGGGCCTGGCGCTGGTGCTGCGCTACCTCGCCGGTGGTCGTTACGAACTGGGTGAGACCCTGCCGCTGGACGCCGGCAAGATACTCGGGGCGGGGCTCGGCCTCGCGGCGGGCACGGCCGTCGCATCCCTGCTCGTCGGGGCCCCGGCGCTCTCGTCGGCGCTGATCGAGATGGACCTGCCGGTCCTCGGCCACGTCAAGTTCGTGACCGCGCTGTTCTTCGACCTCGGCGTGTACCTGATCGTGGTCGGGCTGGTGCTCGACGTCCTGCGCAGCCTCGGGGCGCGTATCGACGAAGAACTAGCGGCGAATCGATGACGACCTACCTGATCCCGCTGATCCTGATCGGCGTACTCACCAGCTGCGGGGTGTATCTGCTGCTGGAGCGCAACCTGACCCGGATGCTGCTGGGGCTGCTGCTCATCGCCAACGGCATCAACCTGCTGATCCTGGCCGCGGGCGGACCGTCGGGCAATCCCCCGGTTCGCGACCGGACGAGCGCCGGCCACACCACGACGGCGGATCCGCTGGCCCAGGCGATGATCCTGACCGCCATCGTCATCACGATGGGCGTCGCCGCGTTCGTGCTGGCGCTGGCGTACCGGTCCTATCGGCTGACGACGGCCGAGGTGGTCGGCGACGATGACGAAGACACCCGGGTGGCGACGGCCGCCGGGGCCGACGACCACGACGCCGAGGAAGCACTGACTTTTCCCGACACCGACGACCCCGACGAACTCGACGCCCTGCCCGGCTATCAGGGGTCGAGATGACCACCGCAGACCTCGGCCGGCTGCTGACGCCGCTGCCCGTGCTGATCGCGTTGATCGCCGCGGCCATCACCTTGATCGCGGGGCGGCGTCCGCGCCTGCAGCGGGTCATCGCGCTCGGCGCGCTGAGCGCGGTGACCCTGGTGTGCGCCGTGCTGCTGTATCTCGCGGACCGGCACGGCACGATCGCCCTGCAGGTCGGCGGCTGGGGGCCGACCCAATCCGGAATGGGCCCGCTGGGGATCACGCTGGTGGTCGACCGGCTCTCGGCACTGATGCTGGTGATCTCGTCGATCGTGCTGCTGGCGGTGATGTTCTACGCGATCGGCCAGGGCATCCGCGACGGCGACGACCGGCAGCCGGTGTCGATATTCGTCCCTACCTACCTGGTGCTGTCGGCAGGAGTGTGCAACGCGTTCCTGGCCGGCGACTTGTTCAACCTGTTCGTCGGTTTCGAGGTGTTGCTGACCGCCAGCTTCGTGTTGCTGACCATCGGCGCCAGCAAGGAGCGGGTGCGGGCCGGCATCGCCTACGTCATGGTGTCAATGGTGTCGTCGCTGGTCTTCCTGTTCGGTCTGGCCGTCGTCTACGCCGCCACCGCGACGTTGAACATGGCCGAGCTCGCGGTCCGTCTCGACGGCGTCAGCAGCGGCACCCGCAGTGCGCTGTTCGCGGTGCTGCTGGTCGCGTTCGGGATTAAAGCCGCGGTGTTTCCGCTCTCCGCGTGGCTGCCCGACTCGTATCCGACCGCCCCGGCGCCGGTCACAGCGGTGTTCGCCGGCCTGCTGACCAAGATCGGCGTCTACGCGATCATGCGGGCGCACACCCTGTTGTTCCCGGCCGGCGGATACGACGACGTCCTGCTCGTCGCGGCCCTCCTGACCATGCTGGTCGGCATCCTCGGCGCGATCGCCCAGAGCGACATCAAGCGGCTGTTGTCGTTCATCCTCGTCAGCCACATCGGGTACATGGTGTTCGGCGTCGCCCTGTCGAGCCGGCTCGGCCTGGCGGGCGCCATCTATTACATCGCGCACCACATCGTGGTGCAGACCACCCTCTTCCTGGTGGTGGGACTGATCGAGCGCCAAGCCGGCGCGTCCACGCTGCGCCGGCTCGGCGGGCTGGCCGCCGCCAGCCCCATGCTGGCCTTCGCATTCGTGGTGCCCGCGCTCAACCTCGGCGGAATTCCGCCGTTCTCCGGCTTCGTCGGCAAGGTGGCGCTGCTGGAAGCCGGCGGCCAGGACGGTTCGGCGCTGGCCTGGATCCTGGTGGGCGGATCAGTGGTGACCAGCTTGCTGACGCTCTACGTGGTGGCCCGGGTGTGGACGAAGGCCTTCTGGCGGGAGCGGGCCGACGCACCCGAAGGCGCGCGGGCCAACGCCGCACCGGTGGCCCTGCTCGACGACCCGGAGGACACCGCGGACGTGGCGTTCGCCGACCGCGACGACGTGGGCCAGATGCCGGCCGGGATGCTGGCGCCGACGATGGCCATGATCGGCGTCGGCCTGGCCCTGACCGTCTGGGCCGGGCCGATCATGTCCTACAGCGGCCGCGCCGCCGCGGAGATCCTCAATCGCGGCGAGTACATCGCCGCCGTGCTGGGAGGTGCGGCCCGGTGAAACACCTACGAACAATCGAGCCGCGCGCACTGACGCTGCGGATCTGGGTTCTGGTGTGGCTGACACTGGTCTGGATTCTGTTGTGGGGCGATATTTCCGCCGCGAACCTGATCAGCGGGCTGGTCATCGCGCTGGCCATCACCGTGCTTCTGCCGCTGCCGCCGGTGCCGGTGGAGGGGCGCGTGCACGTGTTGTCGATGCTGCGGCTGATCTTGGTCGTCGGCTGGTATCTGGTGGTGTCCAGCGTGCAGCTCGCGTGGCTTGCCATCAGGCCCGGGCCGCCGCCGCTGTCGGCGGTGCTGCGCGCCCGGCTCGCGCTCAAGTCCGATCTGGTGCTGGCCCTGGCCGTCAACATCATCAACCTGATTCCGGGCACCATCGTGCTGGAGATCGACCAGGTGCGCAGGATCATCTACGTCCACGTCATGGACGTCAGCTCCGACCGCGCCGTCGCCCGGTTCCATCACCAGGTCGAGCATGTGCAACGGCTGCTCACCGCCGCCTTCGAACGGGACAGCGAGTGGCGGCCGGCCAGGGAGGGCACGGACGCATGAACACCGTCTGGATCGTCGCCGCCGTCATCCTTAGCCTGGCCGCCGCAACGACCATGTTCCGGCTGCTCGTCGGCCCCGGCACGCTGGACCGGCTGGTCGCCCTGGACACCCTGATCGCGGTGACGATGTGCGCGATCGGCACATGGGCGGCTTTCAGCCTCGACACCACCGTCACCTACGGCCTGGCCGCGCTGGCCCTGATCAGTTTCGTCGGCTCGGTCAGCATCGCGCGCTTCCGGGTGCGCGATGCTGACGGCACCCGGGGCGCGTCGTGACCCCCGCGCAGCTGACCGACATCGCCGCCGCCGGCCTCATCCTGGCCGGTTCGGTGCTGGCACTGACCGCGGCGATCGGTGTCGTCCGGTTTCCGGACACCCTGTCTCGGATGCACGCGGCCACCAAACCGCAGGTGCTCGGCCTGCTGCTGGTGCTGGCGGGTGCCTCGATCCGGCTGCGCGGCCACCCCGATGTGGGAATGATCGTGCTGACCGCGATCTTCACCGTGATCACCGCACCCGTCGTGGCGCAGCGGGTCGGCCAGCTCGCCTACCGCGAGCAGAACCTCTCGGACAGCCTGGCGGCGCACGACGAACCCGATTAGCCGGGCCGCGGGCGGGCCGCGCTACCGGTCCGACAGCCCGAACGTGACCATCGCGGTCAGGGTCTGCACCGCGTCGCTCAACGCGTCGACCCGCTGCACCGCCCCCGGCGCGGCGAGCACGGCGTACTTGTCGGCCGCGCCGATGGGCACGCGGGACGCCAGGGCGTACAGGCGGCTGCCGTCCTCCTCGGGCAGACCGCCCAGAATCTCGGCGCGGGGCGGCAGTGGAATATCGCGCGCACCGGCGACCGTCTGAAACAGCTCCCAGACCTCGTCCTCGATTGCGGCAAGCGCTTCGGCGCCGACTCCGCCGGGCTCATCGGGCCAGTCGCGGACGACCGCGAGCGGATACGGATAGTCGGGCAGCCACTCGGTGACCCTGATGCGCTGGTGTGCCGAACACGACAGGTGGTACCTGCCGCCACCGTGGTCTTCGAACCGCGCGATACGGCACAGCACGCCGACGTCGTGGCGCTCGTCGTCGCCGCCCACCTCCCGGCCGCGGGCGATGAGCACGACGCCGAAACAGGGATCGGCGCCGGCCAGGCAGTCACCCACCAGCGCCGAGTACCGCGGTTCGAAGATCCGCAGCGGCAGGGTCTCTCCCGGCAGCACAACGGACTGCAGCGGGAACATCGCCGTCGCGCCCGAGCGGGACGGCGAATCAGACATCGAGTTCGTGTACCAGCGCGTCGACCACCGCGCGCAGATCGCCGCCGTGATCTTCGGCGATGCGGCGCTGCCGCTGATACGACCCGCCCGAGCGCGGAATGTCTGCCACACCCGCCAATTCGTCGGCGCAGCCCAGGGATTTCGCCACCGGCTCCAGGCGAGTCAGCACGTCGTCGAGATCGTCGGTGACGAGACGTTCGTTGCTGTCGGCGTCGAGGATGATCACCGCGTCGAGTCCGTACCGCGCGGCTCGCCACTTGTTCTCCTGCACATGCCACGGCGGCATCGTCGGCAGCGTCTCCCCCGCGTCGAGCCGGCGGTCGAGGTCGACGACGAGGCAATGGGTGAGCGCCACCAGTGACGACAGTTCGCGGACGTTTGACACGCCGTCGAAGATCCGCACCTCCACCGTGCCCAGGTGCGGCGACGGCCTGATATCCCAGCGGATCTCGTTCATGTGGTCGATGATGCCGGTCTTCTTCTGGTCGTATACGAACCCCTCGAACTCGGCCCAGGTCTGGAACTGGAACGGCAGGCCCGCCGTCGGCAACTGCTGGAACATCATCGAGCGGTTGCTGGCGTAGCCGGTGTCCTCGCCCTCCCACCACGGCGACGACGCCGACAGCGCCAGCAGGTGCGGGTAGGAGTTCAGCAGCGACGAGACGATCGGCATCACCTTGCGCGCCGACGACACCCCGACGTGCACGTGCACGCCCCAGATCAGCATCTGGCGTCCCCACCACTGGGTCCGCTTGATCAGTTCCGCATAGCGCGGCGCGTCGGTGAACTTCTGGGCCGACCACCGCGCGAACGGGTGGGTGCCCGCACAGAACAGTTCCATGCCCCGGCCGCGCACCACCTGCCGGACGGCTCGCAGGGTGCCGGTCAGGTCGTCCATCGCCTGCGCGCTGTTGTCGCAGACCCCGGTGACGATCTCGACGGTGTTGCGCAGCAGTTCCTTGTGCACGCGCGGGTTATCGCCGAGTTCGGCGATGACCGCGGCGGCCTCGTTGCTCAGATCAAGCGTGGTGCTGTCGACGAGGGCGAACTCCCATTCGACCCCGAGGGTCGGCAGAGCGCTGCCCGCGAACGGGATGCGGTGAGATGCGTCAGCCGCCGGTGATGACACCGCACGCCACCCGCTTGCCGGCGTCGCCGGTGGCCAGGGTCGTCTCATCGGGACCAGGGGTGCCGTTGACCTGGTTGTAGCGCTCCGGCGGGATATTGGCGAAGTTGTCGGCGTTCTCGTGGATGATGATCGCCGTCTGCTGACCGGCCAGCAGATCGTCCTCGGTGAACGCGTCGGTCGTGGTCACGAGCCGGGCGGAGCCGTCCTGGCGCACCTGCAGCGAGCTGAGATCGCCGCTGGCGGGGTGTCCGCTGTGCCCGGGCACCTGGAAATGCCCACCGGCGGAATTGAAGTCACCCGGGCTGCCGCCCGTGGGCGCCACCGAATTGGCTTCGCACTTTCCGACGGAGTGGATGTGCACACCGTGGAAGCCGGGCGACAGCTTGCCGGTGCCGGTGGTTTCGACGGTGACGGTCGCGTAGCCCGGCGCGAACTCGAACGTCGCGGTGGCCACCTGTGTTCCGTCGGCGGCCTTCAGCGGCACCTCGAGTTTGGTCTCCGCCGACGGCCCGTGCTCGCTCTGGGCACCATGAGCGGCGCCGTGGTCACCGGTGGCCGCTGTCGGCGACGGCGAGCCGGTCCAGATCGACGGCGTGGTGCCGGGGGTCGTCGCGGGCACCTCTCCGGGAGGCGCGCAAGCGGTCAGGAACACAACGGGGGCGGCACACAGTACGACAGCGGACTTTACGCGCGCGGAGACCATGCGCAGAGCCTAACCTGTGACCACCACAATCACCCCCGGAGGCTGCTCGGCCAATTCCGGAAGTCGCGCTTCGACCGGCGCTTCGAGCAATCGGCCGACGGCCTCGGCGGCCTGCTGCTCGCCCTCGGTGGGGCCGAAGTACACCGTCGTGACCGTGACGCCGGGCAGGATCAGGTTGCCCGTCTCGGTGACGTTCCAGCCGTCGTCACGAAGCAGGCCCGCGGCACGGTCAGCCGCACCGGCCACGTCGGAGACGTTGAACACTCGCACGTCGGCCCTGGGCTCGGCGGGAGCCGTCGTGGTCGTGGTGGTAGTGGTGGTAGTGGTGGTCGTCGCCGTCACCGTCGGAACGGAGCTGCCGTCGTCCCTGTCGCCCGAGCCCATCGCCTGAAATGCGACCAGCAGGAAAACGACCCCGAGGAAGAGCAGCACCATCACCATGGCGCGCAGGGGCAGCCCGCTGGAGTCGGGAAGACGCTCATTCATCGGAGACACCCTATCGGGGCCGGTAATTCGTTCGACCAGGCGATGAGGATCCGCCGGATCAGGTGACCTCGAAGCCGAGCCGGCGGGCGGCACGCGCCTTCTGTCTGCTGGCGCGCAGCCGGCGAAGCCGCTTGACCAGCATCGGGTCGGCGGCCAGCGCCTCGGGGCGGTCGACGAGGGCGTTGAGCACCTGGTAGTAGCGGGTCGCTGACATCGTGAACAGCTCCTTGATCGCCTCTTCCTTGGCTCCCGCGTACTTCCACCACTGCCGCTCGAAGGCCAGGATGTCGTGTTCACGGCGGGTCAATCCATCGGCGAACTCAGCGTCATCCCCCGCCCGATCGGCTCGTGCCATGACGCCGTCCATATCTTCGTGGCCTTTCGCCCGCCTCATTGACATCGCTGCTGCTCGGCGAACATTCAACCACGGCAAAAACAATTCGGACGGCAGCCGAGCCCGCGCGTCGGCTGACTTAAGCTTGCCCACCATGGCCGTCGTTCCCATCCGCATCGTGGGAGATCCCCTCTTGCACAAGCCGACCGCTCCGGTACCGATCGGGTCGGACGGTTCGCTGCCCGACGGCATTACCCGTCTCATCGAGGACCTCTACGACACGATGGACGCCGCGAACGGAGTTGGATTGGCGGCCAACCAGATCGGTGTCGGGCTGCGGGTGTTCGTCTACGACTGTGCCGAGGAGCGGGGCAAATCCGCGCGCCGGCGCGGAGCCGTGGTCAACCCGGTACTGGAGACCTCGGTTATACCGGAGACCATGCCCGACCCCGAGAAGGACGACGAGGGGTGCCTGTCGGTACCCGGCGAATCCTTTCCGACCGGCCGGGCAAGCTGGGCGAAGGTGACGGGCCTCGGGCCCGATGGCAAGCCGATCACAATCGAGGGTCATCACCTCTTCGCGCGCATGCTGCAACACGAGACCGGTCATCTCGACGGTTTCCTGTACCTGGACCGGCTCATCGGGCGTCACGCTCGGGCCGCCAAGCGCGCGGTGAAATCGCATAGCTGGGGCGTGCCGGGCCTGTCGTGGATGCCCGGCGAGGTGCCCGACCCGTTCGGCCACTAGAGCACCCGAGCAGATGTCCGCTCCGCCCGGGCTCCCGCCTCTCGGCAGCCGCGTCAGCGTCCGCTACCGCTCACCCTCCGCGCCCGACAAACCGCTGACCGACGTCATCGGCCACCTGGAGGCTCACCTGCCCGCGCTGGCGATCCGGACCAAGTCGGACGGGTTGGTCGAGGTCCCGCGCGAGGCGGTTATCAGCGTGCGAGAACTGTCGCACGCTCCGGTACGCACGTCCGAGATTCGCGCGTTGGAGCACGCGGCGGCGATGTCCTGGCCCGGCGTCGAACACCAGTGGCAGGCGGGCTGGTTCCTGCGGGCCGGGCGCGGGGTGACCCGCCGGGCCAACTCTGCTGTGCCACTGGACTCTGCCGCGGGCATCTGCGCGCTGCCCGAGATCGTCGACTGGTACCGCGGCCGGGCACTGGAACCCTGGGTGGCATTGCCGGAGCGGCTGCTCGCGACCCGGACCCCGGGGGTGGGACAGACCAGGGTGATGGTTCGCGACGCGGCGGGCGGCCGAAGCGGGGACGTCGACCTGACGCCACGACCGGATGGGGCGTGGCTGGCGCTATACGGGCGGGACGTCCCGGACGACATCCTGACCGCGGTCGCCGGCGGCGAGGTCGTCTTCGCCTCGGCACGCGCTGGGGCGGTGGGCCGCGGCGCGATCACCACGGCCCCGGACGGGATCCGCTGGGTCGGCATTTCCTCGGTGCGCGTCGACCCGGGCCGGCGCCGTGAGGGGCTTGCCCGACAGGTGTGCGAGACGCTGCTCGCATGGGGAGCCGACCGAGGCGCTCAGCGCTGCTTCGTCGAGGTACCGGCCGAGAGCACGGCCGCCACCACGCTGTGCGCGTCGATGGGGTTCGGGCTGCACCATCTGCGCCGCTACGTCCCGGCGCAGTCGTTACTGGGCCATACGATCTGAAGCCATGCGCCTGGCCACCTGGAACGTGAACTCGATACGGACCCGATTGGATCGCGTGGTCGATTGGCTGGACCGGGCTGACGTCGACGTGCTGGCCATGCAGGAAACCAAGTGCGCGGACGGGCAGTTCCCGACGATGCCGTTCGCCTCGCTCGGCTACGAGGTCGCCCACGTCGGCTTCAACCAGTGGAACGGGGTGGCAATCGCCTCACGCGTCGGACTCGGCGATATCGAGGTGGGCTTCGACGGACAACCCACCTGGAGCAGCCGGCCGGACGTGTCAGCGGCCGCCGAGGCCCGCGCTCTCGGGGCGACGTGCGGGGGTGTACGGGTGTGGAGCCTTTATGTCCCCAACGGGCGCACCCTCGACGACCCGCACTACACGTACAAGCTGGATTGGCTTGCCGCCCTGCGCGATACAGCCGCCGGCTGGCTGACGGCCGATGCCGATGCGCCGATCGCCCTGGTCGGCGACTGGAACATCGCTCCCGCCGACGAGGACGTCTGGGACATGGCCGCATTCGACGGCAAGACGCACGTATCCGCCCCGGAGCGGGCGGCTTTCAGTGAACTGGTGACGGCAGGATACGCCGACGTGGTCCGGCCGTTCGAGCCGGGGCCGGGCGTCTACACGTACTGGGACTACACTCGGCTGGCGTTCCAGAAGCGCCGCGGCATGCGCATCGACTTTGTGCTGGGATCGCCCGGGTTGGCCCAACGGGTGAGCCACGCCGAGATCGTCAAGGACGAGCGGCGGCCCACGCAGGGCGCCGTTGCTCCCAGCGACCACGCGCCGGTGCTGGTGGAGCTTCGAGGCTAGGTTGGGCGGTCGCCCGCCGGTCGCCCGCCGGCCGG
>CAZEHT010000068.1:19597-21207 GCA_964511995.1 uncultured Mycobacterium sp.
ACCCCGCCACCCGCGCCGACCGTGAGCCCTAAGCGGCCGAAAGCCCCGGATTCCCTGCATAGCCCACACGCTCGGCGGCCTCCTCGGTGCCGTAGCGGCCCGGGTTGAACATCGACGCCAGCGCCCCGATGACCATCATCACCGCAGCCGCGCCGAACACCACCGTCAACCCGGTGTGGAACGGCCCAGTGATCAGCTCGGGGAAGAAAGTCTCACCGGTGAGCACGTCGGTATGTACGCCCGGCTGATGCAAGGCACCCGACGGCTCCAGCAGCTCCGCGACCGGGTTGTAACCCAGGAAGGCCGCGAACAGGCTGCCCACCGGTGGCAGGGTGGCCACGTCGTGGGCCACCGACGCCGAAACGCCCTGCCCCTGCAGACCGGCGCTCAGCGCACTCGGCAGGGTGTTGGCCAGACCGACGATCATCAGCGAGAAGAAGATCCCGATCGACAGCGACGAGCCGGCGTTGAAGAACGTGGCGCGCACGCCTGAGGCCGCACCGCGCTGGCTTGCGGGAACGCTGGACATAATTGCCGCGGTGTTGGGCGCCGTGAAGATGCCGCCGCCGAGGCCGTTGAGAAACACCAGAACCGCGAACGCCAGGTAGTTGAAATTCACCGGGATCATCACCAAGGCGACGAACGAAGCCGCCATCAGCAGCATGCCTCCGACGGTGAACGGCCGCGCCCCGAAGCGATCCGACAGCGACCCGGCCACCGGGCCGGCCACCAGGAAGCCGACCGTCATCGGCAGCATGTAGATGCCCGCCCACAGCGGCGTCGACTCGAAGCTGTAGCCGTGCAACGGCAGCCAGATTCCCTGCAGCCAGATGATGAGCATGAACTGCAACCCGCCACGGCCCACCGAGGACATCAGCCCGGCCAGGTTTCCCATGCCGAACGCCTTGGATCTGAACAGCCGCACGTCGACCATCGGCTGCACAACCCGCAGTTCGACGAAGCAGAACACCACCAGCAACAGCAGTCCGGCCCCGATCGCGCCGAGCACCGCCGGATTTCCCCATCCGGTCGACGACCCGGCGTAGGGCTGTATGCCGTAGGTGATACCGACCAGCAGCGTCGTCAGCCCGACGCCGAAGGTCAATGTCCCGGCCCAGTCCAGCCGGCCGGGGGTGCGCACGCCGACCTCCTTGAGCGACCGCAGGCTCCACACCGTGCCGATCAACCCAATCGGTACTCCCACCCAGAAGATCGCCTGCCAGTGCCATTCCGACAGCGCCCCGCCGATCAGCAACCCGAGGAACGATCCGGCGACGGCCGCGACCATGTTGACGCCCAACGCCATCCCACGCTGATTCGCCGGAAATGCGTCGGTGAGGATCGCCGACGAGGAAGCCATCAGCATCGCGCCACCGAAGCCCTGGACCACTCGCCAGGCAATCAGCCAGACCGCACCGCCGCCGAGATGGAACGGGTCGAACGACAGGGCGATGGCGGCCAGCGTGAACACGATGAAGCCCAAGTTGTAGATGCGCACCCGACCATACATGTCGCCGAGGCGGCCGAACGGCACCACCACGACCGCGGTCACGACCAGGTAGCCCATCAGCATCCAGAGCAGGTAACTGACGTTGCCGGGCGACAACGGG